>CAYMHO010000305.1:0-8266 GCA_964390195.1 uncultured Fimbriiglobus sp. | reverse complement strand
GGCGTCATCACCCCCGGCGAGTGCAAGATCGGCATCATGCCGGGCTACATCCACACCCCGGTGAAGCCCGGCGGCACGGGCATCGGCGTGCTCAGCCGCTCCGGCACGCTGACGTACGAAGCCGTCTTCCAACTCACCCAACTCGGGTACGGGCAGACCACCTGCGTGGGCATCGGCGGCGACCCGATCATCGGCACCAACCAGATCGACTGCCTGAAGCTGTTCCAGGACGACCCGCAGACGGAAGCGATCCTGATGATCGGCGAGATCGGCGGGACGGCGGAAGAAGCCGCCGCCGAGTACGTGAAGAAGCATGTGACCAAGCCGGTGGCCGCGTTCATCGCCGGGCAGACGGCCCCGCCCGGCCGGCGGATGGGGCACGCCGGGGCGATCATCAGTGGCGGCAGCGGCAGCGCCGCCGACAAGATCAAGGCGCTCGAGGCGGCAGGCATCGTGGTGGCCAAGACGCCGGCCGACCTGGGCACGGCGGTGCAGGAGGCGATCGCGCGGAAGAAGTGATCCGATGACCCTCTCCCCCTGAGGGAGAGGGTGGCGAGCGAAACGAGCCCGGAGAGGGGGTCCTTTTCCACCCCTCTCCCCGTCCGGGGCGAAACGCCCCGTCCGACCCTCTCCCTCAGGGGGAGAGGGTGAGAACCGGCCCCATGCACGTCGTCTCGCTCGAAGCCCGGCACGTCCGCGTCCACCTCCGCCGGCCGGTCAGGCACGCCTCGCACGCCCGCACCGAGACCGACAACCTGGTCGTCCGCGTTCAGTTGTCCGACGGCAAGGTCGGGTTCGGCGAGGGCGTGCCGCGGGAGTACGTCACCGGCGAGACGATCGACTCCGCCATCGAGTTGTTGAAGCGGTCCGAACTCGCCCGCCAGTTGAAGCCGGCGTCCGAGTTCCCCGATGTGCTGGCGAACGCGGAAGCCGTCACCCTGGCGGACATCCCCGGCGACGACCGCAAGTGCCAGGGGAACGCCGCCCGGTGTGCGGTCGAACTGGCGTACCTGGACGCCTTCGGCCGGTCGCTCGGCGAGCCGCTGATGAACGTGGCGAAGGCGCTCGCCCCGGACCTGTACCAGCCGGCCGAAAAGGTGCAGTACAGCGGCGTGCTGCTGTCGTCTCGCGGGTGGAAACTGCGGTTCAAGGCGCTCGCCTACCGGCTGGCCGGGTTCCGCCAGATCAAGGTGAAGGTGGGCATCGCCGGGCAGGACGACGTGAAGCGGCTGCGGGCCGTCCGCCGGTGTGTCGGGCCGGGAATCGACGTCCGCATCGACGCCAACGAGGCGTGGACCGCCGACACCGCCGCCGACCGCATCCGCGAGTTGGAGCGGTACGGCGTGCGGAGTGTCGAACAGCCGGTGCCGCACGAGCAGGTGGAAGCACTGGCCGAGGTGCGGAAACAGGTGAAGACGCCGGTCATGCTGGACGAGTCGCTGTGCGGCATGACCGACGCCGTGCGGGCGGTCGGCGGCGGGTGGTGCGACCTGTTCAACCTGCGGCTGAGCAAGTGCGGCGGGTTCATCCCGACCCTGCGGCTGGCCGAGTTCGCCCGGCGGAACAACCTGGGCTACCAGCTCGGCTGTCAGGTGGGCGAAACCGGCATCCTGAGCGCGGCCGGGCGGCAGTTCGCGTGCAGCGTGGGCGGCATCACCGCCCGCGAAGGCTCCTTCGACCGGCACCTGGTGACGGACGCCCTGACCGCCGAGGACGTCACCTTCGCCAGCCGCGGCGGGTGGGCGCCGATGCTCGTCGGCAGCGGCACCGGGGTGACGGTGGACCCGGCCCGGCTGGACGCCGTGACGGTGCGGCGGGAGGTGCTGATTGGCTAGTCCGGTCCGGGTGTTCCCCGCCTCCGACGGCTACCGCTTCTACGCGCACGTTACGACACCCACCAACCCCGTCGGCCGGGTCGTCCTGCTGCACGGCATCCGCAGCCACGCCGGTTGGTACTCGCGTTCAATCGCCGCCTTCGCCGCTGCTGGGTATGAAGTTCACTTCCTCGACCGCCGCGGGTCCGGCCTGAACACCGCCCGCCGCGGGGACACGCCGAACTTCCGCCGGCTGCTGCAAGACGTGACCGAGTACCTGCTGCACGTCCGCCAGTCGGACAGCTTCCTCCCGCTGTTCCTCGGTGGCATCTCGTGGGGCGGCAAGTTGGCCCTCGGCGTGCCGGCGGAGCGGCCCGGCCTGGTGGACGGTGTGATGCTCCTCTGCCCCGGTCTGGTGGCGAAGGTGCGGCCCCCCTTCCCCACCCGCCTGCGCATCGCCCTGGCGCGATTCCTGAACCCGACCAAGCTGTTCCCCATCCCGCTGAACGAGCCCGACCTGTTCACCGCCGACGCCGACTGGCAGCGGTTCATCGCGTCCGACCGCCACGGCCTGACCGCCGCCACCGCGCGGTTCCTGTTCGAGAGCGTGCGGTTTGACCTGCACCTGAAGCGGGCGGTGAAGCAGGTGCGAACGCCGGTGCTGCTCATGCTCGCGGGCAAGGACCGCATCCTCGACAACCCCGGCACGCGGAAGTACCTGACCCGCCTGCGGAACGCCAAGAGCGTCACCGTCATCGACTACCCGCACGCCGAACACACGTTGGAATTCGAGCCGGTCGATTTCGTGGGGGAGGTACTGCGGTGGATGGGGCGGGCAGCCCTATAATTCCCCATTCACACCGCACGGACCGCACCGCATGAGTTCCCCGCTCCGGTTTCCCGTCGGCGACAGCACCTGGGCGGTGGACGTGCCGGCCGACAAGTGGGTGCCGGTCGAACGCGGCGACGTCACCCCCGTCTCCGCCACCCCGAGCGAGTTGCTGCGCGCCGCCCTCGCCAAACCCACCGGGTTGGGTGTCCCGCTTCGCACCGCCTTCACCCCGGACGACCGCGTGGCGGTGGTGCTGGACGACAAACTCCCCCACCTGAACGAGTTGCTGAGCGAGCTGCTCGCCGAGGTGCAGGCCGGCGGGGTGCCGCTGTCCGCCGTGACTGTGGTCGTCCCGCCGACCGCGTCCGAAGACTGGGTGGACGACCTGCCGGACGAACTGGGCGACATCCACGCCGAGACGCACGACCCGACCGACGTGAAGAGGGTGGCGTTCCTGGGGCCGTCTTCGACCGGCCGCCTGGTGTACCTGAACCGCACCGTCGTCGAGGCCGACTTCGTGATCGTGCTGTGCGGCCGGCGGTTCGCCGCGTGGGGCGGGTACGACGGGGCCGAGGCGTCCCTCTTCCCGGCTTTAAGCAACGCCGAGACGCTCGGCGGCATCAGCACCGCCGCCACCCGCAAAGTGGAGTCCGAGGCGGTGGCGTTTCAGTTGGGCACGCCCTTCTACGTTCAGATCATCGAGGGGCCGGGGGACACCGTGGCGGAAGTGGTGGCCGGCATCGGGGACGTGACCACCGACGGGCGGAAGCGGCAGAAAGCCCGCTGGAGCGGCCGGGTGACGGAGAAGGCCGACCTGGTGATCGTCGGGACGGGGCCGGTGAGCGCAGACGAGTTCGCGGTGGCGGTGGCGAACGGGCGGAAGTGCCTGGTCGACGGCGGGCGGCTGGTGATCCTGACGAGTGCCGCTGACAGCGTGCTGTCGGCGAAACCGCCGTGGGGGGAGGACGAGCAGGTGTTCGTGGGCAGCGGGTGGGACGAGGAGAAACTCGACGACCTGGGCGTCATCCGGCTCGGCTCGGAGCGGGAGTTGGCCCGCTTGGTCGCCTCCGCCGAGCGGGTGATCGCCCTGTCGGATGCGTACAAAATGAGGGTGCGTATCGGCGAGCCGGGGTCGTAAGCCCACTGGTTCTGTCACCACCAGCCCGCTCACGCGGGCCGCTCGCCAGGAGTCTCCGATGGCGCCCCCCGCCTTCCTGTTCGACACGTCCGCCGCCGGCAAACTGCGGCTGACCAGCCCGGACGCGCCGATGTTCGTGTCCAACCTGTCCACCAACGACATCAAGGCCATCCCCCTCGGCGGCGGGTGCGAGACGTACTTCTGCGACCACCGGGCGAAGGCGCTGTTCCAGGCGTGGGTGTACCACACCCTGCTGCCGAACAAGGATCACGCCCTGTGGGTGGAGACGACCCCCGGCAGAAACGAGCTGCTGTTCAAACACCTCGACCGCTACCTCATCTCGGAGCAGGTGGAACTCGAAGACGTGACCGCCGCGTTCGCCCAGTTTCATCTCGCCGGGCCGACGGCGACAGCGGTGCTCGAATTGCTGGTCGGACCGGTGCCTGAGTTGGCCGAGTTTCAGCACATGGAGCGGACGATTGCCGGGGTACAGTGCAGCGTCCGCTCTCGCACCCCGCTCGGCATGCCGGGGTACGACCTCGTGTGTGATGCCGCGAGCGCCGACCAGGTGCGACAGGCCGTCGTCAGTGCCGGGGCCGAAGTCGGTTCGCCCGAGTTGTATGAGCAACTGCGGGTGAACGCCGGCACCCCGCTGTACGGCCCGGACATCGACGACACTCGGTTCGTCATGGAAGTGGGTAACGCCGCCCGCGCCGTGTCGTATTCCAAAGGGTGCTACCTCGGCCAAGAGCCGATCGTCATGAGCCGCGACCGGGCCGGACATGCCCCGCGGTCGTTCGTGAAGCTGACGCTCGACGGCGACCCGCCGGCGGTCGGGGCGAAGGTCCTGGCCGGCGACGAAGACGCCGGGGCGGTCACGTCGGCCGCCCGCCGGTACGGCGCGGAAGGGAGCGTCGCCCTCGGGTACGTGCGGTGGAAGCACCGCGAGCCGGGAACGGTGCTGACCGTGGACGGGCGAAGTGCGACGGTCGGGTGAACCTTTGAAGTGCTCTGCTCGCTCCGCGAGCGGTCTTCCGAACCCGCTCGCGGAGCGAGCAGAACACGATTATGCCCCTGCTGCTCGTCCTGCTGCTCGTCGCGTCGGTCCTCGACATGCCCTGGCCGGCGGCGGCGGTCCCGTACCGGACCCCCGACGAGTCCGGCGAGTGGGTGTCCGCCCCGTTCCCGCGCGAGATGACCGTCGCCTGCACCGCCACCCTGGTCGGCCTGTCGGTGCTCGCCTCGCTGGCCGTCAGCCTCCGCACCGCCCGCGTCATCCGCCGCCACCCGGATCGGCGGAACAAGGCGGCCCGCTTCTACGGGCGGTGGCGGCAGGTGGCCTTCTACCTGAACCTGGGCGTCACGGCGGTGGCCATCTTCGCCCTCGGCTGGGGGCACTGGGTGCGGGTCACGTTCAGCGCCCCGCCGCACGGCCTGCTGCCGTTCGCCGAACTGCTCGTCCCCGGCCCGTACCTGCTCACCCTGGCGCTCAACTGGTTCGTCTACTGGCCGGCCGAACGGGCGCTGTACCGCGCCTCCCACCCGGGCCGCCCGTTCTGGTCACTGTTCGGCTTCTGGGTGAGCAACGCCCGCCAGTTCCTCTTCCCGGCCTTCCTGGTGGTGCTGCTGAACGTCTCCCACCAGACGCTCACCCGCCACGTCGACGGGCTGACCGAGCACTGGGGGTACCAGCTCGGGCTGGTGTTCCTGGGGCTGGCGCTGGCGGTCTTCCTGCCGCTGCTCGTCCGCCCACTGCTCGGCCTGCAGCGGCTGCCCGAAGGCCCCATCCGGGACCGGCTGGAGGCGACCGCCCGCCGCCTCGGGGTGCGGTTCACCGACCTGCTCCTGTGGCCCACCCGCGGGGTGATGGCGAACGCCATGGTCATCGGGGTGGTGCCGTGGGCGCGGTACGTCATCTTCACCGACCGCCTGCTGGACGGGCTGGAGGCGGACGAACTGGACGCGGTGTTCGGGCACGAGGCCGGGCACGCGCGGTACGGCCACCTGCCGTTCTACATGGTGTTCCTGTCCCTCACCGGGCTGGCCGCGTCCGGGCTGGTGCTGCTGGCCAAAGCGGCCCTCGGCGAGCACGCCGACGCCATCACCCTGCCGGCGTCGTTCCGCCCGTTCGTCGCCCTGCCGTCGGTGGCCTGCTTCGGCCTGTACCTGTTCGCCGTGTTCGGCTGGCTGTCGCGGGTGTGCGAGCGGCAGGCCGACATCTTCGGCGCGCGGGCCGGGTCGTGCGGCAACCCGGCGTGCACCGGGCACGACGCCGACACCGCGTTCGTCGCCGGCGGGCGGGGGTTGTGCCCGACCGGGGTGCGGGCGATGGTGCGGGCGTTGGAGAAGGTGCTGATCCTGAACGGGTGGGACGCCGCCGACGGGCGGGGCAACCTGGTCCAGCGGCTGTTCGGGTGGGTGCGGGCGTGGCAGCACGGGCCGATGGGGGTGCGGGTGGACTACCTGCTCGGGCTGGCGGACCAGCCGTGGAAGGCCGACCGGCACGACCGCCGGGCGTTCTGGGTGCGGCTGGGGATCGCCGGGGTGCTGGTGGCCATCACCGCCGCCGGGGCGATCGTCGGCGGGAGCGAGTTGTTCAAGTGGATGTGAGGGGTGGGTGGGACCTCACCCCCGGCCGAATGTGTGGTGAGTCGCGGGTCCAAGGCGCGCGCGCCCACCACACGCTCGCCTTCGTCTCGCGGCGAACCGGGTCTGTTCACCCCAACACCGAGGGTCACGTCATGCGGGTCGCCCTGTCTCTGCTGTTCATCTCATCCGGCGTCCTGTTCGCGCAACCCGCGACCACGCCCCCGCCGTCGGTCGTCGTGCAACTGCCCAAACCGGACCCCGAAGCCGACGTCAAGGACCTGATCAAGCAGAACTACACGAAGACCGAGTACCGCGTCCCGATGCGGGACGGGACGAAGCTGTTCACCACCGTGTACGCCCCGAAAGACGACAGCAAGACGTACCCCATCCTGCTCGTCCGCACGCCGTACAGCGTCGGCCCGTACGGGGCGGACAAGTACCCCGAGCGGCTGCGGCCGAGCACGGCGTTCGTGAAGGCGGGGTACATTTTCGCCTATCAGGACGTCCGCGGGCGGTGGATGAGCGAGGGCGACTTCGTGAACATGCGACCGCACAACCCGAAGAAGAAGGGGAAGGAGTTCGACGAGAGCTCGGACACCTACGACACGGTGGAGTGGCTGCTGAAGAACGTGCCGAACCACAACGGCAAGGTCGGGCAGACGGGCATCTCGTATCCCGGCTTCTACACCGTGTGCGGGATGATCGACAGCCACCCGGCGATGGTGGCGGTGTCGCCGCAGGCGCCGGTCACGGACTGGTTCGTCGGCGACGACTTCCACCACAACGGCTGCCTGTTCCTGCCCCACTGCTTCAACTTCATGGCCAACTTCGGCAAGCCCCGCCCGGAGCCGACGACCAAGTCGCCGTACCTGCCGTTCGACCACGGCACCCCCGACGGGTACCAGTTCTTCCTCGACGTGGGTCCGCTGTCGAACGTCGAGCGGAAGTACTACAAGGGCGAGGTGGCGTTCTGGAACGAGGTGATGGACCACCCGAACTACGACGACTTCTGGAAGGGGAAGAACGTCCGCCAGCACATCAACGCCACCAAACCCGCCGTGATGACCGTCGGCGGCTGGTTCGACGCGGAGAACCTGTTCGGGGCGGTCGAGACGTTCAAGGCGGTGGAAAAGACCGGCGTGCCGAAAGGCGGGAACACGCTGGTGATGGGGCCGTGGGCGCACGGGCAGTGGAGCCGCGGGCCGGGCGACGAGTTGGGCGACCTGAAGTTCCACGTCAAGACCGGCGAGTACTTCCGAGAGAAGGTGGAGCTGCCGTTCTTCGAGTACCACCTGAAGGGGGTGGGCGAGAACAAGTTGCCGAAGGCGCTCGTGTTCGAGACCGGCCGCAACCAGTGGCGGAAGTTCGACGCCTGGCCGCCGATGGACTCCAGGCCGACCGAAATGTATCTGGTGAGCGGTGCTCTCCCGGCCAGTCCGCCGAAGGGGAAGGCGACCGGAGACACGTTCGTGTCCGACCCGGCGAAGCCGGTGCCGCACCGCTCGGACATCAACATCGGCATGACCGGCGACTACATGACCACCGACCAGCGGCATTGTGCCCGCCGCCCGGACGTGCTGGTGTACACGGGCGAGGTGCTGACCGAAGACCTGACCGTCGCCGGGCCGATCGAGGTGAAGCTGGACGTCGCAACGACCGGCACGGACGCCGACTGGGTGGTGAAACTGATCGACGTCTACCCGACCGACTTCCCCGACCCGGACCCGAACCCGAAGGGGGTGAAGATGGGCGGGTACCAACAGTTGGTGCGGGGCGAGCCGTTCCGCGGGCGGTTCCGCAACGGGTTCGACAAGCCGGAAGCGTTCGAGCCGGGCAAAATGACGACGGTGAAGTTCGCCATGCCGGACACCCTGCACACGTTCCGCGCCGGCC
>CAYMHO010000304.1:0-8345 GCA_964390195.1 uncultured Fimbriiglobus sp. | reverse complement strand
AGAACCCGTAGTCGGCCGGGTTCACCCACCGCTCCATCTTGAACTCGAGCGGCTTGTCCTTCGCCACCGTCACCTTCTTCGTCACCAGTTGGTACTCCGGCCCGCGGCCGTACTCGACGGTGAACTCGCCCGGCGGGAGCAGCACCGTCCCGCCGTCGGCGCGGTAGACCTGCTTCTGGAAGAACAGGTCCGGCCGCAGCCGCTTCGCCTGTGGGGGGTAGACGTGCCCGGCGGCGTCGGTGAAGGTGAACCGCCCGACGGTCGGCTTGCCGTCGAAGTCGAGCACCTTCAGCTTCACCGGGATAGCCGGCTTGACCTCGAACAGCACCGCCGTCTCGGCCCGGAAGCCGAGGTCCTGGGTCCCCTGCCCCACGTCGAACCCGACGGTCAGTTCCCGCTTGCCCGACTCGCCGGAGTAAATCAGCACGACCGCGTACTCCACCTTCAGCCCGCTCAGGTCGGCCTTCAGCGGCGGGCCGGCGAACACCTCCAGTTGGGCGAACCGCTTGACCGCCTCCGGGTCGGCCTTCGGGTCCTTCTCGTTCCGCCCCTGCCCGCCGTACACGAACCCCGACTGCGGGCTGGTGACGGCCAGCCTCTTCTTCACGTTCGCCTCGTTGGCGATCTTCACCAGTACGGGCGTCCACCCGGCCTGTTGGAGGGCGGGAACGAACGGGCCGGGAGACACCTTCACCCGCGACTCGGGGTTGATGTTGACGGCGAACGTCACGCGATCGTCGAGCAGCTTCTGGAGTTCCTTCGCGTCCTGCTTGCCAACGGCCGCGGTGACGGCCGTGTTGAGATCATTGGGCAGGGGCGCTCCGAGGAAGTCGAGGGCCTTTTGCACCCGTTCGACGTTAGCCGCGACCGGCTGCCCTTCCTCGTCCACCAGCGGTGGCTTGTCGGCGGCGGCGAGAAGTGAGGCGGCGGCGAAGGCGGGGAGCAGTGAGAGGAGGTGGCGCATCGGCAGGCACCAGGGGGGGGAGGTGCCGCGGATTATCGCCGACGCCGCGGGCGAATGGAACTTGGAATCCGCGTGTCACAGCCAAGAGCGCGGCGGTGATTCTGGACGCGGGTTACCTGACTGGATGGGAGGATTGTTGCTAGGCTCGCAGCCCTTACGGAAATGGTGAGCCATTACTCATGGAAAATCGCCTTCCCGGTGGAAGGGGTGATTGTTACTGGTGTACTGTGTGAAGGAGTCCGAATCCCCGTCGGCGTTTACCTTCGGCTGGCATGCCGCGAAAATGTCCACTATGATGCAAGGTGGGAGACTCTCCTCCGCTGGAGTCAACGGCGCCGCCCGATGCGGACGCCTGAACACTCAATACTCCCTCATTCCATTTCCGAGGTCGTCCTGATGCGCTCCCGACTCTCCCAAGAGCGGCGCGGGTTCACGCTGATCGAGCTGCTGGTGGTGATCGCCATCATCGCCATCCTCATCGGCCTGCTCCTGCCGGCCGTCCAGAAGGTCCGCGAAGCGGCCGCCCGCATGTCGTGCAGCAACAACCTGAAGCAACTCGACCTGGCGTGCCACAACTACTCCGACAGTGAAGGCGACGGCCGCCTGCCGGCGGCGGTCGAGGTGATCGTGGTCGGCGGCAACTGGAACTTCGCCACCACCGGACACAACCGCAGCAGCAACCTGCTCGGGCCGAACTGGGCCGTCCGCCTGCTCCCGTACATCGAGCAGGGAACCGCCCTGACCGGCACCGGGGCCGACATCGGCGCCTGGCGGACGAGCGGCGGGAGCAACGTCACCTGGCGGAACGTCCGCGGCATCCGCCTGAAGACCATGCTCTGCCCGTCCGACACCAGCCCGTCCGACGTGTTCTTCTCCGGCTGGAACATGAGCGCGTCCACCAACGTGGCCGGGTGGGCCCGCGGCAACTACGCCATCAACGCCGGCCCCGGCGGGTTCTGGAACGGCACCGGCAACTGGGACGGGTCGAGCTGCTGGGCGGACGACCTGGGGAACAACGTGAACGGCGTCACCTGGCCGAGCAGCCGGGTGGGCGGCGGCGGGTACCGCATCGCCAACATCCCGGACGGCTCCTCGAACACCATCGTGTTCAACGAGATCCGCATCGGGCACAACCAGGACGACCTCCGCGGGACCTGGGCCCTCGGGATGCCCGGCGCCAGCATCACCGGCGGGAACGCGGTCGGCGACTGCGGCGGGCCGAACGACGGCACCAACCAGAAGTTCCGCTACTGCGACGACCTGTGGATGCCGTCGGACAACCCGAACATGGGCCTCGGCTCGTGGAACGGGTGCGAGAACTGGCAAGCCCAGGCCCGCAGCCGGCACACCGGCGGGGTGCTCGTCGCCATGGGCGACGGCTCGGTCCGGTTCGTCCGCGACAGCATCTCCCGCCGCACCTGGACGATCATCCAGGCGGCCAACGACAACCTGCCCAACCCGAACGACTTCTAACCCGTTCCGGTCGGCGTGACCTGTGACGGGCGACCGCCGGCGGTCGCCCGTTCCTCATTCCCCCTCCCCGAGTCCACCTCCATGCGCCAGTTGCGTTTGCTCCTCCCCGCCCTGTTCCTCGCCGCCGTCGGGTGCGCGGGGGGGGCCGACGTCACCGGCGAGGTGACGAACAACCCGGACAAGCCGAAACCGGGCGAGAAGTGGTCGATCACCCTGTCGAACAGCGAGAACATGTACAGCGGAGACACCGACGAGAACGGTAAGTTCAACATCACCCAGGTGAAGAGCGGGTCGTACGCGGTGCGGGTCACCCACTACGTGCCGGCCGAAGGGATCAAGGCCCAACCGCGGCCGCAAGAGGTCGAATACCCGGAGAACTGGACCGTCCCCGGCGGGCCGTACAAGTTGGACGCGTCCAAACTGCCCAAGCCCAAGAAGGACCCGAACCAGTCTGGTCCGAAGTAGAATGCCCGTCATGCGAACTCGACTCACCCTCGCCCTCGCCGCGGTCGCCCTGGTGGTGATCGCCGCGGGGGTTTGGTTCTTCCTCCTGCGTGAACCGGCCGGCGACCCGCGGCTGACCCCGTTCGTCCGCGGCATGCCCCCGCTGCCGGTGGTGTTCACCTCCCGCACCGAACCGATGAGCTTCCGCGCCGGTGCCGCCGTCGGCGATTACGCCGGGGCAGGTGTGCGTGGGAACGGTCAGCCGCAGTGGCAGGCCCGCGAGGGGCGACTGCGGGTGCTCACCCCGTCGGGTCGGGTGCGGGAACTCACCTGGGGGAAGACGCTGCCCGACGGCGGCACCCTGGTCGACGTGCAAAGCCCGAGCGTGACAGCCGACGGGCGGACGGTGGTGTTCGCCGGGCGACGGGCAGACGCCGACGGCGGACGGTTCCGCATCTACGCGGTCAACCTGGACGGGTCCGAACTGCGTCCGCTCACCGGCGGGGCCGACGACACCGGCTGTGTCTCGGTGCCGCCACTCCGCTTCGCCGCCGACGGCAGTTTCCTCCCCGACGACGCTCGCAAGCGACTCGACTACGACGACACCGACCCGGTGCTGCTGCCGAACGGCACGCTGGTGTTCGCCTCCAGCCGCCTGCCCGACCTGGGAGGGCGGGACCGCCGTGCCACGCAGATCTGGATCCGGGAAGGGGGCAAACCGGCCCGCACCCTCACCGCCAACCGGGCGAACGACCGCTGGCCGACGATTACCGTCGATTACTTCCTCCTGTTCAGCGTGTGGAGCAAGCAGGACGAGGTGATCTCGGCCGACGGCACCGGGCTGGTACGACACGACCCGCCGGCCGCCGGCCTGACCGCCCCGACCGACCGCTGGATGGCCGCCCGGATCGCACCGTCGGCCGAGCAGTTCGCCATCGGGGTGAAAGCGACCGACCCCGTTTGGCGGCCGCGGCCGCTGTGCGACGGCACGGTGGCGTTCATGAGCCCCGCCTCCGGCCGGCCGACCCCGTTCACCGCCGCGAACGAGTTCCCCGAAACCGGGCCGTTGCGGGTGGCGGCCGCCCCACTCGGCCTGTTGGCGTCGTCACCGAGCTCGCTCGCCGCCGGCACCTCCTTCCCCGAGTCGGCCGAGTCGGGGGTGCGGTGGGCACCCGCGACCACGGCCGACGGCCGGAGGTGGAGCCTGGCCACCCCGTCTCCGCTGCCCGCCGACCGCGTGCTGGTGTCCGCCGCCCCGCTGGGTCAATCGGGCACCCCGTCCCCCGCCGAGTACGGCCTTTACACCCTGTCGCAGAACGGCTGGTCTGCCGACTCGAACGCGAGCGGCGAACTGACCCCGTTGTTCGATGACCCCGATCTGGTGGACGCCGAACCGGTAGCGGCTTACCCCAGACCGATCGACGACGGGCCGATCCGCAACCCGCAGGCGTGGGAGCCGACCGCCGTCAAGAAGCTCGACCTGCTGACCGGCACCTACACCGGCCCGGCCGGCGACCTGCACGTCGCGCAGATCACGACCCCGTCAACCGGCCCGATACCCGGCAACGCGGCGTCCGGCGGGGGCGGGCTGATCGTGCCGCTCTTCCCGCCCGACAGGATCACCAAACTCTCGTTCTACGCCGCCCACCGGGACCGGTTCGACGACCCCGTCCGGCCGGTCGTCCGCGGGACGCTGGAGAAACTGCACGAGGTGGACGTGGCGGCCGGCGGGTCGGTCCGCACCGCCATGCCGGTGGGCTCGCCGACGCTGCTCGTCGGCCTCGGGCCGGACGGGAAGGTGGCGACGGCAATCGGGGCGGCCGACGCGAAGGGGAACCGCGGCAAGTTCTACGCCTTCGCCGGCGACCACGTGAGCGGCACCCGCCCCGGCGGGTATCACTTCTGCACCGGCTGCCACGCCGGGCACACCTTCCCCGGCGTGGGCAGCGGTGAACGGGTGAAGTGACCGACCCGCCAATCCGGTTCAACCCGCACCACCGTCCCGGCCGATACTACCCCTGGCAAGGATGCCACACTCCCGGCACGGACGCCGGGTTTCACACAAGTCGACTGGGGCGGCTCATGGTGCGGCGCTGGGCCATCGCGGCTGCTCTGTCGGTCGGCGGGGGTGCCCTCGCCCAGCCGTGGCCGGCCGTCACCCCGGCTTCGTCCGCCCCCGAACCACACTACGTCATCCGCACCGCCGGGCAGAGCGACCGCACCATCAAGGTGGTGCGGGCCGCCGACCCGGCCGACCCGGCGTCAATGGCCGAGGTGAAGGATGCCGCCACCGGGGAGGTCTTTTCCATCCCCGGCCGGATGCTTGCGAAGCTGCCGAAGGCGGGTCAGCCCCAGGCCGCCCCCGCCGTTACGGTCGTGCCGCCGACCGAGCCGAAGCCGGCACCGGAAGTTCCGCCGCAACGAGTGCTGCCGGCCGAACTGCCGCCGGTGCCCGCACACGTGCAAACCAAGCTCGCACATCCGACACCCACCCCGAAACCGACCGTTTCGCCCACCGAGCGGATGGTGACGACGTGGCGGGCGGACGACCCGACCACTACGCCGGCCCAACCGACGATCAAACCGGTGGTGCAAACGGTCGCGGAGACGCCAGCGAAGACCACCCCGTTGGCCGACCCGTGGCGTGCGGCCGGCGAGGCGAAGCCGCTCACCCCGACTACCCCGCCGACCGCTGCCGGGCCGAAACTGACCCCGGTGCCGACGTGGCGGACGACTCCGACGACACCGCTGCCCAACGACCCGTGGCGACCGAGCGGCGGTTAGCCGCGAGGCAACGCCGAGCGCGAACACTATTCACAGGCTGTGCCACGGCCCTTGCTCTTCGTGGATCACCTTCCCGCCGACGGCGAGCGTGTACGTCGGCTTCTTGAACCACTCCATTTTCAGCGTGGCCGTCACCGGGAAGATGCGTTGCGGGGACAATTTCACCTTCCCCCGCAGGGTGTGCGAGTTCATGTCGAACGCCGAAATCGCCCGCTGATCGACGCAGACCGACCCGACGTACAGCCGCAGTTGCACCGACTTCATACCGGCCGCGTAGGAGGCGATGAGCACGATCTCTTTGCCGTCGAACTTGGACACGATCTCGCGGGAGAGGGCCATCGCAGCACCGGGGGTTCGGGTGAAGTTGACCCCTGTACCGGCGAGTTGTGGAAGTGTGACTGGAAAAGTCGCCGCCCCGCCCCGCTCCGCGGGCGGTCCGGACCGCCCGCGGAGCGGGGCGGCGACAGTGGTTCAACTCTTGCCCAGCAGCAGATCGACCACCCAGCACTCGCGGACGTGCGGGCCGTCCCCGCGGCAGTGGGTCAGGATGTCGGCGTTGTCGCACCCCGCTTCTTCGAGGGCATCGGCCAGAATCGGCATCCGGTCGAAGGCACGGTCGGTATAAATGCCGCCGGCGAGGGCGACAACCGTTTCGGATTGCCAACGCGGGTCGAGGGTGACGGGACTGGACAAGTTGCCGAAGACTTCTCGAACCAGAACTGCTTGTTTTGCCGCCTCTTCAACTCGGCCTCGTTGGCTGTCGATGGGAACCCGCTCCAAGTCCATGAGAATGGTTTTCAGGTAGAACTCGCGAGAGGCTGTGCCATGCAGTGCGGTCAATAGCCTCACCATCTGTCCACGATACCCTTGCTTCGCACGCCATTCGCCCAGAGCCAACTGGCACTGTTGACGTGCCAGATCGAGGTCCCCGATGCAGTGTTCGTCGTCGGCGTACTGCTCCGCCACTTTGATAACACGTTGGCACCGAGCATCGGCGAAATACTTGGCCTTCCGTTGACAACAGGCGACGGCAAGCAACCTGAGCTTTCTCAGGTCGGACCCGCTAGAGAGTGTCCAGTGATAGAGCAAATTCATCGGCTCGACACCAGCCGCCCACTCCTCTTCGGTCATCGCCATTCCCTCTGGTCCCATCTGCTCCTGCTTCGCAGCATACCAACAGAAACACCGCACCGGGAGCCTCCATGTCCGAGCCGTTCAACGCGATTCAGGTGGTGATGATGCCGCGGGATACCAACCCGTTCGGCACCATCTTCGGCGGGGTGATCCTCAGCTACATCGACATGGCCGGTAGCATCGGGGCACGTCGGGAGGTGCTGCTCGCCGGCGGGAACGGCTCCGCCGCGTTCGTCACGGTCGCCATCAATCGGGTGGAGTTCAAACAGCCGGTACTGGTCGGCGACGTGGTGCGGTTCGTCACAAAGCTGGTGCGGCTCGGCCGCACGTCCGTCACCATGCACATCGACGTGCTCGCCGAACGGGACACGCAGACGATTCACGTGACCGACGCGGAAGTGGTGTACGTGGCCGTGGACCCGAAGGTGCCGGCGAGCGAGCGAAAGCCGGTGCCGGTGAAATAACGAGCCGCGACCGCGAGGGAGTGGGTGATGATTAACCCGCTCCCACGCGGTCCGTCACATCTCCGCGGCCGCTTTCGCGTCGCGGCCGATGGTTGTGCAGATGGCCTCGATGGGCAGGTCGTTCGGGTCGTCGCCGAACGGGTCTTCAATCTCCACCCCCGCCTCCTCGATGCCGAGCAGGCCGAAGGCGATGGCCGCCGTCGTCGGGATGGCCACCCAACCCATCTCGCCCACGAGCACGAACGGTAGCGACAGCAGGTACAGGAACAGCAACTGCTTGATGTGGACGGCGTAGGCGAACGGGATTGGCGTCCGCAGGATTCGCTCGCACCCGCCCTGGTTGTCGAGCAGCGTGCGGACCTGCACTTCCAGCCCTTGTGCCGTGACGCTGTCAATCTGTCCTTCGGCTTGTCGGGCCGCGATCCACCGGCTCATGTGGAAGGCGATGGTGGCCGGCGGGTTGCCCGCGGCTGACGCCTGGTCGAACACCGCCGGCGGCAGGTGCTCGTTGAGTTCACGCAAATCCTTGTCGCTCCGCAGGTGCTGCTTCAGGGCGAGGGCGTACGCCGACACCAGCCCGGCCAGTTCCTTGCCGTGATTCGCCGCCGCGATCACCGCCCCCCGCATCAGGTTCCGTGACGTGTTGACGATGCTCCCCCACAGCTTCCGCCCTTCCCAATAGCGGTCGTAGGAGCAGTTGTTGCGGAACACGATGAGCAGGCCCAAGGCGACCCCGATCAACGTGTGGCCGAGCGGTTTGAACGGCTTGAGCGGGTCGGTGGGGGCCGTGGCAACGGGTGCGTCTTTCGGCGGGGTGGTCAGCCAGAGGATCGCTTCGCGTGTGACGAACACGCCGAAGGTGAGTGCCACCAGCACCCCCACCCGCACCAGCACCCGCGGGATGATGGTGCCCCTGTAGGCGAAGCCGAGTTTCAGCCAACTCTTCGGGTCGTAGGTGATCATGGGCGACGGTTCCGGTGTGGGTGAACCGGCGGCGGGGGCGCCCCCGGGGTGTTGCCCCCCCGCCCGCCCCCCCCCCCCGGCACCCCCCAAATCCCCCAAGGCCAACCCAACCCCCCCCC
>CAYMHO010000303.1:0-8387 GCA_964390195.1 uncultured Fimbriiglobus sp. | reverse complement strand
GTTCGGCCATCGCCATGCCGCCGTGCGTCGGGCGGAACGCCTTCGGCACGAAGTGCCCCTGCGGGCCGGCGTAGATGTACTCGATCACTGGGTACTTTTTCGCCGGGTCGAAGTTCGTCGGGCGGTGGATCACGCCGTAGATGTCCGTCTTGCCGTCGCGGCCCTTGGCGGTGAACCGCTCCGACGCCTTCCACCCGGCCTTTTCCAGAGCGGTCACGTCGGCCTTTTCCAGTTCCAGCACCTTCTTGCCGTCCGACGCCTGCCGCAGTTCCGTGACGGGCGGCAGATCCACCCGGGAGTAGGTGACGACGTAATGCTTGCCGTCGGGCGAGTACCGCAGCGGGTTCGGGTCGCGGTCGCCACTCGTGCCGTGCGTGCCGTCCCCGTCGGTCAGGTGGACCAGCCCGGTGCCGTCGAACTTGATGCGGGCGCAGTGGACGTGGTACGGGTCCTGGCCGGGGAAGAGGCCCATCGCCCGGAAGTGGACCTCGCGGGCTTTCCAGTCCACCCGGTCCACCCGCCGCACCAGCCACTCGCCCTTCGTGATCTGCTTCTTCACCTCGCCGCTCTTCATGTCGATCAGGTACAGGTGGTTCCACCCGTCCCGCTCGCTCATCCAGACGAGCTCGTTCGTGTCGTCCTGGTACTGCAGGTACAGCTTGCCGGCGTAGTCGAAGAACGTCTTGCACTCCTCGTTGATGACGGCCGTCGCCTTGCCGGTCGCGGCGTCGAGGGCCACCAGCCGCATCACCCCGTGCCCCCGCTGGTTGTACAGGAACAGGAACCGCGAGCCGTCGGCCGTCCAGTGCTCGTAGCTCACGTCCCACGGGTTGGCGAACAGCTCGTCCGACACCGGCACCTCCTTCTTGGTCGCCACGTCGAACAGGTGCGGCTTCGGCTGCGGGATGGCGTCGCCCGGCTTCAGGTAGAGGGCGGTGGTGCTCGTCTTCGGCTGCAGTTGGTCCCGCGGGGAGGACTCCACCAGCGTCACCTTGCGGTCGCCCCCCTGCTTCGTCTTGATGACCACGAAGTGCTTCGAGTCCGGTGCCCAGTACGCCCGCTCGTACAGGTCGGTCTCCTTGCCGTCGGTGGTGAGCGGCGTCTCCGCTTTCCCCTCGCGGTCCACCAGCACCACGTTGAACTTGTCGATCTTCACCTCCCACTTGCCGTCCGGCGAGCGGGTGGACGGCCCGCCGCGGCCGGGGCGACCGCCCCCCGGACCGGGGCCTGGGCGCGGGGCGTCGGCCGCCTTCTTGTCCTTCAGGTCGTCCGCCTTCACCACCGAGCGGCTCGGCTTGGCCGGATCGACCAGCACCAGTTCCGTCTTCTTGTCGGCGACGGTCACCTCGTAGCTGAACGTGCCGTCGGCGTACCACTTCGGCTCCACCTTGTCGCGGAACACCTTCCCGCCGAAGGTGGCACCGAGCTTGGTGGAGCGGTCGTAGTCGGCCTGGGTGCCCTGGGCGAACAGCGGGGCGGACAGGAGCAGCAAGGAGAGAATCGCTCGGCGCATGGGCAGACCTTCTCGAGAGCGAGTTGGGAAACGGCCGGGGTAGGTGATGCTATTCAGCCGTTGCCACGAGTGATGAGGAGAAATCAATGATAAACGTCGGGGTTGACGCAGTGCGGCAGCCTCTCGCCGTTCACCCCGGCGAGCAGGTTGGCGGCGCACAAGCGGGCCATCGCGTTGCGGGTGTCGGTGGTGGCGCTGGCGACGTGCGGGGCGATGACGCAGTTGGGAAGTGCGAACAGCTCGTGCGACGGCGGCAGCGGTTCGGGGTCGGTCACGTCCAGGCCGGCGGCGAAGATGACCCCCGTTCGCAGGGCGTGGGCCAACGCCGGCTGATCGACGTGCGGCCCGCGAGCGGTGTTCACGAACACGGCGGTCCGCTTCATTCGGGCGAACTGGTCCGTACTGAACATGCCTTTCGTGGTCGGGTTCAGGTCGGCGTGAACGCTCACGAAGTCGGACCGCTCCAGCAGTTCGTTCAGTTCCACCCGTTCGGCCCTCAGTTGCTCGTCCGCGTCGGGCTTGGGCGTGCGGGCCGTGTAAAGCACCTTCACCCCCCAGCCGTGGTGCAACCGCTTCGCGGTGGCGAACCCGATCCGCCCCATGCCGACGATGCCGACCGTCCGCCCAACCAGATCGCACCCCAGCCAGCCGGTCGGCTCCCAGGTGATCCAACGCCCTTCCTTCGCGTCGGTGCTGCTCTCACCGAGCCGCCGGGCGGCGGCCAGCAGCAGCGTCACGGCGATGTCGGCGGTGGCGTCGGTGAGCACGCCGGGGGTGTTGCCGACGGGGATCTTGCGGGCGGTGCAGGCGGCCAGGTCGACGTTGTTCACGCCGACCGCGAAGTTGGACACCACCTTCAGCGTGGGGGCCGCGTCGAGCAGGGCGGCGTCGATCTTGTCGGTGAGGATGCTGATGAGGCCGTCGCACCCGGCGACCCGCTTCCGCAGTTCGTCGGCCGGCGGCGGCAGGCGGTCCGGCCACACGTCCACGTCGCACCCGGCGAGCATGTCGAGGGCGACCTGAGGGATGGTACGGGCGACGAACACACGCGGGCGGGACATAGCGAAACCGGGTATGGGTTCGCCGCGACCCGCAGGGGAGAGCGCCACGGTGGCGCGCTCCCCTGCGGGTCGCGGCGAACCGGGGTCACTTCTCTTCGTCTTTCTTCAGCGGCTTGATCTCGTACTGGTCGAACACCGCTTCGTAGTCGTCGGACGTGTTGTGCAGGGCCACCGGGCCGACGACCAGCTTCGCGCCGAGTTTGTCGATGCTGCAGTTCAGGAACTCGTCCCAAGTCTTGCCGTCGGTGCTCGTGGCCGTCTTGAAATCGAGGCCACTGCGGGTGAGCTTCAGGTACACCGCTTTCCCGCGATCGTCTCCGCCGGACGAACCGCCGGACGCTCTTCCCCCGCCCCTCGCCTCACGAACGAACCCACTCGTCCAACTCTTTCCGCTCAGGCTGTGCTGCTGGGCGAACAGCAAACTCGACTTCGGGTCGGCTTCGGAAAAGAGGGAAATCCCGGCCAGCACCTTGGGTCCCCCCTTCGCACCGGTGGCAGGCCCCGCGCCTTTCGCCGGGGCGTGTGTCACCCGCACGGTTAGGACGAAATCGCCCTCCACCACCTTGGCGACCATCGGCGGGAAGGCCGGGTGGTCGTCGGAGAGGTCGGCCGGCGGGTGGCTTTTGGGGACCGTGATTCTCAGCGCGTCGCCCTTCATCATGTCGAACGTGCAGTCGGACTTCGGGTCCGCCACCTCGCCGAACACGTCCTCCAATTTCTTCACCTTCTCCTTCGGCACCGGGGCGGCGAACGCCAAGCCCGTCAGAGCGACCAGCATCCCTGCTGTGGTGATCCTCACTTGCCTTCCTCCGTCAGCGATTTGATGACGTACTCGTCGAACGTCACCTCGTACGCGGCGGTGGTGTTGTGGACGGCGGCCGGGCCGACCACCACCGGGCCGAACCCCTGCACCTTGTGCGTGCCGAACCCCTGCCACGTCTTGCCGTCGGCGCTGGTCTGCGAGGTGAACGTGTCCCCCTTGCGGGTGAGCCGCAGGTAGAGCGGCTGGTCCTCCAGCTTCTGCGCCTGCCGCCCGGTGCCCGACCCGCCCCGCTCGTGCTGGCTGCTCATGCTCATCTGGCTCTTCCACCCGCCCGTCTGGGTGTGCTTGTGGAACAGGGTGAGCGAGCACTTCGGGTTGTCGCGGGAGAACAGGGCGATGCCGGCCGACAGGGTCGGCACGCCGGGGCCGGTGGCGGCCAACTCCTTGTCCGCCGGCGGGGCGTGGCAGATGCGAACGGTCAGCTCGAAATCCCCCTCGACCGTCTTCGTCGCCAGCGGCCGGGCCTTCGTCTGGGCGTTCACCGCCGTCGCCGCCTCCTTCCCCACCGTCGCCCGCAGTTCGTCCCGCCGGGTCATCTCCAGCGTCACCCCGATCCCCTCGGTCGGGGTACCGAACACGTCCTCGATCTTCTTCGCCGGCGGCTTGGGCACCGGGGCGGCGAGGGCGAGGGCGGGGAGTAACAGCAGGGCGAAGGCGGCGCGGGGCATGGGGGAACACGGTTTGGTAGGTCGTGGTCGGGCGACCCGCAGGGGAGCGAGGCCCGACGTCGGATGGTTATCGGCCAAAGTTGGTCGTCGGGCCTCACGTCCCTTGCGGGGATTGTTCGGCCACGACCTACTTATCTTTCTTCTCATCGGCCGGCTTCTCCTCCTTGATCTTCGTCGCCTTCAGCTCGTAGCTCTCGAACACGGCGTCGAACGCGGTGTCGCAGATGTGGACGGCACACACCCCCACCTTCAACTTCTTACCCATCTCCGCCTCGATCGGGTCGAGTTCCTTCCACTCCTTGCCGTCCTTGCTGATGGCGGCGGAGAACACGCTCCCCTTGCGGGACAGCTTGAAGTGGGCGGTGTCGTTCGTTTCGAACGTGAAGTCGGACTGCATCCCCTGCCGCTTCCACTCCCCGCCGGCGAACAGTTCCCAACTGCCGTAGGTGTACGTCGGGGTGCCGTCCAGCCGGTCCACGTAGGCCTTCTCCAGCCGCACGTAGTTCTTCTCGTCGTCCCACACCAGCAGGCCGGCCCCGTAGAAGACGAGCGTCCGCTTCTCGCTCGCCCCCTTCGCCCCCTTCGGGTAGGTGGCCGACACCTTCACCTTCATCTCGAAGTCGCCCTCGATCTCCTTCAGCACCCGCGGGGCGTTCATCTCGTTGCTCTGCACCGACAGGTCGTGATCCCCCTTGCCGGCGGTGACGGTCAGCTTGTCCCCGTCCAGGGTGAACTTGCAGTCCTTCGCCGGGTCGACCGGGGTGCCGAACAGGCGGGCCAGCTTCTGCGCGTCGGTCTCCTTCGGGATGGGGGCGGCGACGGCCAGCAGCGGGAGTGCGACGAGCAACGGCAGCACGCGACGCATGGGGAGGGTCTCCGGTGCGGTGGGCCGTTCGATGGTACGGCAGGTGCGGCGGCGGGGCCAGCGGTGGTTACACGGCCGGTTCTTCGCCGCGAGCGCCAACCGCTTCCGGCGCTCGCGGCGCTCGCGGCGAAGACAGCCCGTAATACCCCCGCGTGCCTGTCAGCACCCACCCCACCAGAAGCGGCACGGCCAGCAGGGTGAAGTACCCGCTCAGCGAGCACAGCACCAGCAGGACCAGCCCGTACCACCACACCCACGGCCGCGGGGTGCGGGCGAACAGCGGCACCACGAACAGCCCGAACCCGCCCGCGAACCCGCCCAGCCACCACAACACCCCCCACCCGGCGTCCGGGTCGGCGGCGTGGACCACCAGCGTGATCGGCATCGCCAGCAGGCACACCCCGCACCCCATGGCGGACATCCACCGGAGGGCGAACAGGCCGCCCGGCGGGTGGGCGTGTGCGGGCGGGGTGTCGGCGACCGGCGGGGCGACGGCGTAGCTGTCCGGCGGGGAGCGGAAGTACTTCACCGTCTTCGGCCGGCACCAGAACACCAGCAGGACGACGCTGACCGGGTTGGTGAACGGCACCACGCCGGGTAGCAGGAGGGCGAGACTATAGACCCAGTGCCACCACCGCGGCCGCCGCCACCACAGGGGCAGGGTGTACGCGGCGAACACCAGCAGGCAGCCGGTCAGGAGGGCGGCCCGGTCCCACCGCGGTTCGTCGTCGAGCATCCGCCACAACGCGCCCACGGCCGTGTAGGCGGCCGCCAGGGCGATCGGCACACAGCCGAGGCGGAGCCAGAAGAACACCTTCGGCGGGCCGGTCGGCTCGTCGGACGGCTCCGGGGTGAGGTCGTCGCGGCGGACACGGACCGTCCGCGGGTTGGCCCGGCCGGCGGGTGACGGGTCGGGGTCAGGCATGCAGAGACTGTACGCGCGACCCGTCGGTCCGCCCATCGCTGGCAGGTTGTGCCCGCCGTCCGGACGACGTATAACGGCCGAACGCCCACGAAGAGGTCGCCGCGTATGAGCACGACGAAGGAACCGCTCGCCCGCACCCTGCCGCGGGATCTGGTGTCCGGGCTGGTGGTGTTCCTGGTGGCGCTGCCGCTGTGCCTGGGGGTGGCACTCGCCTCGCGGGCCGACCCGAAGGCGGAGGGGCACGGGCTGTTCGGGGAGGCGAAGGACGCCCGCGGGCAGGCCGAGGTGAAGGCCATCCCGGAAGACAAGAACGTGCCCCTGTTCGCCGGGCTGATCGCCGGCATCGTCGGCGGCATCCTGGTGGGCTGCATCAGCGGGTCGCACACCAGCGTGAGCGGGCCGGCCGCCGGCCTGACCGCCGTGGTGGCCGCCCAGGTGATGGCCCTCGGCTCGTTCCAGGCGTTCCTGCTCGCCCTCCTGCTCGCCGGGGTGTTCCAGATCGTGCTCGGGGTCCTCCGCGCCGGCTTCCTGGCCAAGTACTTCCCGAACGCGGTCATCAAGGGCCTGCTGGCCGCCATCGGCCTCATCCTCATCCTCAAGCAGATCCCGCACGTGGTCGGGCACGACAAGGACCCGGAAGGGGACTTCGCCTTCTTCCAGCCGGCCGACCAGCGGAACACGTTCACCGAGTTCATCGACGTGGCGAACGACCTGCTGAACAACTTCCAACTGGGGGCGACGGTCATCGGCCTGGGGTGCGTGCTGCTGCTCCTCGTGTGGGACCGGGTGAAGGCGCTCAAGTCGTCCCCCATCCCCGCCCCGCTGGTGGTGGTGCTGTTGGGGGTGGCGGCGAACGAGCTGTTCAAGTACCTGACCGGGGTGACCGGCACCCCCCTGGCCGTCCAGGGGGACGACCACCTGGTGAACGTGCCGACCGACCAGACCAAGTTCTTCCAGTTCCCGGACTGGGCCGCGTGGAACGTGCCGGCGGTGTACACGGCGGCGGTGGTGATCGCGGTGGTGGCGTCCCTGGAGACGCTCATCAACCTGGAGGCGGTGGACAAGCTGGACCCGAAGCGGCGGAACAGCCCGAGCAGCCGCGAGCTGGTCGCCCAGGGGGTGGGGAACGTGGTGTGCGGGCTGATCGGCGGGCTGCCGGTCACGTCCGTCATCGTCCGCAGCTCGGTGAACATCAACAGCGGCGGGAAGACCAAACTGGCGGCCATCTGGCACGGGGTGCTGCTCGGCGTGTGCGTGGTGTTCGCCGCCGCCGTCCTGAACATGATCCCCCTCTCCTGCCTGGCCGCCATCCTGATCGTCACCGGCCTGAAACTGACCAGCCGGAAGGTGTGGAAGCAGATGTGGAAGGAGGGGTGGCAGCAGTTCGTCCCGTTCGCCGCCACCGTGCTCGCCATCGTGTTCACCGACCTGCTCATCGGGGTGGTCATCGGGCTGGCGGTGAGCGTCGGGTTCATCCTGCGGAGCAACATGCGGCGGCCGATGGAGCGGGTGATGGAGCAGCACCTGGGCGGGCAGGTGGTGCGGATCAACCTGGCCAACCAGGTGAGCTTCCTCAACCGGGCCGCCCTCACCAAGGCGCTCGACGAGGTGCCGGAGGGCGGGCACCTGCTGCTCGACGCCACCGCCACCGACTACATCGACCCGGACATCTTCGACCTGATCGACGAGTACCACACCAGCACCGCCCCGGCCCGCGGGGTGAAGGTGAGCCTGCGGGGGTTCAAGGAGAAGTACCCGCAACTGGCCGACCGCACCCTGTTCGTCGACTACACCAGCCGAGAGGTGCAGTCCGCCCTCACCCCGGCCCAGGTGCTGCGGGTGCTGAAGGACGGGAACGAGCGGTTCCTGTCCGGCCGGCGGCTGTCCCGCGACCTCGGCCGGCAGGTGACCGCCACCGCCGCCGGCCAGCACCCGCTGGCCGTCATGCTCACCTGCATCGACAGCCGCTCCCCGGCCGAACTGCTGTTCGACCTGGGGCTGGGCGACGTGTTCGTCATCCGCATCGCCGGGAACGTGAGCGGCACCAAGATCTTCGGCAGCATGGAGTACGCCACCGCCGTCGCCGGGGCCAAGCTGATCGTCGTCCTCGGGCACACCAAGTGCGGGGCGGTGCGGGCGGCCGTCGAGCTGACCGCCAGCGGGCAGGGCACCCCGATCGACCTGAAGCACCTGGCCCCGGTGCTCGACCAGGTCCGCACCTCCGCCCTCCCGCTCATCGACCCGGAGTTCGCCACCCGCTCGGAGGCCGAGCAGCAGAAGTGCGTGGACGAGGTGGCCCGGCAGAACGTGCGGAAGACGGTCAAGGACGTGACCGAGACGAGCGACACCCTCCGCCGGCTGGTGGACGACGGCACCATCGCGGTCGTCGGCGCCATGTACGACGTGACCACCGGCAAGGTGGAGTTCCTGACCGACCTGGAGCCGGCCCCACTGCCTTCCGGCCTGTTGACCGTCGAGGAACCCATCCTCGCCCGCTAACGGAGTTGTAGCCGGCCTCTGTGAGGCCGGTCG
>CAYMHO010000302.1:0-8415 GCA_964390195.1 uncultured Fimbriiglobus sp. | reverse complement strand
GGTACTCGCCCTGGCCGTCGCGGTACACCCGGCGGGTGATCTGCACCTCGTCCGCGTCGGTCCCCAGTTGCCGCTTGCGGTTGTCGAACGTGAGGGTGACTTCGGCCAGCCCGAGCGACTTGCGAGAACTGCTGCCGTTGAAGATGACATCGGCCATCTCGCCGCCGCGGAGGGCCTTGGCCGACTGCTCGCCGAGCACCCACTTGACCGCGTCCACGATGTTGCTCTTGCCGCTCCCGTTCGGCCCGACGACGGCGGTCACGCCGGCGGCGAAGTCGAACCGGGTCTTGTCGGCGAACGACTTGAACCCGAGCAGTTCCAGGCGGGTGAGCATGGGACAAGACTTGTAGGGTGGGTCCAGCGAGCGCTTCGCTCGCGCCGACCCACGGGCGAACTCAACCGCGTGGGTCGCGCCGAACCTGACGGTTCGTGCGGACCCACCCTACCAGCTCCGGAAATTACTTCTTCCAGTTGTCGAGCACCCCGCCGGGGTCGCGGTTCAGCCGCAGGGGCACCACCGGGGCGGGCGTCTTCTTGAGCGAGTCGCCGGGGGCGGCCATGTCATAGCCGCCCGCCTGCACCACCTCCCCGTCGGCGGCCGACCGCTGGCCGGTGGCGGCCGTCACCACCTTGTCCGCCTCGGCGGCGGTCGGGTCGCGGCGGGCCAGTTGGGCCAACTGCTGAACGCTCAGCCCGGCCGGGTTGGCGTCCACCGTCACCTTGCACGCGAACCCGTCGGCCGCGTTCACCCGGCGGATCAGTTCGATCGCCTCCGAGTACCCGCCGCCCATCTCGGCCAGCCCCTTCAGCACCACCGCCAGGTCGGCCCGGTACTTCCCGCTCACCGCCGTCGGCTCGCCGTCTTTCGTGGTCAGCCGGCTGATGACCACCGACTCCTCCCCCTCCTTGCGGGTGACGGTGAACTCGGTGCCGAGCGGGAAGGCGAACCCGCCGCTCACCGGCCACACCGACCCGAACAGCACGATCTCGTTCCGCCGGTCGGTGGTCAGGTGCACCAGCGGCTCGGAGTCGGCCGCCACCTGGTGCAGCCAGTACGACCGCCCCATCTCCCGCCCGCGGACGTGCTCGTGCTTCTCGTTCGCCAACCGCAGGGCGTGGAACGCCCCGTACCGCAGGCTCGGATCGCCCTTCCGCTTCATCAGCTCGGCCAACTGGTCCAGGCAGTGGGCGTCGTCCTGGCTGGCCAGGGCGAGCAGGGCGTGCGTCCGCAGGGCCGGGTGTTTCTCGGCGCACTCGGCCAGCACGGCCGCCGCCGTCGGGTCGGCCTTGCCCAGGTAGCACAGGCTCTGTGCCGCCGCGAACCGCACCCACGGGCTGTGCGGGTCCTTGTCCTCCAGCCCCACCCGCAGGGACGCCACCCCGTCGGTGCCGAGGGCCTCCAGCTTCATGGCCGCCAGCACCGCCGTCTCCGCGGCGAGCAGCTCACGCTCCGTCGCCTTGCGGCCGGGGTCGGTCGCCGGCGGGACGACCAGCGGCACCAGCCGGGCCACCTGGATGAACCGCTGGTGGTTCAGCCGGTACGACGGCGGCACGTACACCGACACCATCGGCCGGCCGTTCACGATCGCCTCGGCCACCTTCCCGGTCTTGTCCCCGTTGCCGTGGAACACCGTGTTCATCCGGCTGGCGATCATCTGCGCCAGCCGCGGCTGCGGCCCCTCGCCGTTCAGCAGGAAGTGGTACGGCCGGTCGAGCTGGTTCGTCATCCCGCCCCACACCTTCGCCACCCGCCCGGCCGGGTTGTCGGTCGCCGGCCGGACCGTCTCCTTGTCCTCCCCGGTCGGCACCAGCGTGCCCACCACCAGCGGCCCCTTGCCCACCGCCAGCCGCGACCCGACCAGCACCGGCGAGGAGGCCACCGGCACCTTCCCCGTCGGGATGCCGCTCGCCTGCAACGCCTGCCGCGCCTGCCCGGCCATCTCCACGTTGAACAGGTCGCAGTCGAACAGCTCCCCGTGGCTCAAACTCGTCGTCTTGCTGCCGGGCGGCAGCACCACGTTCACGTCGAACTTCTCCCCGGCCCGCGCCCCGGCCGGGATGACCCCGCTCACCAGCACCAGGGAGGTCGACCGGTTCGGGTCGTCGAGCACGTCCTTCGGGCTCCGCTGCAGCCGCTTGAGCACCTTCTCCAACTGCTCGCGGTAGCCGTCCGGCGGCGGGCTGCTACCCGTCCCCTTCAGCCCGAGGACCAGCCCCACCGCCGACACCGGCACCGGCTCGGTGTTGCCGACCACCGTCTTCGTCCCGACGGTGGCGGTCAGTTCCTTCTCCGGGTCGGGTTCGGCCTGCGCCCGCGTGTCCGGATCGGACTGCCGCGGCAGGCACCCGACCGACAGGGCCAGCGTGCCACCCACCCCGGCGATCAGCCCGGCCAGCATCAACCGCCTGCGGAAGCGGACCATCGACAACCCCCCTCCCCGTCGCCGGCGGTCGTCCATAACCACTGGCGGCCCGCCCGGTTCCCCCGAACCGAAGGCGTGCCGTACCGACGGAGTGCGTATCGGGGCGGGACGATACCAACGACGGCGGAGGTGTCAAGAGCCAAACCGGCCGGCGGATGGTTGTCTCCACTCCCCACCACCGGACCGGAAAACCATCCGCCGCGGTCACAACGTCCCACGCCGGCCAAGCACTTGCGGCGAATCGCCCACCCCGGCTGATCGCGCTGGCGAACAACGGTGCCGTCCCCAGCCGGCGGTTCTACATCGCGCACCGGCGCGTCAGCTCGGCGTGCGTGCTCTTCGTCTGATCCACCTTCTCGTGGCTGCCGATGGCGTCGGCCGTGGTGACGCCCCACCGCCTGACCGACGACTCGGCGTGAACCCCGGCCGACTCCATCGAACCCCTCCGACCGGTCGCTGCCGCTCGGTATAATCGCCCTGTGTGCGGGGGCCGGACGTGATTCGCTCGAACCACTACGAGGCGGCATTCGAGGCGTACCTGCGGGGCCGAGGGGTGGCGTTCGTGGCCACCGACGAGGCGAAGCGGTCGGTGCTCGGCGACGGCAGCGTGAAGACGGCCGACTTCATCATCGTCGGCCCGGACACCGCCCGGCTGGTGGTGGACGTGAAGGGGCGGAAGTTCCCGAGCGGGGCCGGCGACAAGGCGAACACCACCTGGCAGAACTGGGCGGAGGAAGAGGACATCGACGCCCTCGGGCGGTGGGCGGCCGGGTTCGGCCCGGACTTCCGCGGGGTGCTGGCGTTCGCCTACCAGATCCAGCCGCCGTTCGCCCTGCCGCCGACCACGCCCGACCTGTTCACCTTCCGGGCGGACGTGTACTTGCTGCGGGGGGTGGAGGTGTCGGCGTACCGCGAGCACATGCGGCCGCGGAGCAAGAGTTGGAAGACGGTCCACCTGCCGGCCGAGGCGTTCCGGCGGATCGTCCGCCCGTTCAGCGAGTTCCTGAAGCCGCGATCCGGGTGACCCGGCGGCGTCAGCCGCCTGGGTCTCGCTCCACCCTGGCGGCTGACGCCGCCGGTTCACCTAGAATGCCGCCATGAACCAGTTCCGACTCGGTGTCGTTCTCGAATCGCTCGGCCTGCCGGTGCGGGCCGGGTTGCAGGCGGCCGCTAAGCTCGGCGTGCAGGGCGTGCAGGTGGACGCCGCCGGCGACCTGTCGCCTGACAAGCTCGGCGCCACCGGCCGCCGCGAGTTCCGCACCCTGCTGCGGTCGTTCGACCTGGAGTTGGCGGCGCTGAACGTTCCCCTCCGCCACGGCCTGGACACCTTCACACACCAGCAGCCGCGGCTCGACCACATCAAGGCGGCCATGCAACTGGCCTACGACCTGGGCACGAAGAAGGTGGTCGTGCCCCTGCCCCGTCTGCCGAAGGCGAACGAGCCGGAGAAGCCGGCCGACCCGGCGACGCAGTTCCTGGTCTTCAAGGAGCCGAGCAAGGCAGAGGTGCTGCGGGAGTCGCTGGGCGCGCTCGGCAAGCACGGCGACAGGGTGGGTGTGTTCGTCTGCCTGGAGGCGGGGCTGGACGGTGCGGCCGAGGTGAACGCATACCTCGACGGGTTCGAGAGCGGCAGCCTGCGGGTGACGTTCGACCCGGCCAACTTTCTGACCCACGGGCACGACCCGCTGAACAGCCTGATGGGGCTGGCGAAGCGGGTGGCCCACGCCCACGCGCGGGACGCCCGCACGGGCATGGCGGCGGGCGGGGCGAAGGAGGTGGCGGTGGGGGCGGGCGAGGTGGAATGGATGGGGCTGGCGGCCGGCCTGGGGGCGATCGACTACGGCGGGTTCGTGTGCGTCGAGCGGAGCGGGGCGGAAGCGGAGGTGCCGGCGAGCGTCGCCTTCCTGCGGCGGTTCGTGCCTGCGCCGACCGGGTGAAATTCCTCCGCACTCTCCGCGTGCGGGCTGACCGAACCGCACGCCGAGAGTGCGGAGGACCTTGGAGCAGACCACGAAAAAAGCGGGCCGACTAGGGTCGGACCCGCTTGGGTGCGGACGGGCGGTAAGCACGTCAGGAGGCGGACGGCAACTTCGCCTGCTGCTTGGCGATCTCCTGCTGCTGTGCGTGCGGCAGCAGTTCCTCGCGGAAGATCTTCACGTCCCGCGGGGCCTCGATGCCCAGGCGGATCTTCCCCCGGTCGATGTCCACGACCGTAATGCAGATGTTCTCGCCGATGAAGATCTTCTCGCCCAGCTTGCGACTCAGGACCAACATGGTCGTTTCCCTCCGGTGTGCGCCCGTCATGGCCGGTCCGCTGTGGCCAACACTACGCCACGTTTGACACACTTGCGAAGAGCCGGGCGGAAAATGGGCAACCTCACCCGAGGGAGTGCGATCAGGGTTGGTATTTTCAGTACCCGCCGAACCGCCGCACGGGTTGTGAGAAGCGGTGAAGATTTGGATTGAAGTGATACAACCGGCAGAACCGGTGCGACCAGAACAAGTAGCAGGTGGCAAGTCGCAACTGGAGTCAGGCCGCACCTGCTTCCACTTGCTCCTTGCGACTTGCCACCTGCTACTTGGCTGCAGTTCACGCCGCCCTTTTCTCACTCACCTGCACCTCCCGACCGAGCACCTTCGCGTACACCCGGCGGGTCTCGGCCGCCGCCCGCTCCCACGTGTACTTGGCCGCCAGCTTGGCGCCGTTCGATCGCAGGCGGTCGAGGAACTCGCCCTCCGTCGCCGCCCGGTGTAGGGCGTCCTTCCACCCGCCCACGTCATCCGGGTCCACGAACCAGGCGTGCCCGGCGACCACCTCCCGCACGGCGTCGGCGGTGCTGGCCAGCACCGCCCCACCGCACGCCAACATCTCCACCGGCGGCAGCCCGAACCCCTCGTAGTGCGACGGGTACACGAGCACCCGCGCGGCCGAGTACACCGCCGGCAGATCCGCCGCCGGCACATACCCGATGTGACGCACTCCGGCCGCCCGCCCTTCCCTGTCGAACAACTCCCGCTCCGCGTCCGACCGCCACCCCCACGGCCCGACCAGGACCAGCGGGCACGCCGACCGCACCGCCGGCGGCAGGCCGACGAACGCCCGCATGGCGGCGGTCAGGTTCTTCCGCGGCTCGATGGTGCCGACGCACAGGAAGAACTGGTCCGGCAGGTCGTACGCCCGCCGCACCCGTGCCACCTCCTCGGCCGACTGCGGGCGGTACTGCGGACTCACCCCGTTGTGAACGGCCGTCACGCAGTGCGGCGGGCAGTTCAGTTCGTCAATCAACTCCTGCCGCACCGCCTCGGACACGACGATCACGTGCTGCGCCTTGCCCAGCCCGCGGAGAAAGTGCCGCTGGTGCTGCTTCACCCGATCCGCCGGGTGCCACTGCGGGTACTTCAGCACGGACAAATCGTGAACGGTGATGACCGTGGGCAGGCGGCTGGGGAACGGGACGAAATTCGGCTCGTGGTACAGGTCGAAGCGGAACGCGCGGGTGAAGCCGGCGAAGTGCAACCGCGAGGCGGCGACGGCGGCCGACTTGACGGTGCGGGCGAGCCACTCGCGGACCGGCCTGGGGTGGGAGGGGGCGGGCGGACCGCTGCCCGCCTTGGACCGCCGGAGTGTTTTTGCCGCGTTGCCCAGGAACTGGCCGGGGTACAGGGTGAACTGGTCGGCCGGGTCGGCGGCGAGGGCGTCGAACAGGTCGGCGACGTGATGCCCCACGCCGGTCTTCGGCTTGAGCGCGGCCAGCCCGTTCAGCACCACCCGCATCGGCGACCCTCGCGGAACAGTCATTGTTGACAGTTGTACACGGCGGGCAACTCCGCCGCACACGCCCCGCACTCGAAAATCCCGCCCTTCACCAAGTTCTTCACCCCGCACGACTCACACCGCCGGAACACACAGGATGGATCGAAACCGGACGGCGGTGTGAATCCGGCCCGCGTGAGTGCTTCCGCCACTGCCGGCCACGACTCCGGCTCGGGGCAGTAGCCGGTGGACTGATTGCTGACCGCCACCACCGACCCCGCACGAACGTCGAACGTCATTTCACCGGCCGACCGCACGGCCTGACCGCCGGCACAGGCGACGTGTTCCGAACGCCGATCGGCGATCCGCAGTTCGCCCTCCGCGTGGATCACAAACGTGACGATTACGATGCCGGGCGGTTGTCCGGATTCCGTCACCCAGCGGGTCACGTCGTGCGGCGAACCGATCGGCGTGCCGGCGGGCTGACTGAGAGCGCGGTCGGCGATCGCTCGTGGGCCGACGTAACGGTAGAGTCGCCCTCGATCACCCGGTTGGCTCACGGGGTCGGTCAACGACTTTGCCCTCACACGTTCGGCCTCCCGGCAGACTACCGGCGACTGGGAATCCCTGCTAGATGAATTGGGTGAAGGGTGGGACCTGTTTTCGCCGCGAGCACAGCGAGCGCCAGATGTGGTTGGCGCTCGCTGTGCTCGTGGCGAAGATGTCGATCCACTTCCCGCTTTCCTGACACCGGCCGTTCGCCGATAATGTCCGCACCTCCCCCGGCAGCCCCTCCCATGCTGTTCCTCGGTCGGCACACCCAGCGGACGTGTCAGACGGTCCACCGGCGGGCGTTCCTGCAAGCCGGCGGGTCGTCGGTGCTCGGGCTGACACTGGCGAACCTGCTGCGGGCGAAGGACGACGCCCCCGGCGGGCGGACGCCCGGTTCGGCCAAGTCGGTCGTGCTGGTGTGGCTGTGGGGCGGGCCGAGCCAACTGGACACGTTCGACCCGAAGCCGAACGCCCCGGTCGAGTTCCGCGGGCCGTTCGCCACCACCCCGACCAAGATCACCGGCGTGCGGTTCTGCGAGCTGTTCCCCAAACTGGCCGGGATGAACGACCGCTTCTCCCTGCTGCGGACCCTGCAAACGAAGTCGAACGACCACGGCATCGCCGGCACCATCGGCCTGACCGGCAGTGCGGCCGGCGGAACGGGCCTGGACGGCAAGCCGCTCGCCGGCACCCCCCAGCCGGCGATGGGGTCGGTGGTGGCGAAGAGCATGGCCGGCCGCGACGCCGACCTGCCGCCGTTCCTGGTGGTGGGCGGGAAACTGCACCAGGGGAAGAAGCCGATCATCGGTGAGGGTGGGGGCAAACTCGGGGCGATGTACGACCCGATGCGGCTGGAGTACGACCCCGCCAGCGGGACGAAGGTGCCCGCCCTGCAACTACCGGCCGAACTCACCCCGGAACGGCTGACAGACCGGCTGGCGTTGCGGAGCGCGTTGGACTCCGCCGAGAAGAAGCTCGACAGCACCCCGCTGGACAGCTACCGCCGACGGGCGATGGACATGCTCACCTCACCCGCCTCGCGTGCCGCCTTCGACCTGTCGCAAGAGGACGACAAGACGGTGCGGCGGTACGGCAAGACACGATTCGGCCAGAGCTGCCTGCTCGCCCGCCGGCTGGTGGAAGCCGGGGTGCCGTTCGTGCAGGTGAACTGGTCCGACCACGTCGAGGCGGAGGAGGACAGCGGCGACGGCGGGTGGGACCACCACTACCGCAACTTCCAGATCATGCAGGACCGGCACGCCGCGTGGCTGGACAACACCCTGTCGGCGTTCCTGAACGACCTGGACGAACGCGGGCTGTTGAAGACCACCCTGGTGATCGCGGTGGGCGAGTTCGGCCGCACGCCGAAGATCAACGACAAGGCCGGCCGCGAGCACCACCCGGACTGCTACTCGGCGATCCTCGCCGGCGGCGGGGTGAAGGGCGGGCGGGTGATCGGCACGAGCGACAAGCACGCCGACAAGCCGGCCGACACCCCGATGTCACCGGCCGACCTGTGCGGCACCGTGTTCCACGCCGTCGGGCTGACCAGCGAGCAGATCACGGGAATGGGCCTGACCCCGACCGGCCGGGTGATCGAAGAGGTGTTCTGACCACCCGGTTTGCCGCGAGGCGGAGGCGAGCGCGGCGGCCAGCCCGCTCGCCACCGCCCCGCGGCCAACCGGC
>CAYMHO010000301.1:0-8441 GCA_964390195.1 uncultured Fimbriiglobus sp. | reverse complement strand
CCGCTCGCTCGCCGCCATGATGCCGAAGGTGCAGGAGTTGCCCGGCGGGGAGAAGTCGCTCGGCCCGACCGCCGGCATCCCGGTGTGGGAGGCGGCCGCCATTCGCCTCGAACGGGCGGTGGCGAGTGCCCAGCCGGAGAACGTCCGCCGGCAATTGTCGCAGTTCATCAAACTGTTCCGCCACGAGCCGTTGCTGGTGTGCCCGCCGTCCGAGGGGGGCGCCCCCGGCCCGGCCATCCGCGCCCAGACCGCCCAGCAGATGATGGAGTCGCTGCTCGCCCGCCTGCCCCGCCTGGGCCTGCTCCGCGAGACGTTCCACCTCACCAAACTCGCCCGGCAGATGGAGCGGAACGACATCCCCGAAGGCCGGCGGGTGAGTTCCTTTGATGTGCCGTTCCGCACCGCCGTCGGCGGCACGGTGGACGCCATCCTGACCGCCGCCCGCGAGTGGGGCGAGGGGGCGAGCGAGGACGGCCCGCTCGCCGCCGCCCTCAAGCAGATCAGCGAGAGCTACCAGAAGCTGTGGCTGGAACACAGCCAGACGCTCCGCCTGTCGTCGCTGGAGTCGGTGCTCGATCAGAGCGAGTGGAACGAGCTGAAGGGGTTCATCAAGACCTACGGGGGCGACCTGTTCACCGTGCGGTTCCTCACTACCGCGAACGTGCGGGGGGTGCTCGGCCAGGGGACGGCCGACTGGCTCGACCGCGAGGCGGTGCAGGGCAACAGCGACCCGCGACCGAAGCTGGTGGAAGCGTGGGCCGAGGGGAAGGTGGACAAGACGAAGGCCGCCCGCCACTTCGAGACGGTGCTGTCGGCCCTCCTGGAGCACTACGACGAGTACCGCGATTACAACACCACCACCACGCAGAGCGACTACGGCGAGAACCTGTACATCCTGCTCGACTTCCTTCGCCTGAAGGTGGCCTACGACCGGTACGCCTGGCGGCTGCGTCCGCTGGTGCTGGCCCACGACGTCCTCTGCAAGCGGGGGTACGACCGGCTGGCGTCGAAGTGGCGGGAGTTCGTCGGCGAGCGGACGCACCGGCTTGCGGAGGAGTTGTTGACGGATCTGGCGTCGCGCGAGGGCGAACACGGCATCAAACTGCGGACAGTGCGGGACCGGCTGGAAGAACACTTCGTACAGCCGCTGCGGGTGGATCAGGCGTGCTCGCGGGTGCCCCGTGCCGCCGCCGCCCGCCGCGACGGCCAGCCGGAAGACAACCCGGCCTTCCAGGGGCTGCTGGCCGCCATCCGCCCGCTCGCCGAGAGCCCGGTGGGCGTGGGCCTGGACATCCCGGCGTGGGTGCGGCGGCTGGAGGACGAGCTTCGCAAGGTGAAGCTGATGGACCCGGACGACGAGGCCGACGAGCCGGCCCCGACGGCCAACGACGAGTACCCGCTGCCCCCGCACGCCGCCCTCGACCTGGACGACTTCCGCCGCCAGATCAAGGAGTGGGATTCCCCGCTGGGGGAGTGACGCCAAAGTTGTAGCCGGCCTCTGTGAGGCCGGTCCGGACCGGCCTCACAGAGGCCGGCTACAGCAGGAGTTCCGCCATGCTCCGCCCGCTCGCCCTCCTACTCCTCTTCACCCTGCCGGTGTTCGCCGCCCCCGTGCCGAAGGCGCTCACCCGCAAGCCGGTCGCCCCGGACGTGACCGGCACCACCTGGAAGGGCACCAACGGGAACGGCGGCACCTACGACTACACGTTCAACCCGGACGGCACCTTCTCCGCCACCCTCCAGGGCCGGCCGTACTCGAAGGGCACCTGGAAGCAGGACGGCACCGCCCTGGAATGGGAGTTCAACAACCGCTACTCCGTCTACACGGTCAACTTCCAGGCGGACACGTTCGAGGGGTCGGCGGTGAACGTGAAGGGCAGTTCGTGGGCGGTCACGCTCCAGCCGCTGGCGAAATGAACTGGCGTGTTCTGCTCGCTCGCGAGCGGGTTCGGAACGCCGCTCGCGGAGCGAGCAGAACACTCAGTCCCGCGGGCTGGGCTTGGCCGGGAAGGTGTACACCGGGTTGAACCCCCGCTCCCACTTGCGGGCGGTCAGGTCGTGCCCGAGGGATTTGTACTTCTCGAACAGCCGCTTCTTCAACTCGTCCGCCTTCTCCGGCTGATCCGCCGCCAGGTTGAACCGCTCCCCCGGATCGGAGGTCGTGTCGTACAGTTCGCGGGTGTCGTCCTCCAGGGTGCAAATCAGCTTCCACCCGTCCGGCGACACGATCGCCCGCTTGTAAGTGTGCTGGCGGTAGTCCGTCTCGGCGAACAGGTCGCCCGGCGTCGCTCCGCCTACGGTGAACCGCAGCAGGCTGCTCCCCCGCAGTTGCCTGTCCACCCCCGGCGGCGGTGGGACGCCGAGCAACTCCAGCGCGGTCGGCATCACGTCGATGCTGCTCACCCGCGTGTCGATCCGCTTCGCACGCTTGTCCGGCACCCGGATCACCAGCGGCACGTGCAGGGTCTCGTCGTACAGGGTGAACCCGTGGTCGAGCCGGTGGTGTTCGAGCAGTTCGGTGCCGTGGTCGGCGGTCAGAATGAACACCGTCTTGTCCATTAGCCCGAGTTTCTCGTACTCGTCCAGGAACTTGCGGAACTTGGCGTCGGCCCGCTGCACCTTCTCGTCGTAAGCGGCCCGCCAGAACTGCACGTCCGAGTCCCGCAACTTCAGCCGCCCGCGCTCGATGCCCTCTTCCCGCAGCGCCTCCTGCTCCACCTCCGCCCCGGTGTACCGGCCGTCGTACCCCTTCTCCACGAACCGGTAGTCGAACCCCTCCGCCGGTGTGTTCTGCCCGTGCGCGTCGTACCCGTGCAGGAACAGGAAGAACCTCTTGTTCCTGTTCGCCTTCACCCACTCGATGGCCTTCGGCAGGCTCTGGGCGAACCCGGCGAACACGTTCGGCGGGTGGTCGTACACGTCGAACCCCTGCTGGTAGCCGAACCCGCCGCTCACCCCGGCGTTGCCGGTGAACCCGGCGGTGGCGTACCCGTTCGCCTTCAGGATGTCGGCGAGGGTGACCAGGTTGGGGGCCAGTTCTTTCAAGTTCGTCAGCCGCTTCTCGCGGTCGTTGAACGCGCTGAACTTGTTCACCACCCTGTGCTCGGACGGGTACACGCCGGTGAACCACGTCATCGACGCCGGCACCGTCCACGACGCGACCGAGTAGCAGCGGGTGAACACGATACCCTCGTCGGCCATCGCATCGAGGGTCGGCGTGACTTGCCGCGGGTTGCCCAGGTGCCCGCAGTGTCGTCCTTGCAGGGCGTCGAGGCTGACGAAGACGAGGTTGTGCTCGGGGTAGGCGGGTTTGGGTGGCGGTGGCGGCTTTGTGGGTGGAGGGCCACTCCCACGGGTGATGAGGAAGAAGAAGATTCCGGCGGCCCCGCTGAACACCAGCATGAGCAGCACGCCTATGATCGCGCCGGCCTTGAAGTGTCTTGGGTATCGCATGGGTGACCACTAGTGTTTAGCCGCGAGGCAACGCCGAGCGCGGCCAGTTCGCGCTCGGCGTTGCCTCGCGGCTAACCGAATCGACATGCCTCACGGCGTCCGGGCCACACGAAACCCGACGTAGTCCTTCTTCTCGCCCGGCGTCAGGTAGAACCGCGCCGCACTCCGGCAGCCGCCGTCCGCCGACATGTACGACCCGCCACGGATCACCTTGTGGACGCCGCCGTCCGGGCCGGGCGGGTCTACGCCTGGGGCCTTCGCGTAATACCCCTTGTCGTACCAGTCGTCGCACCACTCGGCGGCGTTCCCGTGAACGTCGTACAGGCCCAGCTTGTTCGGCTTGTAGCTGCCGGTGGTGGTCGTCCGCCCCAGGCTCGGCCGTTCCTCCGCCCCGCCGTACCCGATCGACACGATCTGCTTGAAGTTGCCCCGGTTGCCGCCGGTAGTGCTCGGCCCGAAGCTGTACGCGGTGGCGGCAGTCGCCCGGGTGGCGTACTCCCATTCGGCCTCGGTCGGCAGGCGGTAGCCGTCGCCGCCGAGCACCTTCACCTTCGCCGCCGTGATGCTCCCGCCCTCGGATTTCACGTCGGTCAGCTCGTAGTACGCCGCGTAACCGTCCGCCTTGCTGAGAAGGTTGCAGAACTGGACGGCGTCGAACCAGGAGACCGTCTCCACCGGGAATGCGCCGGTGGCCAGTCCCTTCACCTTGTCCTTGCCCTCACCGGCGTCGGAAAAATAGCTGGGGGTGGCGCCGGTGATCTGCTTGTACTCGGCCTGCGTCACCTCGTGCTTGCCGATGAAGAACGGGCGGGAGATGGCCACCGCGTGTTGGATCTCGTCCGCCCACCGGCCGGGTTCGCGGTCGGGCGACCCCATGGCGAACTCGCCCGGCTCGGCCAGGGCCAGCCGCATCTTCAGGGTGCGGCTCTGCCGCATGCCGAGCAGGATGGCCCGCTCCAACCGCTCGGCCCGCAGGCCGATCTCCGGCACCTCGGTGGTGGCGATGGTGCGGCGGACGGCGGGCAGGGCCGGCTCGCCCATCTCGGCCAGTTCCTTCTCGGCCGCCTCGCGGGCGGGGAAGTGGCGGTCGCCCAGTTGGTTGAGCAGGGCGGCCACCCGCTTCGCGTCCGGCTTCTTCTTCTCGTCCTCCGCCCACGCCGGCTCGGGGACGACGAACGCCAGCACCGCCACCGGGACGAGCAACGAGTGCATGGGAGGGGTCTCGGTGGGTGGGGCATCAGGTCTTCGCCGCGTGCGGTGCGAGCGCCGACGACGGTTAGCTCGCGCACCCTCGAAGCGAACGGGTGTCAGTCAAAACTCACCACCAGCCCGGGCAACTTCTTGATCGCCGCGTCCGCCCCCTTCTGGGTGACCCGCGACTTCCGAACGTCCACCTGCGTCAGCTTCTTCGCCTTCTCCGCCACGTTCAGCAGGCCGGTGTCGCCGACGCCCGTGTCCTCCACGCTCAGCTTCTCCAGCGCCCGCGCGGTGGCCAACTCCTTCATCCCGGCGTCGCCGATCTTGGTGCCCTCCAGGCGGAGCACCTTCACCCCGGTGTGGCGGGCGACCCCGGCCATCCCGGCGTCGGTCAGGCCGGAGCGGCCGAGGTACACCTCCTCCAGGGCGGTCAGCTTGTCCAGGTCGGCGAACCCCTTGCCGGTCACGCCCTTCACGTTCTCCAGGGTGAGCGCCTTCAGTTTGGTGCAACGGGCGAGCAGTGACACCCCGTAGTCAGTGACCTCCGTGCCGGTCAGGTTCAGGGTTTCCAGGCTCTTCGCCACCCCCACGGGTTCGAGCGACTTGTCGGTCGCCGGGGTGTCGGCCAGCTCCAGGTGGGCGAGTTTGTCCCACCCGCGGAAGGCGGCGGCGGTGCCGGCGAGCGTCACCTTGGTGCGGTTCAGCTTGAGGGTTGCGAGCGACTGCACCGCCCCGAGTTCCTTCACCGCCGCGTCGTCGATCGCCGTCTCGCTGGCGTCGAGCGATTGCAGCGTCTTACTGGCGGCGAGCGCCTTGAACCCGGCCGGGGTGAGCTTCGTCGTCCGGGTCAGGTCGAGTACCTTCAGGTTGGGCATGGCGGCGACGGCGGCCAGGCCGGCGTCGGTGGCGTCCGAGTCGGCGAGCGACAGCGAGGTGACGTTCGGCAGGTCGGCCAGTTGCTTCAACACGGCGTCGGTCTTCTTGCTGCCCAGGTCGCTCGCGCTCAGGCGGTACAACTTGGGGAAGACGGCCAGCTTCTTCAGTTCGAACGCGCCACAGTCGTCTGGCAGTTTGACCGTCAGCACCACGCCCCGCTGTTTGGAGTTCGGGTCTTCATCGCGGTACACCGCCCCGCCGGCTTTCGTCACGTACTCGACGGCCGCCTTCTCGGCTTTCGGGTCCTGAGCGGGGGCGACGGCAGGCAGTGCGAAGAAGGCGAACAAAGGGAGCAGTCGGCGGGGCATGGCGGGCCTCGTCGGGACGGGATGCTGGAATCATGGTACGGTACACGGAAGACGGGGGACAACGATGAATGTCACGGGCGGGATCGTACTGTGCGGCGGGGTGTCGAGCCGAATGGGTCGGCCGAAGGCCTGGCTGCCGGTCGGTGGGGAAACCATGCTGCAACGCGTGGTGCGGGTGGTCGGCGAAGTGGTGAGTCCGGTGGTTGTGGTGGCGGCACCGGGGCAGATGGTGCCAGAACTGCCGGCGGGTGTACGGGTTTTGCGGGACGACGTGGCGGGGTGCGGGCCGCTCGGCGGGCTGGCGGCGGGGCTGGCGGCGTTGCGCGGGGAGTGCGACCGGGTCTACTTGAGCGGGTGCGACGTGCCGCTCCTGAGGGGGGAGTTTGTGGCTCACCATGCCACTTGTCGCCGGCCGCCTTCACCCGCTCGCGGCGGTGTATCCCCTGACGGGGCTGCCAGTTGTGTCGGCTCAGTTGGAAGCGGGCGACTTCCGCATGACCCGCCTCGCTGAACTGGTGCCGACGCGGTTCCTGAGCGAAGCCAACTTCGCGGACGTCGATCCGCAGTTGGAATCGCTCCGGAACGTGAACACATCAGAGGAGTACGAAGCGGTGATCGGTTCCCTTCTCCCCAGGGGAGAAGGGAACCAGACTACCCCTTCCTCACCCGCAACAGCACCGTCGGGTTGACCGCCTCGAACCGCAGGCTCTCCAGTTGCTCCACCCCGCGACTCAGGTTCATCAGCAGCACGTCCACCGTCGGGGCGAGCCGCTTCAGCACGCCATACGTTGCGGAGATCATCTCCAGGGTGCCGACGTTCGACACCAGCCGGCCACCGGGCCGCAGGGCGTTGAAGCTCGCTTCGAGCAGCCGTGCGACTTCACCGCCGTTCCCGCCGACGAAGATGGCGTCCGGTGCCGGTAGCCCGGCGAACACGGCCGGGGCGGTGCCGAACACCGGCTTCACGTTGGTGATGCCGAACGTCTCCAGGTTGGCCTGAATCAGGTGATAGTCGGCGGCGTCCTGCTCGATGGCGTACACGACGCCGGGGGACACGAGCTGAGCCATCTCGATTGCCACACTGCCGCTGCCGGCGCCCACGTCCCACGCCACATCACCCGCGTGCAAATCGAGCTGGGCGAGCGCCACCGCCCGCACCTCGGCCTGGGTAATTAACCCCGTCATCGGCCGGGATTGAGCGAACACGTCGTCCGGGTTGCCGAACCGCCTCAACTTGGACCCGGCCCGCGGCTTGTCCGGGGTGTTCGGCTTCCGCACCAGGATGAGCACGTTCAGCGGGTCGAACCTCAGGTCCTGAATCTCGGCCAACTCGGCCTGGGTGATCCGCTCGTCCCGCCCGCCGAGGTTCTCGCACACGAACCCGCGGAAGTAGTCGATACCGCGGGCGAGCAGTTCGCGGGCGATTCGGTTCGGGGAGTACTCGTCGGAGGTGAACAGGCCGACCGTCTCGGCCGTGCGGATCTTGTCCAGCACGTCGTCCAACTTCTTCGCCGACAGGTCGGTCAGGTACGCCTCTTCCCAGGTCTGCTTCAGTCGGGCGAAGGCGAGCTGCATGCTGCTGACGTGCGGCACCACTTCGAACTGGTCCGGGCCGACCTTCTCGCACAAGTAGCGGGCGGTGCCGTAGAAGAGCGGGTCGCCGACCGCCGCGACGGCTACTTTTTTGACACCCAGGAAAGACTTCAACCGGGCGACCACCTCGGGCAGGTCGGTGCCGATCCGCACCCGCTCGGCGGACAACTCCGGGAGTAGTCGCAACACGGCATCGGAGCCGAACACCACGTCGGCCGCCTGGAGCACCTCCCGCGAGCGGGCGGTCAAGCCGGCCAGCCCGTCCGGGCCGACGCCGACGATGGGCACTTTACTGGACATGCGAACCTCGAACCGGGGACGGGGTTAATGTACGCCGCCAACGGCACGGGGCGTGCAGCGTCTATTCCAGGTAAGGCCGGGTCGCCCACCCCGGTATTCACCATCAGTCACCCCGAGGGCCTCACCATGACCGTCCGACTCCTCATCGCCGCCGCTGTGACCACCCTCGCAGTCGGCACCGCCTCGGCCCAGTACCCCACCTACGGGTACAACTTCACCAACCCGTACACCGGGTACAGCACCGTCACCAGCTACGGGTACAACCCGTACACCGGCACCCTCGGCGGGTACACCGCCAACTTCAACCCGTGGACGGGGTACGGGGTGCGGAACTACGGCTACCAGAACGTGTACGGCGGGTTCGCCCGCGGGTACTCGGCGTACAACGCCTACAACGGCGCGTTGTACATCAACCGCGTCGGCTACAACCCTTGGACCTTCTCCGGGTACAACGTGTACCGGGTGCGGCCGGGGTTCTACGGCTACTACGGCTGGTAAACAGAGCGTGGGACCGGGAACGCAGTGACCGGGTGAGGCCTTCCTCACCCGGTCACTGCGTTCCCGGTCCCATTTTCCTACACCAACCCCATCCCACGGGGTTCGCTCATGCAGATCGTGCTCATCGAAGGGGACGGCATCGGGCCGGAAGTGACC
>CAYMHO010000300.1:0-8476 GCA_964390195.1 uncultured Fimbriiglobus sp. | reverse complement strand
GGTGCCGACCACCTCTTCGGTCAGGTGGTCGGCACCCGCTCCCGCCCGGTCGCGGCTCCAGGTGTTCAGCGGAAGGGGTGGGAGTCGAACCCACAAGGCTCGTCGCTCGCCCGTTTTCGAGACGGGGGCCGTCGCCAATCGGCTTGCCCTTCCGGGTGCGACGGAAGGACACGCCACCAGCCCGGCTGGTTCGGCCGCACCCTACTTCTTCGCGGCGAGCTTCTCGTACAGCCGCTCGGACTGCGTGCGGAGGCGTTCCAACTGGGGGGTGGGCAGTTTGTCCGCCTTCGCCGGGTCGCCGTCCGCCAGGATCGCCCCCGCCTCGACCGCCAGCCGGTCCCACTCGCCCCGCTTGTTGCGGAGGACCGTCACCTGCTTCGTCAACTCGTCGATCACCTTCTTCTGCGCCTCCACCTGCTTCACCGCGTCGTCCAGCACCTCCTGCCGCGCCTTCTTCAGGTCGGCGTCGGAGGTCTGTTCCTTCAGGATGGCGCGGACGTTCTCGGCTTCCACCTGGAGTTTGTCCCTGGTGCTGGTCTCTTCGGACAGTTTCATGCTGATCGGCTTGATCTCGCCATCCAGTTTGGCCACCTCCCCCTTCAGCCGGGCCAGTTCCTGGGCGACGGTGGGGCGGGTCATGTCGCGGGCCAGGTGAAAGGCGGGTTCCTTGGCGGTGGCGAGGTCGAAGGACGAGAACTCGCGGTGGTACTTGGCCCCGAGGGCCGCCCGCGTGCTGCGAGCCTTGCCCGCGGCGTCGGCGGTGAACCCCTTCGAGTCGCCCGACCGGAGTGCGTCGGCGAACGCTTTGCCCACCGCGAGGGCGTCCGCATCGACCTTCTCCGTCGGCAGTTCGTCGATCCCTTTGGCCGCGTCGGTCAGCAGCGGTTTCACCGCGTCCGGCTTCGGCTCGGCGAGGGCGGCGTACCGGCGGGCGGCCAGTTCCTGCACTCGGGCGACCCCCTGCCAGTACTCGAAGGTGTGTTCGCCGGACGGGGCGTTCGGATCGACCGGCTTGGTGGTCGGTGGGGCCTGGGTGGTCGGCTCGGACTTCGCTTCCGGGGCGGTGGGTGGGCCCCCGCCGCACCCGACGGCGGCGAGCAGCAACAGCACGGGCAGGGCGCGGCGGGACATGACGTGATTCCCCGGCGGAGGGTATGACACCGGGGATTCTATCGGCAGCCACTACTTCCGCCGCACCTCGATCGTGTGCGGGCCGAAGGTTTTCCCGGCATCCCTGAGCGTGACTTGCACCTTCTCGTCCTTCGTCGTCATCGGCACGGTCAGCGTGAGCTCATGCGTGCCGCCCTGTTTGTTCGCCTGCCCCGTGTTCGTGCTCGTCTCCCAGCTCAGTTCGGTGAACGCCGTCTTGCTCCGCACCGTCACCTCGTAGTCGCCGGCGGCGGCCGGCTCGATCACCCAGTGGCCGACGCTCGTCGGCGTCCACCCAGCGTTCGGCCCGCGCCAGTCCTGCCGCGTCAGGCGGACCGTCGGCTCGGCGTTGGTTCCCAGCGGGATTCGGGGCGGGGCGAACCCGAGTTTGGTCACGTCCGCGAACCACCCCTCGTACTCCGTCTTCAGTTTGGCCACCTCGTCGGGCAACTTCCCGGCCAGGTCCGTCTGCTCGAACTCGTCGGCGGGGATGTCGAACAGCTCGAACTTCGGCTTCGGGTTCTTCGCGTCCCACGACCCGACCGCCTGCACCAGCTTGTACCTCGGCCCGATGGCGGCGAACGACCGGAACTTCTCCGGCTCGTCGCCGCGGTGCCATTGCAGGAAGAGCGTGCGATCGGGCAACGCCTTCTTTTCGCCCGTGAGCAGCGGGAGGAAGCTGACGCCGTCGAACTTGGTTTGCTTCGCCGGTGTGGTGCCGGTCATCTCCAGCAGCGTCGGGGTGATGTCTACGTGCGCCAGCGGGGTGTCGATGACCGTGCCGCCCTTCAGCTTCGCCGGCCACCGCACGTAGCACGGCACGCGGATGCCGCCGTCGTACACCGTCCCCTTGCGGTTCCGCAGCCCGCTGTTGAACCGCTCCCCACCCGGGCCGTTGTCGGTGAGGAAAATCACGACCGTGTTGTCGGCCAACTTCTTGTCGGCGAGCGTCTTCATCAGCCGGCCGAAGTTGGCGTCCAGGTTGGCAATCATGCCGTAGGCGTTGGCGATCTCGGCGGCCTTCGCGTTCGCCGCCCCCCACGGCTGGCCGACCTTCGGGAAGGCCTCGCCGGACAGGTCGATCTTGCGGTACGGGGCGGCGTCGGAATCAGGCACCTGGTACGGGCCGTGCGGGGCGTTGAACGCGACGTAGGCGAAGAACGGCTTAGCGTCGTTCGCCGTGATGAACTCGATCGCCCCGTCGGTGAACACGTCGGTGCAGTACCCCTTCGCCTTCGTCTGCGTGCCGTTCTTCGTCAACTCCGGGTCGAAGTACTCCTTCCCGCCCACGCCGCCGGGCAGGTCGCTCGGTTGGGCCAACCCGCCGCCGTGAATCCACAGGGTGGTGCCGAACCCGCGGTCTTCCGGCCGAAGCGGGTGGTGGTCGCCCAGGTGCCACTTGCCGAACAGCCCGGTGCGGTAGCCGGCGGCCGACAGGTGTTCGGGCAGCGTGGGCACGCCCGGCCGCATCATCGACCGGCCGATGAACGTGTCCACCACCCCGGTGCGGTAGTTCCACCAGCCGGTGAGCAGCGAGCTACGGGTGGGCGAGCAGACCGGCGACACGTGGAACCGCTTCAGCCGCACCGATTCCTTCGTGAACGCGTCCAGGTGTGGAGTCTTCAGCACCGGGTTGCCGTGGGCGCCGAGGTCGCCGTACCCCTGGTCGTCGGTGATGACGACGAGCACGTTCGGCGGGGCGGCGAGAGCCGACGCGGTGACGAGTAGTGCGGCGAGAAGGGATCGCATGGTGTTTTGGACCTCACCCCCCGTCCCCCTCTCCCACGGGAGAGGGGGTGTTCAAAGGGGCACGTTGCATCCTATTCGCCGCGGGTGAAACGAGCGTGGTCGGTATCACGCTCGTTTCACCCGTGGCGACGAACAAAGACCCATTGTGGATTGAACACCCCCTCTCCCGTGGGAGAGGGGGACGGGGGGTGAGGTCTCTTCAACATCACAACCCCGCCAGTCTCCGATCCAGCAACTCCCGTTCGGCGACGGTGGGCGCCAGCTCGCGGGCGCGGAGCAAGCTGACGCGGGCGGCGGTCGGGTCGCCGCTGGCGCGGGCGAACTCGGCGAGCGTGGCATGCCACAAGTAGTAGGTGTCGGGGATGTGGCCGGGCGGGATTAGCGCGAGGGCGAGCTTGCCGGCCTCGACCCCGTCGCGGCGGGAGATGGCGATGGCCCGGTTCAGTTGGTGAACCGGCGACGGAGCGAGTTTGAACAGCAGGTCGTAAGCATCGACGACGGCCGCCCAGTCGGTGTGCTCGAAGTCCGCCGCCCGGCAGTGCTCGGCGGCGATCCAGGCTTCGGCGTGGTAGCGGCTGACGACATCGCCGGTCGTCGCAATCTTGAGCCAGCGGAACCCCTCGGCCAACAGTCGCCAGTCCCACGCGGTGCGGTCCTGGTCTTCGAGCAGGCACAGGTCGCCGGTCGCGCTCGTCCGGCCGGCCAGCCGCCCGGCGTGGAACAGCAGCAGCGCCAGGAACGCGGCCGTCTCGGTGCCAGCGGTCAGCGGGTGTTCGGCCAACAAGAGTGCGAGTCGCACGGCCTCTTCGCACAGGTCTTCGCGGATCACCTGATCGGGCTGCGTCGAACTGTACCCCTCGTTGAACAAGAGGTACACCACCGCCAGGGCGTCGGGCAGGCGGGTGCGGATGTCGTCGGCCGACAGGGCGGTCGGGTCGATGCTGGCGGCCCGTAGCCGCTCCTTCGCCCGCGTGATCCGCTTCAGGATGTTCGCCTCGGTGGTCAGAAACGCCCGTGCGATCTCTGTCGGGCCGAACCCGCACAGCGTCTTCAGCGCGAGCGCCACCATGTGTTCCTGCGACAGCACCGGGTCGCAGCAGACGAAGATCATCCGCAACAGGTCGTCTTGCACCTCCGCTTCGACCAGCGGAGGCGCCGGCGCATCCGGCCAGTCGGCGGAGCGGCTGACGTGCAGCGGGGTCCAACGGAGGTCGCGGCGGAGGCAGTCGAGGGCGTGTCGGTACGCCACCTGGTGCAGCCACGCGGCCGGGTTGTCCGGCACTCCGCGGAGCGACCACGACCGCAGCGCCCGTTCGAGCGCGGCCTGAACCGCGTCCTCGGCCAACCCCAGGTGGCGCACCCCGAACCGGCGGGTGAGCGACGCCACCAGCTTGGCGTACTCGTGCCGGAAGAAGTGCTCCACCAGGGCCGGCGTCGGGGTGGGCATCAGTTGAAGCCGGCCAACTCGCGGACCTCGATCGTCCCGCCGTTCGCCAGGATGGGGCAACTCTTGGCGTACTCGACCGCCTGCTCGTAGCTGTCCGCCTGGACGATGGAGTACCCGCCGACCACCTCCTTCGCCTCGATGAACGGGCCGTCGCTCACCTTCCCGCCCGGCCGCACCATCCGCCCGGTCGGTTGCAGGCCGTCGCCGCCGTCCACCACCGCCGCCCCCACCGTGCGGAACCACACGCCCCACTCGGCCATGATCGCCTGCACCTGCTCGGGCGACGGCGGGCCTTGCGACGGGTCGGGTTGGTCGCGGTACACGAACAGAAACTTGGCCATGATCGGTCCTCTCGTCCGGTGAGCGTGGAACGGGGCGGTCGCGGCGCCCGCCACCCACCCGAACGACGAACGGCCGCGGGCGTTCGGGACACCCGCGGCCGGATTTTTTTCGCCCCGACGGGGGTTCGACCTACTTCGGCTTCTTCGGCTGGATGGTCTTCATCGCGGCGTCCACGTCCTTACTGAATTTGCTCTTCGGGTCGCCGTCCTCCTTCTTCGCCTCGCGGAGCGCCTTCATGGCCGGCTGGGCCTTCTCGCCGAACGAGCCGAGGGCCTTCACCGCGTTCTCCTTCACCTTCTCATCCTTGTCCTTCAGCAGATCGGCCAGCTTCTTCACCACCGCCTCGGCGTCGTCCGGGCCGATCTGCCCGACCGCCATCGCCGCCGCCGCCCGCACCCCGGCGTCCTTGTCGCCGAGCCCTTCCACCACCTTCGGGATGCCCGGTTTGACCGCGTCGAACTGCCCGGCCGCCGCCACCTTGCCCAGCTTGGCGATGGCCGCCGCCCGCTCCTTCGCGTCCTTCGTCTTCTCCAGGGTGGCGATGGCCGCCTTCGCCGCCTCGATGTTCTCCTTGTTATCCGCCCGCACGGCCGACGTCAGGGTCAGCCCGACGACCGCCGCACACAGCACGAACCGCGACATGAGACACCTCATCGGAAAGAGACGTGTGATGGGTTGAACCCGCCCGCCGGCCTGAGGTTTCGGGTATCCTACCCCGTATGACCGACGCCGGCTTCGAACACCCGTTGGCGCTGCTCCTGCTGCCGCTCGCCCCGCTCCTGGTGTGGCGACTGATCCGCCGCCGCCCGGCCCTCCGCTTCTCGGACGTGTCACTGCTCGACGGGGTTCCCACCGGCGGCGCGAACTGGGCCAACTGGGGTGGGGCCGTGTTGCGGGGCTGCGCCGTCGTACTGACCATTCTGGCGGTGGCCAATTTCCGATTCCCGGACCTGAAAACCCGCCTGCCGGTGGACGGCGTCGCCCTCACCCTGGCGGTGGACGTGAGCGGCAGCATGGGCACCCCGGACTTCGACCCGACGGCCACCCCGCCGGCATCCCGGCTGGACGCGGCCAAGAGGACCTTCGCCCTGTTCGTGAACGGTGGGACGAGCGACGGCGGCACGTTCGAAGACCGTGGGAACGACCAAATCAGCGTGGTCACGTTCGCCGCGGTTCCCGAGACCACCTGCCCGCTGACGCACAACCACTCGGTGCTACTGAAGGTGGTGGACGACCTGCGGCCGAAGACCGGGCTGGACGCCGGCACGAACGTGGGCGACGCGCTCGGGCTGGCGCTGGCCGGGTTCGACGCGATGGCCAAGAACGGGGACACGCGGCGGAAGGTGCTGGTGCTGCTGAGCGACGGCGAGCACAACCGCGAGGAGGCGAACGTGCTGCGCCCACTCCAGGCGGCGCAACTCGCTCAGAAACTCGGGGTGACGATCTACACCATCGACTGCGGGGGCGACGCGGCCAACCTGCCGGCGGAGGAGCGGAAGCAGCGGGCGGACGGGCGGGCGGTGCTGGAGGACGTGGCGAGCCTGAGCGGCGGACGGACCTTCGTGGCGAACAGCCCGGACGACTTGCGGGCGGCGTTCGCCGACATCGACCGGTTGGAGAAGGTGGAGGTGGTGAGTTACCGCTACCGCAAGTACCACCCTACGAACCTGTGGCTCGGGTTGGCCGCCGTCGGGTGCATCCTGCTCGTCGGCGTGCTCGAACGCACCGCGTGGCGGCGGCTGCCATAGTTAGCACGGCGCGCGAGCGAGGGGCGAACCGCTTGTCCGGAAGAGAGTGGGCGAACCGCCACCCGTCGCCTTACGATTGACCGCATCGGCGGTTGGTCCCTCGCTCGCACTTCGGGCTACCAGGTGGATGCGTTTGCCGCTTTCGCGTTGGCAGTTCTTCGCCGCCGTCACTTCGCCTTCACGATCCGAAAACTGTCGAAGAACGTCTTGGCTCGCGAATCCTCCGGCTTGGCCCCGGATGGATGCACCACCATCATGTGGTACATCGCCCCACGTTCATCGACGTAGATCGCGCATCGCATTTGGCCCTCGCCGTGCTTGAGGGTGAACAGCCGGCCGTCCAGTCCGTCGACGGTCGTTACATCCTGGGCAGGACCGGCCCTCTTATGCGGGTTAGCCCCCTTCTCCACTGACGAGACAATCCCATCCCAAGTGGTGGATCGGTTCCGCTGGAACTTGGCGATGTCCGCTGCCGGAATTTCTGTCTTCATGACCAGGAACATTGTGTCCAGGTTCAACTCGCTGCTCCACGTCTTGCTCGTCAGTCCATCCGGGCTCGTCTTCTCGGCCGCCGTCAATCCCACGCCGTCGGGCACACCCACACTGAACCCGTCGCCGTCGAATTTCTTCCACCCGTCAGGCAGGACAGCCGGCGGGGTCGGCAGTGGCTTCGTTCCGTCGATCGGCTTGGCACCCTCCACACGGAAGTTGTCGAAGAAAGTCGCCACGGCTGGGTCGGTGTCATCTGGCAGTGTCAGCCCCAGCACGACTAATGTGTACACCTTATCACCGTGACACACCATCCGCATGTACACCCGATATTCAATCGCTCGACAGGTGAGTTGCGTCGCTGCACCATCCGCGAACGGAACAGGTTTATGCGATTCCACCTTCATGGTTGCGCCGTTGATCTCCATGCCGAGCTTGACGATTCTTCCCAGGTCGTCTTTGTTTCGTGAGGCGGCCTGCTTGATCTCCGCAGTCGTCTCGTCGATGCTGACGCAGTATCCCAGCGGTCCAGGTGTGGTCGGCGTCTCGCTCTCCCAAAACGGTATCTTCTTGCCAGAAATACCGCCCGTCAGTGGTGTTGACGATTTCTCGAACCGGCTGGAGTCCGGGACGGCGATGCTGAACCCCTCCCCCTGGAATCTCGCCCAACCGTGGGGCAATCCCGGTTCCTTGGTGCGGTTCAGCCAGTTTCTCGTCGGGGTGGTGGCACTCGACGTCTGCCCGTTCGTCTGAGAGTTTACATGCGACTCATACCAACAAGCGAAGCCCCACCACGCGGCCAGTATCACCAGCGAGACTCCGCAGAGTACGCCGATCAACAGTAGGTTGTGACTCTTATTCCGGCCCTTGCCGACTGCCCGTGACTCAGCCACCGACTCAACGGCGGTGGTGGGCACGGCGAGGATTCTGTCGCACTCCTGGCACCTGATCCGCCTGCCAGCAGCACTATCTGGGGCCTTCACGTTTGCCCCACAGAGGCAGGCAACAGCGATGGGCATGGGCGGGCCTCACGGACGTGCGAGAGTTCCTTATCCTATCCGGACCTGCCCCGGAGTTCCTGCCATGCTCTCCCGCCGTCAGTTCCTGGCCGCGTCGGCCGCCGTCGCCGCCGCCCCCGCCTTCTCCCTCGCCGCCGACGACAAGCCGAAGAAGCTGGTGCTCATCGGCGGCAGCATGAGCCACGGCCCCGGCGACCACGAGTTCAACGCCGGCGTCAAACTGCTGGCCAAGTGCCTGGCGAATACCAAGGCGGTCACCGTTGAAGTGGTGAACAACGGCTACCCGAAGGACGACAGCATCCTTGATGGGGCGGCCGGCATCCTGTGCTACGCCGACGGCGGCAACGGGCACCCGTTCCTGAAGGGGAAGAACCTGGAGCGGATCGGCAAACTGGCCGCGAGCGGGGTGGGCATCATGTGCGCCCACTTCGCCGTCGAAGTGCCGAAGGACATCGGGGCGACCGAGTTCCGCGACTGGATCGGCGGGTGCTACGAGCACGAGTTCTCGTGCAACCCGATGTGGTCGCCGGAGT
>CAYMHO010000299.1:0-8477 GCA_964390195.1 uncultured Fimbriiglobus sp. | reverse complement strand
CAGATCGTGCCGGGCATCATCGAGAGCCTGCGGGTGATTACCAGGCCGGCGTGCGAGCGGATCGTGCGGTACGCGTTCGAGCACGCCCGGCACCACGGCCGCCGGCGGGTGACGTTCTGCCACAAGGCGGACGTGATGCGGCTGACCGACGGGCTGTTTCTGGAGTGCGCCCGGGCGGTGGCCGACGACTTCCCGTTCATCGCGTTCGAGGAGGCGGTGATCGACAACGTGTGCCTGGGGCTGGCCCTCGACCCGACCCAGTTCGACGTTCTGGTGATGGAGAACCTGTTCGGCGACGTGATCTCGGACCTGTGCGCCGGGCTGGTGGGCGGGTTGGGGGTCGTGCCGGGGGCGAACCTGGGTGCCCGGTACGCGGTGTTCGAGGCGGTCCACGGCAGCGCCCCGGACATCGCCGGCAAGGGGCTGGCGAACCCGATCGCGGTGGTGCGGAGTGCGGCGATGATGCTCGACCACGTCGGCGAGCGGAAGGCGGCCGAGCGGATCGAGCGGGCGGTGGAAACCACCCTGAAGGCGAACGTCGGCCTGACCCGCGACCTCGGCGGCACCGGCAACACCGCCAGCATCACGGGCGAGATCGTCAAGCACCTCGGGGCGTGAGGGCGGTCAGTCCCACCGCATGCCGAACAGGCGGAACACGTACCGGGCGAATTCGGCACGGCCGAACACCACCTGCAACAGGCTAACGAACGTGGCAATCCCGCCGAGCACGAAGGCCAGCACCGCGATGCCGTTGCCGTACCCGCGGATGTCGGCGGTGTTGTTGGCACTGAACGCGAGGTAAAGGAACAGACCGCCGACACCGAGCAGCACCAGGCCGATCAACAGTGTCAACAACCCGAACAGCCGTACCCGCCGCGACTCCTTTTTCTTGTGGTGCGCTTGCACCTCGGCGGCGGAGGTGCCTTCGGCCAGCCCGTGCTGCTCGCGGAGTTGTTGGGTCTTTGACTCCCGTTCCGCCAATAACCCCGCCACCATCCGCTCGGCCCGCTCCGACGGGTGACCGAGTTCGACCAACTGGCGAACCACTTCGGCCGGCGGTACGTTGCGGACCAACTCGTTCGCCGCACGTCGGAGTTGTCTCGTGGTCTTCGCCTGTTCGGGCGTTTGGCCGGCGAACTTCGGTGCCGGCTTCTGACACACGTCGCACTTGCCGGAGAATAAGTCCCGCCGCGATGCGGGGGTCGGCCACTCGCACTTCGAGCATTTCATGAACCGGCACTCCACGGCCAGGATGAACTTTTAGGGAGTGATATTGATCACGCGCGGGGACGGGAGGGAGCGATTTCGCCACATCTCCGGCGACCCAGGGGGTGGGTGACGGTGAGGGGTCACTTGGCTGGGAGTTTCTTGATCGCCTCTTCTACCTCCGTCCGCAGGTCCGGCGGCAGGGTGTCCGGGCGGGTGCCCTTCAGCACGCCGCCCACCCGCTTCAGGATCACCGCCTCCAACTCGGACGGCGTGTCCTTCCCGCCGAACCGACCGACCGCGGCCACCGCCAACCGAACACGGGCGTGCGGGTCATCGGGGGCGAACTCCTTCGCCCCTTGTTCCCACGCCATGTCCGCCTGGTCCTGGTCACGGGCGATGGTGTGCAAGGCGGCGATCAGCACCTGGGCCAGACCGCGTTCGGGTTGGTCGAGCAGTTCCACCTCACGGGTGATCTCGTTCATCACCCGTCCCCGACGCTCGCCGTCCCACCCCGGCTTGAAGGTGTTCGCCGCCACCTCCTTTTCGGCCTGCACCACCATCAGCGGGAAGCCCCGACTTGCGTAGTCCCGCAATTTGGCCTGCGCCTGCCGCTTCGTCGCCTCCTCCCGTTGGCGGGCGTCTTCGACCGCCGTCATCGCGAAGCAGCCGACCGCCCCGACCGCCAACACCGCCGCGAACACCGCCCCGACGGCCAACCGCACCGCCTGTTGCGACCGTCGGCGGTCGGCCCGGGCGTCCCGTTCGACGGTGGAGGTGGCAGCGTCCAGTTCGTCCTTGCGTTTCCACTCCTCGGCGGTCCTGCGGGCGGCGTGGACCGCCGCCGCCACCTCGCCGGCGTGGGTGTAACGGTCTTCCGGCTGCGGGCTGAGGCACCGCTTCGCCACCGCCGGCAGCCGTCCGGCCTCCTTCACCGCCGACAGGCGGGCGAAGGCGTCGTCCAGGTGCGCGGCCGCAGCCAACTCCCACGCCGCATGCCCCGTCGTGGCGACATACGGCGGGCGGCCGGTGAGAATCGCACACAGGACGCCGCCGAGGGCGAACACGTCGGCCCGCTCGTCCACCTCGTGGACCCGCCCGCGCGCCTGCTCGGGCGGCATGTACGCCGGGGTGCCCAGGATGGTGCCTGCCCGAGTGCGGCCCTCCGGGTCGGGCCGCCAGCCGTCGTCCGGATCGCCCGCCGTCAACGGTTCGTCCGCTTCGCCCAGCTTCTTGGCCAGCCCCCAGTCCATCACTTGCACTTCGCCGAAGCTGCCGACCATCACGTTCGCCGGCTTCAGATCGCGGTGGATCACCCGCCGGGCGTGGGCGTATGCGACGGCCATGCAGATCTGCTCGAACACCTGCGCGAAGCGGTCGAGGTCGTCGGCCGGTGTGTGGCGGGCCTTCAACTCGTCGGCGAGCGTCTTCCCGCGGATCAGCTTCATGGCCAGGTACGGGCTGCCGTCGGGCAGGGCGCCCAAATCGTGGACGGGCGGGATGCCGGGGTGCTGGAGGCGGCCGGTCAACTCGGCCTCCAGAACGAACCGCCGGGCGGCCGGCCCGCCGACCAACTCCGGGGCGACCACATTCACCGCCACCTCGCGGCCGAAGGTCAGGTCGTCCGCCCGGTACACCACCCCCATGCCGCCGCGGGCGATGGTCTCGCGGAGGCGATACCGGCGACCGTCCGGGGCGGGGGCGGTCGGGCCGTCTTCGTCCGGGTCGAGTGGGCGTGTCTGGTCCGGGTCGGCGGCGGTGGAGCTGCTGGGCGGTTCGGCGGTCGGAACGGGTCGGGTGCCGGGGTCGTCGGCGAGCGGGAGGGGTGGTAGCTCGGACTCGGAGGAAGGGTCAGCACGACCGCGGGACTGCTGGGCCGCGAGCGCGCGGTGGTTCCGCCGCCCCTTGCGCTGGCGGATGCGTTCGTCGTAGTCCAGCGGTTCGTCCGCCGACCGGGATCGCCCGATCCGCCGTTGATCGACAGCCTCCCGGCCGGACAGGTACGCCCCAACGCCGAACACCACCACCCCGCACACGCACCCGCCGACGCACCCAAGCATCGGCGGCATCGCCTCCGCCACACCGCCTGCACCTGCTGCCGGACTGCCCACCCTTGCATCCGGTCGGAGTCGAGCGACTGCTCGGGCGGCATCGACTGCTTCAGCCCGTCGGCCGCGGCGTTCGTCAGGTAGGCGGTGAGGCCGCACCCGAGCACCGACGCCAGCACGATCCCCGCTCCAGCCACCCGCACCCACGTTCCCATGACCTCACCCCACGACACGGTGACGGCCGTTGCATGGTACTAATGCTGCCGAACCCGGGCAACGACCCGGACCGAGGAGGTTGGAACGGTCGCCCCCGCTTGACCGCCACCGGCGGGCGGGTACATTTTTCCCGGTCGAAAGTTCGCACGTCTTCACCACGCTCCACGGAGGCGGTCATGGGTCTGTTCGACATGTTCGGCGGGGAGGGGAAGAGTTCGCTCGGCCCGCACGAGGGGTTCGCCGGCATCCTGCTGGCGGCGGCCGCCGCCGACGGGCACATCGCCGAGGAAGAAGCCCGCGGGCTGTGGAACACCATCGACCGGATGAAGCTGTACTCCAGCTTCACCCCGGACAAGTTCAACAAGATGATGGACACCCTGCTGAAGGTGCTCAAGAAGGGCGGGCCGGAGGCACTGGTGGAGAAGTGCGTGCCGCTGGTGCCCGAGCGGCTGCGGGCGACGGCGTTCTGCAACGCGGTGAACATCGTCCTCGCCGACGGGGTGGTCGAGGACGACGAGAAGGAGTTGATCGAGAAGCTGCAGTCCGCCCTGGACATCGAGGACGACGCCGCCCAGGAGATCGTCAAGGTGATGCTCATCAAGAACCGCGGCTGAGCCGGAAAGTCGCCGCACGCTCCGCGGGGGGGTTCCGATCCCGCCCGCGGTGCGTGCGGCGACTTTCCGCGGGTGAGCCGACACGGTGTGGGCTTTGCTGTAGCCGGCCTCTGTGGGGCCGGTCGGACCGGCCTTACAGAGGCCGGCTACAGTCCTAGCCGACGAGCATCCCGTTGCGGGCCATCTGACCCAAGTAGTTGTCCAGCCGGCCGCGGAGGACCTCCGCGGCCGGTCGCGTTTCGGGCGGGTACGACGCCCCCCACGCGGCGGCGATCTCGTCCGCCGTGCGGGTGCCGTCGAGCAGGGCGAGCAGCCCGCGGACGGTCGGCTCGCGGGCGTTCAGCGGGGTGAACAGGCGGGAGTTCACCACGTCCGCCACCGGGGCGCGGGCGCGGGCGAACGGGCAGGCGGTCGGCCGCTCGCTCACCGCATCGAAGTACCACGGCCGGTGTCCGTTCAGATCCACCATCCCGCCCATCCACGCTTCGGCCAGCAGTTCACAAACCCGCGTGCGGTCGTCGTCCGACAGCATCGGCTGCCCCAGCCTGGCCGCGATCGCGGTCGCCAGTTCGTCGAACGTCACCCGCCGCGGCCCGCCCTCAGCGACGGTCAGCAGCGCCGCCTTCACAAGCGGGTGGGCAACGCGGACCGCCGAGCCGGTCCGCCGGAACGTCATCTCGTCCGCCTCCGGCTGCGCCTCGGCGATCAGGTCCAGCCCGCTCACCAACAGGTCGGCCACCGCGGCCGGGTCGGGGCGGGCAATCGGCGGGCGGCCGTCCTTCGCCAGCACGGTGTGCCGGAACCGCCGCAGTTTCAGGTAATCGAAGTACTGCTCCTTCAGCAGCACGTCGCGGTCGGCCATGCCGTCCAGCACGCCCGTCACCGCCGACGGGAACAGTTCGGTGTTCATCATCACCTGCTCGGCCTCGGCCACGAACCGCAGCCCGAACCGCCCGGCGTGCTCCGCGAACTGGCGGAAGTAGACGGGGTCGTTCACCTCGCCCAGGTCGTCGTGGTACAGCGTGCCGGGCTGCCAGTCGTCCAGCAGTTGGGTCATCTCGTGGGCGAACGCCTGCACCGCCGGCTTCCGCTCGGCCGGTTGTCCGGCGAGCAGGAAGCGGAGCATGTCGCCCGCCTCGCGGAGCTTGGCGGACGGGTCGGCGGTGTGGGCGGTGTGCTGCTTCAGGATCTCCCACACCATCCGCCGCACGTAGCAGCCGGGGTACGTGTTGTAGCTGACGTACCCGACGCCGTCCGGGGTGAGGGCGGTGTGCATGCCGGCCAGCACCGCGTCCCGCACGAACGGCGGCACCCACGAGTACAGCCCGTGGGCACAGGCGAAGTCGAACCCGCCGGCCGGCGGGGTCCAAACGGTCGCGTCGGCGGCGTGCAACGACACGTTCGTCACCCCGAGTTCGGCGATCAGCGTGTTCCCGCGGGCGATGGCTTCGACGGACAGGTCGACGCCGACGAAGGTGGCTGCCGGCAGGCCCATCGCACAGCCGATCAGGTGGGTGCCGTCGCCACACCCGTACTCCAGGTAGCGGCAGCGGCCCACCGGGGCCGGCCGACAGCCGAACAGGCGGGCGACGGCGAACAGGTGGCTGGGGTGCATCCGCGGGATGCCGGCCGACGGGTATTCGACGGCGTCGTAGGCGAACGGTTCGGACATGACGCGACCCTCGGGGAGTGACGACACCTTACCCGAAGGATGCGGAGAAGTGGGCGCGGGCGGACAATTCGCATCCGATGACGGGGGTGTCAATGGTGGGGTGTGGTGGTGAGTGTGGCCCCCTCTACCCCGTCCGGAGCTGCGCTCCGTCCGACCCTCTCCTTCAGGGGTGCTCTGTCGCGATCCTACGACCCGGCGAGGAGCCTGAGGTTGTACACGACGCAGCGGAGGATGATCTCGGCCTTCTGGGCCGCCCAGCGGACGGCCGCCACGGTGCTGCCCAGCCGCCGCTTCAGCCGGCTGAACCGGCTCTCCGCCTGCCACCGCTGGCCGTACACCCGCCGGTGCCGTGACCCCTTCGCCTTCTTGCGGAACCGCCGCACCATCTGCCGCCGGTATGTCGTCTTCGGCCACTTCCGGGTGCCCCGGCGGTTCAGGGCGATGACCGTACTCCGCACCCCCAGTCCGGTGCGGGGGACGGCGTGGTTGGCCTCGCCGTCGTACCCGGCGTCGGCCAGCACGGTGTCGATGCGGTGCCGCTTCACCGCCGCCCGCACCGCCGGCACCAGGTGCGGGGCGTCCTGGGTCGGCCCGCGGGTGACGCCCGCCGCCAGCACCAGGTGACTGGCCGTGTCCACCACCGCCGTCAGTTTCGGCCAGCGTTTCTGGGCGATCCGCCGCCCCGCCGAGCGGGTGAAGTACCGGCTGACCACCCGCCCGTCGAACCCGGTCGCGTCCACCGCCGCCCGCGGCTTGGGCGGGAGCAACCGGGCGGCGGCCGCCACGGTGGCACTCAGCAGGGCGTCGAGCGTTCTTTTTTGAGCAGCCGGTCGGCCGCCCGCTGGAGGGTCGAGTGGTCGGGCACCCGCTCGCCCAGCCCGAGCACCGCCCGCAGGTCGGACCAGTCCTTCAGGTGCTGCTCCAGGCCGCGGTAATCCGTCTTGAGGAACTGGCGGACGGCGAGGGCGGCGAACAACTGGTGTTGGGTGTACGCCCGCTTGGCGAACTTCGACCCGTACTCCGGCAGGGCGGATCGGGCGGCGGCGAGCGCCTGCCGGGCGACCGCCAACGCGGACCTGGTCATCGGGCGGGTGGTCTTCTTGGCTCTCATGAACCATTGTACCCTCCCCCTGCCGAGGATTGCGACAGAGCACCCGTGAGGGAGAGGGTGTGTCCACCGTCCCGCCACGGCTTGCGGACACTCGGAAACGGTGGCGCCAGAAACCCTCTCCCCCTGAGGGAGAGGGTGGCGAGCGAAGCGAGCCGGGAGAGGGGTCTGAATTGATCGGCAGGTGGCGAGGCGTGCGGGATCACGGCCACTCTTGTTCAGCGAACTTCTGTTCGGTCAGTTTCGCATCAAACACGTCGAGCGAATCGAACTCGCTCGCCCCTTCGAGTGCCCCCAACCCGCCGCATACATGACCGAAGTAGCACCGCACCCGCCCGCGGCTGTCCTTCAACACTACCGTCCCGCCGCCGAACCACTCCGAATACAGGCCGTGACTGTCCATCGCCACTCCCGTCACCCACTCGCCGTTCGTGAAGCGGACGCCGAAACTGCCCGCCCTGCGGTTGTAACACCACTCGTCCGGTGTGGGCATCGCCTCGACCTTCGCCTTCAGCTTCAGTGCCGCGTCCATCGATCCCCGTCCGCCGCTGTTCTTCATGCCGAGCCAGATGTACCCGACACCACCGATGATGGGGAGAGTCAAGACCAGGAACACCGCGAGCATGATGCGGTTCACACGAACCCTTCGCATGGCCGCCTCCGCGAGTCGTGGCGTTCAGCGTACCCCACCTGTTCAGCCGTCGCAATCGGATGGCCCTCGCCGGTTCCGCCGTCGGGTTGCTAGAATCGGTCTGTGTGCCTCCCGGCGCTGCACCTTCCATCCGGCCCGCCCTCCCGAGTGTTCCATGACTGCCGACGTGGTCAAATTCCGCCCCGGTCTGGAGAACGTGGAGGCGGCCAAGTCCGCGATCAGCGAGATCGACGGCAAACGGGCCGTCCTGGAGTACCGCGGGATCGCTGTCGAAACGCTGGCCAAAGAGAGCTGCTACGAAGAAACCGCGTGGCTGCTCATGAAGGGCGACCTGCCGACGCAGAAGCAGCTCGCCGAGTTCGACCACGACCTGCGGCAGCACCGGGCCGTTCACCTGAAGCTGAAAGACCTGCTCAAGACGTTCCCGGCGACCGCCCACCCGATGGACGTGCTGCAGGCGAGCGTGGCGGCGCTCGGGGCGTACTACCCGCCGCGGCAGGTGAACGACCCGGCCGCCAACTGGAACGCGGCCGTCCGGCTGACCGCGGTGTTCCCGACGCTGGTGGCGGCGTTCGCGCGGGTGCGGCGGGGCGAGGAGGTCATCGAACCGCGGGCCGACCTGGATCACGCCGCCAACTTCTACTTCATGCTGTTCGGCAAGGAGCCGACCCCGGCCGCCCGCAAGGTGCTCGACGCGTGCCTGGTGCTGCACGCCGAACACAACATGAACGCCAGCACGTTCACCGCCCGCGTGGTGGGTTCGAGCCTGCCGACACCGTATGCGGCCATGAGCGCGGCGGTCGGCTCGCTCGCCGGCCCGCTCCACGGCGGGGCGAACGAGGCGTGCCTGCAACAACTGGAGCAGATCGGCGGGCCGGACAAGGTGAAGGCGTGGCTCGACGCGGCCATCGCCAAGGACCCGAAGTTCAAGGTGATGGGCATGGGCCACCGGGTGTACAAG
>CAYMHO010000298.1:0-8557 GCA_964390195.1 uncultured Fimbriiglobus sp. | reverse complement strand
GGGGGGGGCGCCCCCACTATTACCGGTTTCCGCAATCCGGCCGGACCCCGCCCGCCCCGCCCTCCCCTCGCCCCTCAGCTCCACTCACCACAACTCTGCTCGCCGGCCGATCTCTCCCGTTGCGACTCACACCACGGACGGTGGACCCATGCGGCCATTCCTCCCCGCCCTGCTGCTCCTGACGGTTGTGCCGGTCGTCGCGTTCGCGCAGCCCGGGGTGGCGGCCGTCGCCGACTGCCTCCCGACCGCCCACGGAGAACGCTATTTCGTCACCCTGTTCGGCGGGCAGGGCGACCTGTTCCGCCCGCGGACGGCCCACACCTGGGCGACGTTCGTCCGCACGGCCGTCACCCCCGCCGGCGAGCAGGTGGTCGGCGAGGACACGATCAGTTGGCTCCCGGCCACGCTCAACGTCCGCCCGTGGGCGCTCCGGGCCGAGACCGGGGTGAACCTGACCCTCCAGGAGACGTTCGAATTCATGGGGTCGCACCGCCGCCAGCGGGTGGCCGTGTGGGGGCCGTACGAGATCACCGCCGAGCGGTACGCCCAGGCGATGGCCCAGAAGGCCCTGCTCGAATCCGGGGCGGTCCGCTACCACTCGCTCGGCCTGTTCGGGCGGAAGGCGGACGTGATGCACTGCATCGACGGCGTCACCCGCACCGACCCGGTGTGGGAGAAGAAGGCCGACCCGTCCCGGTGGTACGGCGAGGCGGGCACCGGGCAGGCCACCCGGGCGGCCGTGCGGAGCGGGTTCATCCTGAACCCGACCGTCACGAACGACTGGATCATTCAGGCGATCAACCCGACCGGGTACAAGCTCACCCCGCGAAACCTGAACGGCCGCCCGCTCCTCGGCATCGTCCGCTGAACGACTACACTGGCCGTGTCGCCAATGGAGGCCACCGGCATGTCCACCGTCACCGTCACCCACCGCCCGGACGGCGTGGCCGTCCTCACCTTCGACACCCCGAACAGCCGGGCCAACATCCTGTCCGAGGGGGTGTGGAACGACCTCCGGCGGGCGCTCATGCCGCTGCGGATGCGCGCCGGCCTGAAGGGGCTGGTGGTCGCCAGCGCGAAGCCGGACGTGTTCATCGCCGGGGCCGACCTGAAGTTCTTCGCCGCCCTGCCCGCCCCGAACAGCCCGGCGGTCGCCCAACTGGTCAAACTCGGCAACAGCACCCTCGGCATGTTCGAGTCGCTCCCCTTCCCCACCTGCGCGGCGATCAACGGGGCGGCACTGGGCGGCGGGTTGGAGGTGGCGCTGGCGTGCGACGCTCGGGTGTGCGGGCCTAGCCCGGCGACCCAACTCGGCCTACCCGAGGTGAAACTCGGGCTGATCCCCGGCTGGGGCGGCAGCCAGCGGCTCACCCGCGTGGCCGAACTGAAGACGGCCGCCCGGATGCTGCTGACCGGAGACTCGGTTTCGGCGGCGGACGCCCTGGTGGCCAAACTGGTGGACCGCACCTTCGCCGATGGGGAGGTGGTTGACCAGGCGGCGGCGTTCGTGGCGACCGTGGAACGCGAGCCGGCCCGACGGGCGAAACGGGAGCCGCTGGTGCTGTTGGAGCAAGACCTGCTGAAGGACGAGGTGCTGGCCGTCGGGCCGGCCACCTCGCCGGCCATGCAGGAGCTGATGACGGTGATCGTGCGTGGGAGCGGGCAACCGCTCCCGGACGCGGTGGCCGTCGAGTCGGCGGCGTTCCTGCGGCTGACCGGGTCGGACGACTCGAAGGCGCGGATCGCGGAGTTTTTTTCTAGTCGGAAGAAGAGCTAACCACAGAGGCACAGAGACACAGAGAAGACTAGAGGGTGGTGTCTTCACTCTCCCTCTAGTCTTCTCTGTGTCTCTGTGCCTCTGTGGTTAGTCTTCACTCCGTGTCCGCCGCCGCCTTCTGCGGCAGGAAGAACGACAGCCCCATCCCGATCACGTACACGCTCAGGCCGACGATCCCGGCGCCCACCGCCACCTTCTCGAAGGTGTTCGCCCCGGGCATGAACGGGGCGAGGAGCGTCGTCGTCACGAACGACCCGCTGGTGCCGATCATCCGCCCGCCCACGTTGGTGGCGAAGCTGCCGCCGGTGCCTCGCAGGTGTAGCGGGTACATCTTCGGCAGGTATTCCCCGAAGTAGCTGAACTGGGCGACCGTCGCCAGCCCGCACACGAACACCCCGTACACGAACCAGTCCGGCTGCTCCTTGAACAGGTACAGGTACGTGAGCGGGAAGGCGATCAGGCCGGGGATGATGAACAGCCGTAGCAGCCACCCCTTGCTGGCGATCACCACCAGCAGCACCGCCAGAAGGATTCGCCCGACCAGGCCGCCGGTCTCTTGCAGGAATTGCGACTTCTCCCCGAACTCCCTCACCTCCTTGTCCGCCTTCCGCACCTCGAACGTCCGCTTCTCTCCCAGTTGCTTGAGCGCCGCCTCGTAATCCTTGGCCGCGTCGGCCGCGTCCTTGTCGTCCTTCACCAAGGCCGCCAGCGCCTTGCTCGACTCGGTCGGGGGCGGCATGGTGCCGGCGGTCGTCTTCCCGATCTCCGCCAGTAGTTCCTTCGCCTCCTTCTCCTTCGCGGCCGCCGCCTCCTCCGCCCCCCTCGCCTTCAGCTCCTCCGCCTCCGTGAGCAGCTTGAACTCGTCGTCCCGCAGCTTGCGGATCTTGGTGCGGACCACGTCCCGCTCGGCCATCTTCTCCCGCAGCCCCGGCACGCGGGCGAAGGCGGCGTCCAGCCGCCCTTTGGCGTCGCTCAGCTTCTCGTTCAGCCCCTTCGCCTCCTCCTGGTAAGGGTCGAGGATCTTCCGCTGCTCGGCCACCACCGGCGACCCCCAGGCGATCTGCGTCGGGGTGAGTTGCAGCGCCCCGAACGCCGACGCGTACGCGGCCGCGCTGAGGGCGGTGGCCACCAGGGTGGTGCGGCGGAACTCGGGGGCGAAGATGGCGGCGAAGCTCGGCCGGCTGAGGGTGCCCGCCCGCCGCCGCTCCGCCCACACCCGCGACTCCGGCACGAACGGCACCAGGGCCAGGATGAGCAACCCCGGCACCAGCCCGGTGATGAGCGTGTACCGCCACGGGGCGTGCGAGTCGAGCGGCTGGGGCACCGGGATGGCCGGCAACTGCTCGGCGAACCGGCCCATGAGGGCGCTCGCCGCCGTCACCACCAGCCCGCCGACCGACGAGAACGCCAGCGTCCACCCGAGGGCCAGTTCCCGCGACCGCTTGTTCTGGAACAGCTCGGCCACCCAGGTGACGGCCGCCACGAACTCGACGCACACGCCGATGAACGTGGTGCAGCGGAAGGTGGCGAACATCCACACGTTCGTACTGAACGCCGCCGCCACCGGGGAGAACGAGTACAGCAGGATGCTGGCCACCATGATGCTCTTGCGGCCGAACCGGTCGATCAACCACCCGCCGAGCAGCCCGCTCACGCCCCCGCACACGGCCGCCGCCCACAGGATGTACCCGAGCCACTCCCGCACCAGCGGGTTGTTCGGCGGCACCCCGAGCAACTCCGACAGGGCCGGCCCGCCGATGAGCGGGAGCATGAGCAGTTCGTACGTGTCGAACAGGAAGCCGATGGCGGCGACGGTGAGGACGAGGAAGCGGACGACGGCCGAGAGCGGTTTGGGCGGAACGGGAGACGACACGGGGGCAGGCTCCGGACAAGGGGGTTTGGGGGGACGGTGGTCCCCCCGACGTCACCGGGCGGCGGGACGGAAAGTGTACGGACCACTGCCGGCGGTTCACCGGGGAGGGATGGGTTTCTCTACCGGGGGGGGTGGGAAATCCTTACGCAAATCGGCGAACGCCGGGTCGGTGCGGAGGATCGGGCCGAGGTCGGGGTCGGCGTAGAAGCGACCCACCCACCAGCCACCCGCCTCCAGGCGGTCGCGGAGGAGTTTTTCGGCGTCGGCATTCCCCCCGGCTTTCACCAAGACGAGTGCCCGCAGTTCGAGGGACAGGTCGTTGGCGAAGGGGGTGGCCTCCAACTCTTTCGCGGCGGTCGCGGCGTCTCCGGCGGCCACCAGACTGCGGAGCCGGCCGTGGACCGCCCGCCGGACGTGCATCAGGTCAACGCCATGCTTGCCGAGATAGGCCTTGTATTTGGCGGCGGCGTCGGCGTGCCGCCCGTGCAGGCGGTCGGCCTCCGCCCGCCAGAACTGCTCGTCCACCATCCGCAACTTGACCTTCGCCCGTTCGTCCAGCAACACCTCCAGCCCCCGGCCGTCGCCGTCGGCGATGTGCCGCTCGGCCAACTCGTTGAACGCCGACGGGTCGTGCTTGAAGTCACGGTACGCCTCCACCGCCCGCCCGCGTTTGTACTCGGCGTGTAGCAGTTCCACCCGCAGCAACACAGAGATCGGCTCGGCGTCCGGCCCGGCGTCCGGTTTCGGCGTGGCCGCTGCGACTGCCGGGGCGAGTACCTCCACCGCCCGGTCGTACTCCCCCTGGTCGAACTTCAACCGCCCTTCGTGCAGGGCCAGTCGGGGGTCGGCCGGGTGCGCCTTGCGGTGGGCGACGAACAACTCGGTGAGCGACCGGATCGCCGCTTGCTGCTGTTTCAGCGGTTCGCCCTCCAACTTCACCCTCGTCCGCCCGCGGAACAACTCGTACCGCTCGGCCAGCAGGCGGAACGCGACCGGCGCCTCCGCGGCGGGGACCGCCGCGTACACCTTGTCGGCGTGGTTGTGCAGGATCAACTGGGTGGTGAACCGCCGCACCAGTTCCGCCCGCTCGGGGGCCGGGGTGGTGGTGACGGCCTCGCGGAACACCTGGACGGCGTCATCCGGGCGGACCGTGTTCAGGAAGGCGTCGACCAGCGGAATCGCCCAGCGGGTGTCAGTCGGCCGCAGTTTGCGGAAGCGTTCGGCGAGGGCGATCACCCCCGGCCAATCGGCGTCGTCGGCCGCCCACTCGGCGAGCGAATCAAACAATCCGGCCGCGTCCGGGGCGGTGGCCAGCACCTCGGCGACCGCCTTCTTGTTACCCGCGTCGGCCTGCTGCCGCTGCCAGTTGACCGCCCGCGGCTGGTGCCTGTTCAGGGCCAGAGCGGCGGTGAAGTCGGCGGCGGCATCGTCCGCCCGCAGGAGCGCCGAGTGTGCTGCCCCGCGGAGGGCGAGGGCGTCCGGGTCGTGGTCGGTCACGCTCAGGTAGCTGTCGCACACCTCGATCACCCGCGTGTACTCCTCGCCGAGCAGGTGAACTTCGGCCAGAAGCAGGTAGGCGGCCAACCGGTGCGGGCACCTCGCGACCAGGTCTTCGAGGATCTCCACCGCCAGCACGTCGTCCCACTCGGCGTCCTTCGACCGCCGCGAGGCGGTCGTCAGCCGCGCCTCGGCCAGGTCTACCGCGTAGTGCAGTTCGCCGTCGAACCGCACCCCCTTCAGCCTCGTCAGCACCCGCTCGGCGTCGGCCAACTGCCGCTGGTCGATCAGCCGGTGGAGGTCGTTCACCTGGGTGAACTGCCAGTGCCGTTGGCGGCGGACGCTCGGCGACAGGGCGGCGGTGGCGCGGGCGTAGGCCAGGTCACGGGACGTGACCCCGGTGCGGAGGTCTTCCCACCCGAGCAGCTGCAGGCCGTCGGGCGTGTCGGTGAAGGTCCACCGCCGGAACGCCAGCCGGCCGTCGCGGGCGGTGTGCATGACGACCGCCTCGACCGCCGTTCCGTCCGGCCGCCGGCCGACCTTGCGGACGTTCACCTTCGCCCAGTCCCACCCCTTCCACACGGCCTGTTCGGACTGAACCACCTGCCGGCCGAACCACATCTCTTCCCGCGTGATTTCGACCGCGTCTTCGGGAACGGCGGCGGACAGCTCCGACCAGTCGATCAGCTCGTCCGGGAGGCCCTTCGGGTTCCTCAGTTCGGTGGCGAGGCGGGTGAAGAACGCCCGCACGTTGGCCTCGTCCTTCTCCGGGTCGGACTCGAACGGGGGGGGCAGCGAATCCGTGTCGATGCGAGTGGCCCAGCCCGGCGGAGGGGCCGATGGCGTGCCGGCTGTCTGCCGCCGCGCTTCTGCCGCCAGCGTCGCCGACACCGCCACGGCCGCGGTGACGAGCAGCACCAGGCCCATCAGCAGGGTGAGGACGAGGGCCACCCACCACCAGCCGGTACGGGGGGCGGGCGGCGACTTGGTGCGGACGCGGGTGGCAGGGGTCGGGGCGTCGGACATGGGGCACCGGGGTCACTTGAGCTTGTAGAAGCGGTTGGCCAGGAACCCTTCGACGGCGAAGAAGATGAGCACCAGCAGGACGAGCATGGGGAACAGTTCGACGAGGCTGTTCCGCCGCGTGTTCAGGAACTCCTCCAGCGTCTTCTTCTGGTCGAGCCGTACCACCGCGTCGTTGCCGAACAGTTCGGCGATACTCGCGTCCGGCACGACCTGCAGGTCGCTCTCGCCCGGCGGTACGCTCAGCGTGAAGCGGTGTCGCCACGGCGACTCGACCCCGTCCGGCAGCAGGCCGAACGTGCCGGCGGTGAACAGCGGGTCGTCCTCCAGTTCCCACCGCACCTCGCCCGGTTCGGGCGCGACGGCGTCCGTCCGCGACTTGTTCCGCAGGGCGAGAGTGGTGGCGTCGGCCGGCAGAGCAAATTTCGATTTGCCGGCCAGCACGCCCGGCCCCTCCAGCCGCAGCTTGCGGTCGCCGTTGGCGGGGGCGAACCCGCGGATCGGCACCGGCACCGCCGATCCGGTCGGCAGGTTGTACCGCCGTTTCTCGCCGGGAGTGCCGCCCGGCACCTCCGTCCCCAGGTCGCACAGGTACTGCGTCACCAGCCACGGGAACACCACCGGCCAACTGTGGTCCCGCACCCAGAAGTTGTTCCAGTAGTCGTCCTTGTCGTCGGTGTCGTCGTCCAGGCGGGTGTTGAGTTGAACCGCGAACCCCTTTCCGACGGGGCGTTCCAACACCGCCGCCGTCCGGTCCGGGTCGGCGTACTTCGCCACGACACCGGCGGTGTTAGGCCCGAACGGGCGGTACTTGGCCGTCTTCCGCGGGTCTTTGAACACGTCCACGTTCCCCTGCTTCTGCCAGTCGCGGAGCGGGGCGAGCATGCGGGGCTGAAGGTCCTTCTCCTCATCCAGTTTCCACGCCACGCCGGCGGCGTCCTTCGCCACAGCCGCGAACGACTTCACCTCGGCACCGAGCGGGGCGGGCAGGATGTCCGTCAGCACGGCGTAGGCGGTCGCCCGGTTCTTATCCGTCTCCGAGCCGGGGCCGTCCGGGGCGAGCAGCACCTTCCCCCCGCCGTTCACGTACTCAACCAGCTTGCCGGCGAACGGCTTCGGATCGGCCACGGCGATGACCGCCACCATCTCGAACGGGGCAAGGGTCGGCACCGCGTCCGGCGTGACGACAGTGCAGTCGAACTCCTGTCGCCCGTAGTTGTGCGCCGCCTGCCAGAACTTCACCCACTCGGTCCGATCCGAAATCGCCAGGATGCTCCGCTTCGCCTGCACCTCGAACGTGAACTGCCGCTCGTTGTCGAACGGCAGGGCGTCGTCGCGGCCGAGCTTGACGGTGACGGTGTGGAACCCGGCCGGCGGACGGCGGAAGGTGAACTGGGCCGGCACGGTGCCGCCGGGGGCGAGGTCGAGCGTCTTCACCTCGGGCGGGCCGTCGTCCAGTTGGGCCGTCACCGGCAGGTCACGCACTGCCAGCCCGTCCGACCGCACCACCACCGACACGATGGCGTCGGCGGCGCCAGCTATCCGATCCGACTCCATCGACACGTCGAGAATGCTCAGGTTGTTCGGCTCGGGCGGCGGGCCCTTCTCCGGCGGCGGCGGGTTGACGTTGAAGAACAGGTGGAACGGCGGCGCGCCGGGCACCCCGTTCCGCTTGGCGACCAGCCCGCTCACCTCGTTCGGGTTCCAACTGCCGACCGTCCCGTCGCCGAACACCGCGACCAACTTGGGGAGCGGTTCCGACCCCTCGGGGTTGTCGGCGTCCACCTGGGAAATCAGGTCGTAGGCGGTGAAGAGGGCCGGGCCGAGCGACTGGGCCGACCCGCTCGGGGTGCGGATGGCGTCGAGCTGCTGGCGGGCCTCGAGCACGGTCGGCTGCCAGGTGCCGGTCGGGTTGTGCGTGGTGAGGATCGCCACCTTCGAGTTGGCCGGCAGTTCGTTCAGCAGGTCGGCGGCGCGGCGGCGGGCTTCGTCCAGCCGGGTGGTGTTCCCGTCACGGTAGCCCATGCTCGGCGAGGTGTCGATGATGAGAACGGCGGCCACCGGGTCGGAGCCGAACGGCGTCTTCACCCCGGCGGTGGAGAGGGTCGGCTGGTACAAGGCGAAGGCGAACAGCAGCAGCAGCAGACACCGCAGGAGGAGCAACAGGATGTGCTTCAGTTGCACCCGCCGCTGACTACTCCGCTGCCGCTGCTTGAGGAACCGCATGGCCGGGAAGACGAGCCGCTTCGGCTGCTGCCGCAGGAGCAGGTGCAGCAGGATCGGCAGGCCGAGGACGCCGGCCGCGGCGATGAAGATCGCGTGCATGGGGGCATTCTAAGCACATAGCCGGAGTTGGTTGTCACCTTTCGGCCGGAGCCGACGGCGGT
>CAYMHO010000297.1:0-8567 GCA_964390195.1 uncultured Fimbriiglobus sp. | reverse complement strand
TCGGCGGGGACACGAACAGCCGCATCCTGAACCCGAAGGACATCAAGACGTACCCGCTGTTCGGGGACGGGGCGGGGGCGGCGATCATCGAACCGGGCCGGCCGGACCAGGGGTTTCTGGCGTACAGCCTGGGCAGCGACGGCAGCGGCGGGGCCATGCTCCGGCGGGACGCCGGCGGCAGCCGCCTGCCCCCCACCCCGGAACTGCTGGCCGCCAACAAGCAGTACATGACGATGGACGGGCACGCGGTGTTCAAGTGGGCGGTGAACATCCTGAACGACACCATCCAGGACGTGCTGTGCGCGGCCGGCAAGACGGTGGACGACATCAGCCTGTTCGTCGCCCACCAGGCGAACATCCGCATCATCAACGCCGCCATCGACAGCCTGCACATCCCGCGGGGGAAGGTGTTCAACAACGTCGACCGGTACGGCAACACGTCCGCCGGCAGCATCCCGATTGCCCTGGACGAAGCCCTCGGCGAAGACCGATTGGGAGAGGGCCAACTGGCCGTGCTGAGCGGGTTCGGCGCCGGCCTGGCCTGGGGCACCGCCCTGCTGCGGTGGTAGCGACTCGGCGAACCCCGACCGCAAGGTCGGTGGGTGGCGAGTCAGGTCGATTCATGCCCCACCCGCGGCCCTGGCGGGCCGGGTTCGCCCGGAACACTTCGCGCACGGAGGCGCCGCCGATGACCGACCCCACCTCCGGCGACGACTTCATCGTCTCCCTCGACCGCTGGGCCGTCCCGCTCGGCGAACCTACGCCCGAGACCCCGCCCGCACCCGTCCCCCCGCCGGCCGACGTGCCCGAACCGGAGCTGTTCCGCTTCCCGCCCGACGCCGACGTGCCGACCGACGAGTTCCAACCGCGGCTGTACCGCTTCGGCAAGGCGGGGTGAGGTGGGTCAACCGCCCCGCACCTCGGCGGCCATCTCCGCGTTCAACACCCTCTCCAGTTCGGTACACGCCCGGTCCACCCCCCGCCCGTCGAACACCCGGTGGTCGAGGGCCACTTGCAGTGTCATCTCGCCGGCGTCCGTCACCGTGTCGTAGTACCACAGGGTGGTGAGCGGAGAGCGGAACGATAGCACCCGCAGGTTCAACTCTCGAAGGGTGTTCACCGCGAACGTGCCGAAGTTTCGCGCCCGGAACAGGCCGTTCCAGTACAGCCCCATCCCCCACAGGAGTCGTCGCACCGGCTGCGGCGGTTTGGCGTTCCGCACCAGCCGCCGCAGCGCCCCGTGGGCGGCGTGCGGGTCGGCCTTCCACGCCCGCACCTTGTCCTGAATCGCTTTCAGCGGCAGGGTCTCGGGGTGCAGCAGTGGGGCGAAGTGGGGCACCTGTTCGCCGCCGAACTCCCGCTCGAACACCACGCACGCCACGCTGTGCGGGGCCTCGTACAGCCGCGGCCACGGGCACGGCAGGTACGCCCGCCTCAACTCCGGCACCCGCACCGACACCACCCCCAGGGCTTTCGTGATCAGGGCGTGCCAGCCGGGAGGGTCGGCCGCGGCCGCGCGGGCATCCGCCAGCCCCTTGACCCGGATCGTCCGCTCGAAGGTGAAGGTGGGCACCCGCTCGGCGAAGTGCAGCATGTCGCCGATCCACCGGCGGGGCAGGGTCAGGGGGAGGGATCGGCCGCGGTCGCTCATGGGCGGGGATTGTACCGACCGGCGACGGCATCGGCCCGCCGCTTGGCGGCCGCCGCCTCGCGGCTGAGCAACCCCGGCGCCCCGTTCGCCAGCCGGGCGAGCAGCGGGCTTGCCGCCTCGCCGGCGTACTCCAGCACCTCCACGGCCCGCACCGTCCGTAGTTCCGCGGCCGGCGACACCGCCCGCGTCAGCACCCGCTCCATCCGCTCGGCCGCTTCTTCCGTTTCCACGCCCGCCTCGGCCGCCGCTCGCAGGCGGTCGAGGACCACGTCGCCCACCGCCGACAACTCCCGCTCGGCCGCCTGCCGGGTGTGGAAGTCCGGGTCGCCGAGCCGTTCGACCCGCTCGTCCACCCACGCCGCCTTCGGGGCGACCGCCGGTTTCAACTTCGCGGACAGGATCGTCACCGCCGACGCCGGGTGTTGCACCAGCCGCCGCACCGCCCGGAACGCCTCCCCCGCGTCGGCCGATCCGAGCGCCGCCCAGTCATCGGCCGTCGGCTCCGGGTGCGGGTCGGAGGTGTCGCCGAACACGTCCCACAGGTACACCGGCTGGTCGGCCCGGCACGTCGCCACGAGCCGCCCGCACGGCGACCCCCGCAGGTCGTCGAACGGGCCGTCGATCGCCCGCCGCCACCGCCGCTGACCGCTGACCGCTTCCCACAGTTGCAGCGACGGGTTTTCCAGTTGGCCGACGTCGTCCGTGTCCGTGTAGCACTGGACGGCGAGCGACCGCCCGCACGCGGTCAGGTCGAACGACTTGTGAACCCTGTCCGTGCGGAACACGCCCCGCCAGCCGGAGCGGTCGTGGACGTGGAACACTTCCTTGCCCACCAACAGGGCCACACGCCCGGCATCCGCCGACGCCGTGAACCCCTCCCCGCTGACGTTCGACCCCAGGTCGGACACGCTCACTTTGCCGGTGCCCACCTCCACCCAGCCGACCTGGCACGCCCGCCCGGTGAGGTTCGGGAAGAACTGGACGGCCAGCGTTTTGCCGTCAACAGACGCCCGCCACCGCCACACGTGCGGCCACTTGCCGGGCAGTTCCAGTGGGAGCGTCTTGGTGGTGCCGGTTGCCCACGCCCACAGGTGCAGGCCGTCCGGGTTGAAGAACGCGACGGTGGCCGTGTCGAGCCAGAACCAGCGGCCGTTGGCGGTCGGCGGGGGTTCGCACCGGGCCACCACATCGCCGGCCGACCCGCGGAGGACCACGAGTTGCGTGCCGACCTGTCGGAGGAAGTGGGTGAGGTCGGGCGACACCAGCGGGACCGGATCAGGGTCGGCGGTGCGGGCCGGCTCGTTGCGGTCGGTCGGGTCAGTCACCCGCCTCCCGCGGCCGGTCGCGGTGTCCCACCGCACGTAATCCAGGTGGCCGACACGGGTGCGGTAGGCGGCCGCGGCGGTTGTCGGGTTCGGGAACCACACGCGGGTGACCGGTCCCGGCGGGTCGGGCGACTGCGGTAGCACCGCACCGGTGTCGGCGTCGATCAGCCGGAGCATGGTGTTGTCCGGCAGGCGGCCGTCCGGGTTGCTGCGGTCCCGCCGACTGACCAAGAGCGTCCGGCCGTCCGGGGAAGGACTCCCCGAGTTGGCGTCGAACACCGGCAGGCGGCGGACGATCTTCCTCGTGCCCAGTTCCCGGATCACCAGTTGGCGGTCGTCGCCGTCCACCCCGTACCACCCGCGGCCGTCGGCGGTCAGGTTGGCCGTCGACACGTCGGCCGACGTCTCCCCGGCGAGGACGGGGAGGGAGGCGACCAGTGTGCCCGTCCGCGTGTCCCAGACGGCCAGCCGCTGCCGCCAGTTGCGATCCGGCTGCTTCACCCAGGCCGCCAGCCGCGAGCCGTCGGCGGACACCACCGCCGGTTGCTCTTCGACGGTGATGAACAGGTCGTCGGCCGCCGGTTGCAGTTTCACCCGCCGGCCGGTGGCCAGGTGGATCAGCTTCGGGTGGGCGTTGGCGAACCCCTGGTGGATGAACGCCCCGACGGTGCCGAACCGCCCGCTCGGGTCGAGCGGGTACGGCAGTTGGTCGTCCCACACCCACGCCAGGCCGTCGGTGCCGAGGTGCAACCCCCAACAGCCGCCATTCCCCGTCGCCGTCATCCCGTCGATCACCACCACCCGCCCGTCGGCCGAGATGGCCGCCGCATCGCCGCTCTTGATCGCCACCGGGCGGTGCGTCTCCACCCCGTCGGGCAGGTGGAACCGCCGCACGCGGGTGGCCTCGGGCGGGTTCCCTTGCTTCTCGATCGTCATCAGCCGGCCGTCGGTGGTCGGCACCCAGTGGGCGATCGTCCACCCCGGCTCCAGCGTGGTGCGGAAGTCGATCCATCGGGCCGTCGGCAGTTCGTACCCGGTGCAGTGGTGTTCGGCGTAGGACAAAAGCCAGCGGCCGTCGGCGGAGAACCGCTCCCCTCCACGTCCGCGGAAGCGGGTGGAGCCGAACTGGCGGGCGACGCCGGGCGGGAGGGGTGGCTCCGGGGCGAGTGAGGCGGGAAACGGCGGACGGAGCAGAGTCGGTTCGGCCGGGCCGAGGGCGGACGACGGGGCGACCCCCGCGGCGACGACGGCGGCGCCGAGGAACTGCCGGCGGGAGACGGGAGGGTCGGTCATACCCGGCGCTCGTGCGAGTGGGTGGAGTGTACCCGACCGCCGGCGGTCGGGGAATGCGGAGACCTCACCCCCCGTCCCCCTCTCCATGTCATGGAGAGGGGGTGTTCAACCTGTGGTCGTTCCTCACCGTCCGCAAGTGTGCCCGCCAGGTATCCGGCTTGAACACCCCCTCTCCATGACATGGAGAGGGGGACGGGGGGTGAGGTCTCCGGTGTGAGGTCCCCGTACAACACCCCTCTCGGCATTTCCCCCCTTCCGAGGTCCGCCATGCGCCGGCTCTCCCTGCTCGCGGTCGTCCTGCTCGTCTCCCCATTGTTCGCCGACGACAAGCCGAAGCACTCGGCCGAGTTCGTCTTCCCCCTGCACCCGAAGCACAACCACGCGCCCGGCATCGTCGAGTGCCCGAACGGCGACCTGCTGGTGTCGTGGTACCGCGGGAGCGGGGAGAAGGACGCCGACGACGTCGCCCTGTTCGGCAGCCGCAAGAAACCGGGCAAGGAGTGGACGGCGGCGTTCGACCTGGGCGACAACCCCGGCTTCCCGGACGGCAACACGGCCATGTTCATCGACCGCAAGGGCAAGCTGTGGATGTTCTGGCCGCTCATCGTCGCGAACAGTTGGGAGAGTTGCCTGACGCAGTACCGCACCAGCACCGACTACGAGAAGGACGGCGCCCCCAAGTGGGACTGGCAGGCGAGCATCCCGCTCAAGCCGAAGGACTTCGAGAAGGTGATGACGGCCGAGTTCGAGAAGTGGCAGAAACAGGCGGTCGGGTTCACCCTCCCGAAGGGCCTGACCCCGGACGTGTTGACCAAGAAGGTGCAGGACAAGCTGGCCGTGCGGATGGGCTGGCAGCCGCGGTGTAAGCCGACCGTGCTGAAGTCCGGGCGGATTCTGCTCCCGCTGTACACCGACACGTTCAGCGTCGGGCTGATGGCCATCTCCGACGACGACGGCAAGACGTGGACGGCGTCCACCCCGCTAGCCGGGTTCGGCAGCATCCAGCCGACCGTGCTGGAGAAGAAGGACGGCACCCTGGTGGCGTACATGCGGGAGAACGGCCTGTTCAAGAAGATCCGGGTGAGTGAATCCAAAGACAACGGCGACACCTGGGGTACCGTCACCAGCACCGACCTGCCGAACCCCGGCGCGGGCATCGACAGCGTGAAGCTGGCCGACGGCAACTGGCTGCTGGTTTACAACGACACGACGAAGGGGCGGAGCAGCCTGGCGGTGAGCCTGAGCGACGACGAGGGGAAGACGTGGAAGTGGACGCGGCACTTGGAGAAGCAGGAAAGCGGGTCGTACCACTACCCGGCGGTCATCCAGGGCAAGGACGGGATGATCCACTGCGTGTACAGCTACTTCGTGAAGGACGGGAAGAGCATGAAACACGCGGCGTTCAACGCGGCGTGGGTGAAGGAAGGGGACAAGTGATCCGGATCGGGCGAACCCCGCCCGCAAGGGCGGCGGGTGCGAGTCAGTCGTGGCTCGCACCCGCCGCCCTTGCGGGCGGGGTTCGCCTGGAAGCGTCTTGACGCCCCGCGTACTATGTCTGCGAGCGTGTGGCATTTCGCCCACGCGGAGAGTCCCCGCCGGGTGCGATCGCCCCGGCGAGTAGGAGAGCAGACGATGCGTCACGCCTTCTGGCGCGGCTCGCGCCACCCCCACGACTGTCACGGCGGTCATCACCACCCCGACTGGGCCGGCCACGGCTGCGGTCCCCGCGGAGCGTGCGACATGCCCCGGCACGGTCACGGCCATCACGGCCACCACCACGAGGACGAAGGGGCGTCGGCGTTCGGCGTCCGCCGCCCGCTGCGGTTCCTCGCCCACAAGCTCGACCTGGACGAGAAGCAGGTGACCGCCCTCGCCCGCATCCTGGACGAACTGAAGACCGAACGCGCCCAGGCGGCGGTGGATGACCGGCGGTCGCTCGCCGAGTTCGCCGACGCCGTGACCGGGGAGCAGTTCGACGCGGCGAAAGCGACGAGCGGTGGAGACCGCCGGGTGCAGACGGCCACCCGCCTTCGGGACGCGGTGGCGAAAGCTCTGGGTGAGATTCACTCGCTGCTGAACCCGGACCAGCGGGAGCGTTTCGGGTACATGCTGCGGACGGGCATCCTGGCGGTGTGAGAGGGTGTCCGAGAAGCCGTCGCGGGCGGTGTGTCGGGAGGGGGTGTGATCCGGTGATCCCCTTGCGCCCCTTGCCCCATTCACCCTGAGATTTCAGCCATTCTCAAGGAGAGCAAACCGTCCGCCGGCTGACCCCCTTGCCCCCCTCGCCCGCCCGATTCCCCGACACCCTCTCACCAAGTCGCCACACGCTCCGCGGGCCGACCTAACCGCCCGCGGAGCGTGCGGCGACATTCACGAACGCCGTGACCAGCGGATGCACTTCGCCCCGCAGGGCGCTCCGCTCGGGTTGGAACAGCGTGCCCACGAAGAACGGGTGTCCGTCCAGTTCGATGGCCCGCACTTCACCGGCCGCATCGCGGGCGGCCACCCGCAACCGTGACGGCTCGGCGAACAGCACCTCGAACGCCGGGTTCACCCCATAGTTGCAGTGGTAGCCCTCGTCCGCCTCGGCGGTACCGTAGATCGCTCGCAGCTTGCTCCCCTCCACGAGTTTCACCGCCCCCGTCTTTTCGACCAGCGAACACGTCAGCCGCGCGATCACCGGCGTGGCGGCGGTGGGGTTCGTCTCGGTGTGGTCGGCGTCGGCCATTCCCAGCACGTTTCGGGCGTACTCGATAATCGCGTGTTGAAACCCGCCGCAGGTGCCGAGGAACGGCGTACCCGACTCACGGGCGAACCGGATGGCGGCGAGTGCGCCGTCGAGGCTGGCGTACGGGCTGCCGGGCGCCACCCAGATGCCGTTGAACCCGTCGAGCGAGCCGACCTTTTCGGTCGCTCTCCACTCGACGGCGATCTCGACACCGTGCTTCGCGGCCGACAGCTTCAGCGCCTCCGGCAGCGCCCGGTGGGCGATGGCGTTCGGCTGGTAATCCCCGACGACAGCGATGCGGACAGGCATGGTGTGAACGCCTCCAGGTGAATTCGTTAACCGCCGCGGGTGATAAGCCGCGAAAGTTCAGGCGTTGTCGGCACCAGCGCGACGTAGAGGCCCGGTGTACCACGAACGACGGAGCAGCCACCGCGCATAGTCGTGGAACACTTTGGTGATGCCGTTGGCACGTCGGAACTCGAAAAACTCCGCGAGTAAACGCCCCAGTGCCTGAATCTCCCATTCGTCTTCTGGCAGATCCGCATCGATGACATCGGCAGACAACAAGCGGTGGGCCAACCCCGGCCAAGCGAGGTTGTTGCCGTCATTTGCACGAACCACGAGCCACTGGTGCAAACCCATCAGAGGGCCACCGCTCCGGGCAGCATCGAACCCGCAAAGGTAGGCGCACACGCCGGCGAACGTGGCGGGGCTGACATACATCGCCGGGTGGCGACAGATGGTGGCGACCAGATCCTCGAACTGCGGGTCGTAAACCTGTTCGCTTGGAAACGGACCCAAAGCCATTCGAGTGTCCTCGTCGCGGGTTGCGCACCCCCGCGCTCGCCGTTGGCTCGCGGCTAAACGTCACCCCGTGTACTGCTCCAGGAACCGCTTGCTCTGCCGCAACCCCCGCTTGCGGTCCTCCAAACTCCCCTCGTAGCCCTTGTCCTCCATCTCGATGCACACCGGGCCGCGATAGCCGACGTCGGTGAGGGCCGCGAAGAAGTCGGGCCAATCAACGTCGCCCAGCCCCGGCAGCTTCGGCGTGTGCCAGCCCAGCCCGAGTACGCCGACGTGGTACAGCCGCTCGCGGTTCACCCGCTCGTCCTTCGCGTGGACGTGGACGATCTTCTTGCCGAACTCCCGCACCGCCCGCCCACAGTCGATGAACTGCCAGATCAGGTGCGACGGGTCGAAGTTCAACCCGAGGGTGCCGCCGGGGTACAGGTCGAACAGGTGCCGCCACACCTCCGGCGTGCTGGCCACGTTCTTCCCGCCCGGCCACTCGTCCTCGCTGAACAGCATCGGGCAGTGTTCGATGCCGATTTTCACCCCCACCCCGGCGGCCAACTCCACGATCGGGTCCCAGATGTGCCGCATCAGGGTCAGGTTGGCCGACACCGGCTGCGACGGGTCACGGCCGATGAACGTGTTCACCACCGGCACACCGAGTAGGGCCGCCGCCCGGATCACCTTCTTCAGGTGGTCGACCACCCGCCGGCGGTGTTCCGGGTCGGGGTCGAGCGGGTTCGGGTAGTACCCCAGGCCGGAGATCTCCACCTTGTGC
>CAYMHO010000296.1:0-8624 GCA_964390195.1 uncultured Fimbriiglobus sp. | reverse complement strand
TCAGGTCGCGGTGGACGATCCCCTGGGCGTGGGCGGCGTTCACCCCGTCGGCCACTTTCGCCATCAACTCGGCGATGCGGCGGAAGTCGGCCGCACCCCCTCCCGTGTGGTCGGGGTTTGCCTTCGTCAGCGTGGTCAGATCCCCGCTGGGGCAGTATTCCAATGCGAGGTACGGTTTGCCGGCGTGTTCGCCGTACTGGTACACCTCGACGACGTTCGGGTGTCGCACGGCCGCTACCGCTTCGGCTTCCGCCAGGAAGCGGATGAGCGCCTTCGAGTCCACCTTCTCCGACGCCTTCACCAGTTTGAGCGCGACCGGGCGGTTCAGCCCCTGCTGGCGGGCGAGGAAGACGACGCCCATGCCGCCGGCGCCGATTTCCTTTTCAAGGAGGAACCCCGGCGGCGGTTCGACGGGGGTCGATACCGGGACAGCACGCCCGTTGCGAAGCGCCTCCAGCGCCCGCACCCCCTCCATGGTGGCAGTGCCGGGTTCACCGTCGGTGGGGTGGGAGACGGTCGGCGGGTCGGCGGACGTGCGGGTGGCGTCGGGAGTTGCGGCGCGCGTGGGGTCGGGGTTGGGCGTCATGGCGGCGATTCTACCGCCCGCTCGCTGGGGCGTTCAAGCACGCAACGGAAAGATTACCCGCCCGCGGAGCGTGCGGTGACACTGTTGCCGATTCGCCGTAAGTGCTTGGCCGGCATGGGATGTTTTAGCGATCGGAGATGGTTTTTCGGTCCGGTGGAGGGGGGTGAAATGAAACCATCCGCCGTGTGTGTGTGGGGGGAGTGGTGGGACGGAGACTCACTCGGCCGGAGGTGACGCAGGGTCACGCCGGCTGGCCGGTCAGGTCGTCGACCATCGCGGTCAGTTGCTCCAGGCGGAACGGCTTCGGCAAGAGTGCCGTCGGGCCGGTCGTGCGGACGTCGGCCGGCAGCTCGCGGTCGGCGAACCCCGTGACCAGGATGGCCGGCAGGGCGGGGTGCGTCTGCCGCAGGTGGCGGATGACGTCGTGCCCGCCCACGCTCGGCATGACCAGATCGACCACCGCCAGCACGAACCCGGTCGGGTCGCGGCGGAACACCGCCACCCCGTCCGCCCCGTCCTTCGCCCGCACCACCTTGAACCCCTCCCCCTCGAGCACCGAGGCGATCAGCTCGCGGATGTTCAGTTCGTCGTCGCACACCAGCACCCGCCCGCGGTCGGGCAGGCCGGGGAGGGTCGGCAGGGTGGGCGGGGTCGGCCAGCGTGGGACGGGCGGGGGGGTGGCCTCGCGGGAGGTGGGGGATGGGTACGCCCCGCTCGGCGGGGGCAGGGGCATGGGCTTGGCGGCGGTCGGGGTGGCGACCACTGGGAGGAGCAGTTCGACCACCGTGCCGCGGTCCGGGGCGGTGGCCAGCCGCACCCCCCCGCGGTGCCCGCGGACGATGCCCAGCACGGCCGCCAGGCCTAGCCCGCGGCCGGCGAACTTGGTGCTGAAGAACGGGTCGAACGCCTTCGCCTTGACCGCCGGGGTCATCCCGCACCCGGAGTCGGCTACGCGGATCATCAGGTACTCGCCGGCCGGCGGGGGCAGCACGTAGGCCCCGCTCTCGCCCTCGCCCACCACCCGCCGCCCGGCCTCCACCTTCACCCACCCGCCGGGCGGGGTGGCCTCGGCCGCGTTGGTCACCAGGTTCCGCACCGCCTGCCGGATCTGGAACGGCTCGCCGACCAGTTGGGGCAGGCCGGGCGGGGCGGTGAGGGTGAAGCGGGCGGCCCCGGCGTCCGCCCGCAGGGTGGGTTCGGACTGCCGCAGCAGGGCGGCCGCGTCCACCGGCCCGACGGCCATCCGCCCCACCCCGGCGTAGGCGGTCATCTGGCTGCACAGGTGGGCGGCCCGCTTGCACGCCGTCTCGATGTCGGCGAGCGGGCCGTCGAGCGGCCCCGCCCCCACCCCGGCCCGCACCACCGCCGCGTTCCCCAGGATGACCGTCAGCAGGTTGTTGAAGTCGTGGGCGATGCCGCCGGCCAGCACCCCCAGGCTCTCGTACCGCCGGGCCTCGTTCAGTTGGCGGTCCAGTTCCTCCCGCTCGGCCTCCGCCCGTTTGCGGGCCGTCACCTCGGACACCACCCCCAGCCGCCGCACCCACCGCCCGTCGGAGTCGAACACCGCCTGCCCGTTGGACACGAACCACCGCGGGTGGCCGTCGGCGTCGGCCGCCGCCCCGCGGTACTCGATGGCGTACGGGTCGTCGCAAGTGAGGGCGGCGGCGATCTCTACCCGCACCCGCTCGCGGTCGTCCGGGTGGACGACCAGCGAGGCCTGATCGGACGACGGGGCGGCCCCCACCTCCGGCACCCCGTGGTACTCCCCGCAGTGGTCGGAGTAGTGCAGTTGGCCGGTGTGCCGGTCCAGGTCCCAGGCGAGCAGGTTGGACACCCGCAGGGCCGTCCGAAGTCGCTCCTCGCTGAGTGTCAGCTCCATCTCGGTGGCGAACTGCGCGGTCAGGTCGGTGATCACCCCGACGAAGTACGGCACCCCGTCGGGCGTGCGACAGGGGAAGTCGGACGCCCGCAGCCACCGCCGTCGTCCGCTCGTCGGCCCGACGTACCCGAACTCCGCTCGCCATGGTGTGTGGGCGGCGAGCGACTCGGCGGCCGAGCGGTAGAACCGGTCCGGGTTGGTCCCGAATACTGGCAGGCGGGCGGAGTTGAACAGTGCGGACAGTTCTTCGGCGGGCACCTCGAGCAGGCGGTCGGCCCCGTCGGACATGTACTCGAGCCGGACGGTGCCGTCCGCGTGCGGCCACGACTGGTACAGCACGGCGTCGGGCGAGTCGGGACTGTGGCCCTCAGACACGTACGGACCCTCGCCGGACGAAGCGGATGAACGCACAAAATCTACGGCACGGGGAGGGTGGACCTACGCGGGAACTGACGAAATTGGAATTCAGAAGTCGGATTTTCCGACACTGACGTGGAAACCGTCAGGGATCGGCCGGGTTTCCCCGACCGATCCCATCTGCCTCGGATTCTGCTTACTCGACGGTAAACCCGGCGAACGTCTGGCGGGTGATCTGGTTGAACCAGTTGGGGGCGGTCGGCTCGAAAGCGGCCATACCGCCGAACTGCGGGGCGACCGTCGGCGTGCGGTCGGCGACGCTCACATCGGTCGATGGCGGCAGGGCGACGGGGGCGGTCTGCGTGGTCGTGGTCGTGGTCGGCGGGGCGAGGAGCGTCGGCGTGCCGCCGCCGAAGTTGCCGGCCACGCCCGGCCCGGTCGCCACCGGCGAACCGTCCGTCGGCCCGTCGGACCCGCCCATCATCTGTCCGCTGCCGGCGTCGGTCGGGTTGGTGGCAATGTCCAGGCTGACGGCGGTGATCGTGCCCACGTCCAGTCGCCCGGCGTCCCGCACGCTCAGCGTCCAGTTACCGACCGGGTTGACCCCGTCGAACCCGCTCAGGGCGGCGTCCGGGCGGAACGACCCGGTGAACGGGGCCGCCCCGTTGCGGATGAGGGTGGTCGCCTCGTCGTTGAAGGTGGTGTTGGTCAGGTTGTCGCCCGACCCGCCGCGGCGCTGGAAGAGGGTCACCGCCTTGCCGTTCGGGGCGGTCAGGGTGATGACCAGGTCGGCCGTGTACGTGTGGGCGAGGGACAGGGTGACGTTCAGGTCGGTGACGGTGAACCCGTTCACCACCGAGTTGGCCGGCACGTTGATGGTGACGGTCGAGGTGGTGTAGTCGGTGATCGGCACGCTCAGCCCGCTCAGGCTGAACTTCTGCCGCCCCGGGTACAATTTGGCGGTGCCGGTGTAGCGGTCGGCGGTCGCTTCCCCGTTCACCCCGTTCTGGTTCTGGTCCATCGCGTTGTTGGCCAGGTCGAGCACCTGCGGGCCGACCGTGATGGCGTACCCGCCGACGGCCGTCTGGGTGGCGAAGGTGACGTCGAACTGGTTGGTGGTGCCGGACACCGGGGTCACCCCGGTGACGCCGATCGCCCCCCCGCTCGGCCCGGTCAGGGTGACGTCGGAGGCGTCGAACGAGGTCGGGTTGATGGCCTCGCTGAAGGTCAGCCGCACCCGCTCGTAGTTGCTCGCCGTGCTGCCGACGAAGTTGGCGGTGGTCACCCGCGCGCCGGTGGTGTCGGTCGGCGGCGGATTCCCGCCGCCGCCGACCCCGCCGGCGAGCATCTTGTTCAGGTTCAGCCGCCCGCCGGTCACCGTCTTGCCGGCCAGGGAGGCGATCGGGTCGACCGACCCGAGCAGCTTCTGGATCACCTGCTGGGCGGTGGCCGTCGGGTTCTTGTCCCAGTACACGGCCAGCGCGCCGGCCACGTGCGGGGTGGCCATGCTGGTGCCGCTGAACGAGCTGTACGTGTTGTTCCGGGTGGTGCTCAGGATGGACACGCCCGGCGCGCCCAGGTCCACCGTGTTCGCCCCGTAGTTGGAGAAGCTGGCCAGCTGGTCGTTGCGGTCGGTGGCGGCCACCGACACCACGTTGCCCACCGCGTAGTTGGACGGGTAGTTGGCCGACACGTCGGTGTTCGACGCGGCGTTCCCGGCGGCCGCCACGAACACCGCCCCGGCGGTCTGCGAGCGGACGATGGCCGCCTCCAGGGCCGAACTGTACCCGCCCCCGCCCCAACTGTTGCTCAGGACCTTCGCCCCCTTGGCGATGGCGTAGTCGATGCACTTGATGGCGTTGCTGGTGCTCCCGCTCCCGCTCGCCGTCAGGAACTTGAGGGCCATGATGCGGGTCTTCCACGCCACCCCGGCCACCCCCACCCCGTTGTTCCCCACCGCCCCGATGGTGCCGGCGCAGTGGGTGCCGTGGTTGTTGTCGTCCATCGGGTCGGCGTCGTTGTTCGCGTAGTCCGCCCCGAAGATGTCGTCCACCAGCCCGTTCCCGTCGTTGTCGATGCCGTCCTGGGCCTCGCCCGGGTTCCGCCACATGTTCGCCGCCAGGTCCGGGTGGGTGTAGTCCACCCCGGTGTCGATCACCGCCACGATCGTCTGACCGGTGCCGGTGGCCACGTCCCACGCCTCGGCCGCGTCGATGTCGGCGTCCGCCGTCCCCCCGCTCTGGCCGGTGTTGTTCAGCCCCCACGTGCTCCCGTAGCTCGGGTCGTTTGGGGTCGCCTCCAGCCCGATGGCGTAGTCCGCCTCGGCGGTGGCGATGCCGCGGATGGCGTCCAGGGTCGGGATCGCCTGCTGCACGCTCACCCCGGCCTTCAGGTTCACCTGGTACACCCCGAACCCCAGGTGCTGCACCCCGGCGGCGAGCGGGGAGGCGGACAGCCGCGCGACGGCGGTGGCCGCATCCGCCCCGTCGGCCAGGGTCACCAGCACCCGGTCGGCGGCGAACGAGCCGGTGTCCACGGTGACGGCGGTGGGGGTGGTGCGGTCTTCCAGGTGTTCGACACGGAGCCAGCGGCGGAGAGTACCGACGAGAGCCGAACCGGACATGTGGGGTCTCCAGTGGACGTAAGCGGCCGGGCCGCGACCGGGACGGGCGTGGGAGGACGTCGGCCGAACCGGGCGGACCGCGCGAGCCTGTGGGGTGGCCGCGAATCGGGCAGATCGGGTCGAGAACTGACCCGCGAGTGATGGGAAGTGTTACAGACTGATGGGGTTCCCGCCAGCGAACATGAGGAGAAACCGCAACTCCGTTTCGCCCGCGCCGAGATTCCCGACACGAGACCGCTAACATCGGCAAACTTCTGCCCCCGCGAATGCCCGCGGTTACGCTGACGCAAAACCCCGCAGCCGACCCAGGTTCACCGGGTCCAACTCGTTCCCGTCGTCGTCGTGTTTGGGCGTCTCCAGGATCATTGGCGTGGCCGAAAAGCGGCGATCGGTGCTGAGCAGTTTGAAGGCCGCCACGCCGATCTCGCCCTGCCCGATGGCCGCGTGCCGATCGACCCGACTGCCCAGCCCCTTTACGCTGTCGTTCAGGTGGAACAGCTTCAAATGCGGCAGGCCGATGACGGCGTCGAACTCGTCGAGCGTGCGGCGGGTGGCGGCGGCCGTCCGCAGGTCGTACCCGCCGGCGAACACGTGGCAGGTGTCCAGGCACACCCCGAACCGCTCCGGCTCGTCCATGTCCTCGATCAACCGCGCCAGGTGTTCGAACCGCCAACCCAGGCACGTCCCCTGCCCGGCGGTCGTTTCGAGCAGCACCCGCACCTTCAGCCCGCGGGCACTACGTGTCGCCTCGTTCAGCCCCGCCGCCGCCCGCTTCAGCCCCGCCTCCTCCCCGCTGCCGACGTGAGCCCCCGGATGGGTGACGAGGTATTCCAGCCCCAGTTCCTCGGCCCGCTCGAGTTCCACCACGAACGCATCGACCGACTTGTTGAACAGGTCGTCGCCCGGAGCCGCGAGGTTGATCAGGTACGAGTCGTGAGCGGTGAGGTGAACCAGACCGGCGGCCGCGGCTTCGGTGCGGAACGCCCGCACGGCGTCGGCCGTCAGCGGCGGGGCGTTCCACTGGGCCGTGTTCTTGGTGAACAGTTGCAGCGTCTGGCAGCCGAACCGCACCGCCGTGCGGACGGCGTTCACGATCCCGCCGGCGGTGGAGAAGTGTGCGCCGAGTGGGGGCATTCCGTTGCTCCTGAGGTGGGCGGATGGTTTCGTTTCACCTCCCCCCACCGGACCGAAAAACCATGTCGTGAACGCGAAACGTCCCTTGCCCGTCAACGACTTACGGCAGCTTTCGTCTCCCGCCGACGTCGCCGTACTCACCACCACACCGCCGGTTGTGAATGGGACGCTCAGACCTCCACCACCGCCTTGACCACCCCGGCGGCGGGGTCGAGCAGAGTCGGGAAGGTGTCAATCAGCCCGTCGAACGGGATGCGGTGGGTGATCCACGGCCGCGTGTCAATCTTGCCGTCTTCGATCAGCCGGATGATCCGGGTGAACTCCGGCGACACCGCGTTCCGGCTGGCCAGGAAGGTGATTTCTCGGCGATGCATGAGCGGTTGCAGGAAGGTGATCGGGTCTTGCGTGATGCCGAGGAACACCACCCGCCCGGTGAACCCGGCGAACCGGTACGCCCCGGCCATGCTCGCCGCACTGCCGGTCGCGTCCACCACCACGTTCCCCAGTTTGCCGCCGGTCAGGTCGTCGAACCGCTTCACGTCGTCGTCGGTGCCGGTGGCGAGCAGCGTTTCGCTCACGCCCATCTTGTCTCGCACGAACGCCAGCCGCTTCTCGTTCATGTCGGCCACGATCACCCGCGAGCCGGCCAGCTTGGCGAACTCGATCACGCTCAGGCCGATCGGCCCGGCCCCGAGCACCAGCACCGTTTCGTCCGGCTTCGGGTTCGAGCGGTTGACCGCGTGCAGGCCGATGCCGAGCGTTTCGACGAGCGCGAGTTGTTCGAGCGTGAGCTTGGTGCTGACGTGCAGCTTGCGGGCGGGGATGGTGAACAGCGGTTGCAGCCCGCCGTCGATGTGAACGCCCAGGGTCTTGTGGTTCTCGCAACAGTTGGTGTGCCCGCGGGTGCAACTGTAGCAGGTCTGGCAGTTGATGTACGGCTCGATGGCGCAGCGGTCGCCCGGCTTCACGTTCTTCACGCCGTCGCCGACCGCGACCACTTCCACGCCCAGTTCGTGCCCCGGAATGCGGGGGTAGCTGAAGAACGGCATCTTGCCGAGGTAGCCGGACAGGTCGGTGCCGCAGATGCCGACGCGGTGGATGCGCACGACGGCGTCGCCGGGGGCCGGGCTCGGCGGCTCGGGCACGTCGATGACGCGGAACTGTTCGGGCTTTTCGAGCTGAATGGCTTTCATGGGGGAGGCTCACGGATTGGCGTGGTTCAGGGGAAGGATAGCGGCGGGTAACGAAAAGGCGATTGGTGCTTCACCCGCCCCCCGCGGCGGGGTAGAAGAGGGATGAGGGATGAGGGCTGGAGGCAAGACACAGCTGCTTTCATCCCTCATCCTTCATCCCTCGTCTCTCCTCCCACGCCGCCGTTACCCTTCGCGGAGTTCCCGCCATGAAGCACTTCCTGTTCGCTGCCGGTGCCCTCGGCCTGGTCGCCGCGTGTGCGGCCGCCCAGAACCCGGCCACGCCCCCGGCGCAGCCCGCGGTTCAGCCGAAGGCGGTCCCGGCGCAGCCCGGTGGATTCGGCACGGCCCGCGTCACCGCCGCCCGGATGGCCCAACTCGAAGAGGAGGTCGAGACGCTGGAAGCCCACCGCGACGTTCGGAAGGCCCACGTCAAGGCCGCGGGGGTGGCTGTGAAGGCCGCGGAGCTCGGGGTCCAACAGGTGCGAGCCGCGGCCGAGAAGGGAATCGTGTCGAAAGAGGAGATCGACAAGGCAGCGTTGGGGGTCGAGGCCGCGAAGGCCCAACTGGAGATCCACGTCGCCGAGATGCGGGAAGTCGAGGTGAAGATCAAGTACGCGAAGAAGCGGCTGGAGGACGCGAAGGCCGCCGGCGTCCGGCAGCCCGGCGACAACCCCTTCCGCAAGGCCGACCCGCGGCCCGCCGACCCGCCGCCTCCCCGCTGATGAGTGACCGGCGTTCCGCCCGCGGCGGCAGCCTGGAGCGGATCCCGGGTTGGCGTAGCGGTTCGGTCCGAGCCCGAGCGCCAGCGAGGGGCACCGCCTCACCCCGCGCGGGCGCTCGGGCTCGGACCCA
>CAYMHO010000295.1:6334-8665 GCA_964390195.1 uncultured Fimbriiglobus sp. | reverse complement strand
GGATGCTGTTGAACTGGTCCGAGCGGTCGTCCGTCTCCTTCAGCCAGTGCCACTGGGCGACGGACGCCTCCACCAGCGCGGTCGGGGTGTCGGCGTTGAACTCCAACATCTTCGGCGGGCCGACGCCGTCGTAGGCCAAATCGAACCGCCCGTACACGCTCGGCCAGTCCTCGTCCCAGCTCCGCACCACCATCTCCTCGTACTCCGGCGGGATGAGGAACAGTGGGAACAGTTTCTCGTCGATGACGTGCTGCACCAACTCCAGGCACATCTCCCAGAGGGCGTAGGTGGCCTTCTCGATGGCGTCCACTTGGTGACGGGAGAACACGTAACACGCCGACTCGTCCCAGTACGGGCGGCCGTCGGCGGTATGGAACATCAGCCCGAATTGCTCCACCCGCCGCTGCCAGTTCGGCCGGGGGGTGATGGCCAGGCGGTACATGACGTGCTCAGCTCCCGCCGGAGAAGCCGCGGCCGACGCTGCCGAACCCGCCGCTGCGGGAGGTCGGCGAGTACGCCGCCGGACGACCGGACGGGTGGCCGGCGTACCCCGAGCTGTGAATCCAGAGGAGCATGCCGCCGTGCCCGTAGTAGTGGTGGCGGTGGTAGGTGCTGTGCCCGGTGCGGTGGGCGGCCTGCTCCTCCGCCTTCTTCTCCATCTCCTCCTCGGCGGCGGGGACGGTGAAATACCCGGCGGTGAGGATGCCCGAGCCGAGCAGCACCAGCGTGAACTCTTTGCTCATCCGGGTCATCGTCGTCTCCGCGTGGGGAGTGCGGGGGGTGTCGGGAAGTTTAGCACGTTCGGCCGCCGGTGGGAACAGGCAACACGAGCGGGACGTCGAGTGAGTTTCAGTTTCATCACTTCCCCCCACACACCCGGTCGCAAATACTGCTGATCGTCAGGGTGTCTGCACCCGGTCGAGCGTCTGGCGGCATCTCCGACACCGTACGGTTGGGAAGGCACCGGCCGTCCGTCTCTCATTGTCTCTTCGCTCGGCGATCGGAATAATGACCCGAAAGCGGGAGGATTTCCGCGAATGCTCTGGGTTTATCGGCGAAAGACTCGTGCCGCCCGGCGGTAAACCCTCGCGTCTGGCTCCAAACACCAGGTGTCCCGTGGCTCCGCACCGTCGATTATCTCCGCTCCTGGCCGTCCTCGGGTTGACCGTTTTCCTGACGTCCGCCGGCTCCGCCCAGGCCCAGTTCGGCCCGCGGATCGGGTTCACCTACCAGTTCGGCATTCAGCCGAACGCCATGTACAACCCGTACGCCCCGTTCCTCCCCACCCTCCCCGGGCGGTTCACCTACCACGGGTACACCCTCTCCGGGGTCGGGGCGAGCGGGCCGTACAGCCTCAGTTACGGGTACTACCGCAGTGCGGCCCTGACCGTCGGCAGCCTGTACCCCACCACCCTCGAACCGGTGCCGTCGTTCGGGTCGGGCGGGAACGGGAGCGTGACGGCCAAACAGCGGTCGGCCATCGCCCAGGCGCAGCGGAACGCCAAGTGGGAGAAGGGGGCGACGAACGACAACGCCGACTTCGACCGTTGGCTGCGAGAGGCGGCCACCCGCCGCGAGACGACTGACCCGAAGGGGGCCATGCCGCCGACCGTTGACGCCGCCCTGATCGACCCGCCGGACGCGGCGGTGCTGAACGGGGACGCGCTGAACAAGCTGGCCGACCTGATCCGTGGGCTGGAGAAGCAGGGGAAGAAGGCCACCCCCGGCCTGCTCGCCCCGGACCTGACTGCCAAAGTGGTGTTCGCCGGCGGGAAGGCGACGGCCGCCGCCAACCTGTTCCGCCAGCCCGCCCTACGATTCCCGGCTACCCTGCGGACGGACAGCCACGCCGCCCTGCGGGCTGACCTGGAGAAGGCCTTCGCGGTGGTTGCCAAGGAGGCGAGTGCCGGCAAGAAGGTGCCCGCGGCCGACTTGGACAAACTGCTGAAGGCGATCACCAAGGGGCACGACGCGACCCGCCAGTTGGTGGCCGACGCGACCTTCGCCGACGCCAGCGTGGTGTCCGAGTTCTTCGCCACCCTGGAGGCGGCCGCCAGCTACCTGAAGGACGACGCCAGCACCGGGGTGGCCGGGAACGACTGGGCGACGGGCGGGGCGACGGTGGCCGAAGTGGTACGTCATCAGGCCAAGTTCGGGCTGAAGTTCGGCCCGGCCAAGAGCGAGGACGAGGCCGCCTACTACGCCCTGCACCGCGGCCTGCTGGCGTATTACGCCGGCCTGCTCCAAGCCAAGTAGAGAATGGGAAGTGGGGGGGGGGGGGGGGGGGGAGGGGCAGCACGCGGGGGACACCCCGAGGGGCGAGCCACGGCG
>CAYMHO010000295.1:2675-6324 GCA_964390195.1 uncultured Fimbriiglobus sp. | reverse complement strand
CCTCGCTTTGGTCCGGGCCCACTGGCTTCGGCCCCCCCCGCCACCCCCCCCCCCCCCCCCCCCCCCCCACTTCCCATTCTCTACTTCACTCGGTCACTTCTTCTTTTCGGGCAGGATCTTGGTCACGTCGGCGGCGATGGCGTCGATATCCTTGTCGGTCAACTTGCCGGCGGCGAACGACTTGTTCACCTTCACCACCCGCTCGGTGTACAGCACCACCGTGATGTCGGCGTCCTTGGCCACGTTGTAGTCCTTCGGCCCGGCCGGGTTGTCCACGGCCAGGGTGACGCTCTTCAGCTTGGCGTCCTCGGCCATCTTCTTCAGCTTCCCTTCGGTCTTGTCGTCGTCGCTCAGGAACACCACAAACGCGCCCATGTCGGCTTTGCTGTTGGCGGCGGCCACCTCTTCCAGCTTCTTGATCAGCTTCTTGGTCCCCTCGTCCTCCGGGTTGCGGGCGAACACCATGGCCACCGGGCTTTCCCCGTATTTGCAGAACAGGCAGGTCTTCTTGCCGGGGGTGTCGCCGTTCACGTTCAGCGGGTGGAACGGGCCGGGGACCGCTTCGCCCGCCTGCGGGCCGGACTTGATCTCGGCGGCAACGGCCAGGGTTCCGAAGGCGGCCACGACGGCGACGGCGAACAGCTTGCGCATCATCCTGTTGTCCTCTTGCCTCAGATGTGGGCTGCGACTCACCGATGACCGGGTCGCGGCAAGGTAGACGTGACGCGGGCGAGAAGTATTCGACGCCAATTCCGGGCGAATCCCGACCGCAAGGTCGGCGGGTGGCGAGTTCAAGCACCCGATCGCGCCACCCGCGGCCCCGGCGGGCCGGGTTCGCCCAGCACCGCGGACTCACCCGCCCGTGATCTCCAGCTTCACCTTCGCCCCTTCCTCGAACTTGCCGTCGTCCGGGTTCCAGACGCGGCGGGTCATGTGCACCTCGCGGCCGTCGATCACGTACTCGTTGTGCGCCCACTTGTTCGTCTGCGTCGCACTCCCCGCACACACCACCGGGAACGGGATGGTCGAACCGAGGGGCAGCACGAACGGCTGGTGGATGTGCCCGTGCAGCCACAACCCGATGCCCGCCTCCTTCGCCGCCGCCAATGCCGCCGCGTGGTCCACCAGGCGGTGCGACCGCCGCTCCACCCGCCCGCGGGCCGTCCGCAGCGGGTAGTGCGTCACCAGCACCTTCGGCCCGTCGAGAATCCGGCACAGCTTCACCAGCCGCTCCAGTTGCTTCTTGCCGGCGGTGCCGCGGGCGGTGGTGTTCAGAACGCTCGGGTGGCTGCTGTTCAGGCACACAATCCACACGTGCCCCACCCGGCGGGCGAACGGGTAGCGGTGCTCGTCCACCCGCTCGCCCTCCAGCCACGGGCCGAAGTGCCGCTCGAAGTGGCCGATGCGGATGTCGCGGCGGGTGTAGTAGTCGTGGTTGCCGGGCACGCACACGGCCGGCGGCATCGTCCCGTCGCCCACCGCCAGCCGTTCGGCGGCGAACGCGAATTCCGGCTCGAACGCCAGTTTGGTGGCGTCGCCGGAGAACAGCACCGCGTCGTGCCCGCGGTGGCGGGCGTCGGCGATCATGGCGTCGGCCACGGTGCCGGCGTGCTTGAACCGCCGCCCGCGGCCGAGCAGCTTGACGTTCACCCACCCCATCACCTTCTTGCTGAACACGTCCCGCGTCCGCCAGCCGAGCTTCGGCACCGTCAGGTGGACGTCGGAGTAGTGCAGGAAGCGGAGCATGGGAGCGGGGAACTCGGAACGCGGAATGCGGAACGTCCGATCATAGAATCTTAGCGACGGCCGGGTTGTCTTCGATTCCGCATTCCCACTTCCGCCTTCTGAGTTCGACCATGACCAACTTCGACTTCACCGGCAAAGTGGCCCTCGTGACGGGGAGCTCGCGCGGCATTGGGGCGGAGTTGGTCCGCTCCTTCTGGCGGTGCGGGGCGAACGTGGTGGTCCACTACTGGGCCGACCCCGACGGGGCGAACGCGAAGGACGCCGAGGCACTCGCGGCCGAGTTGAGCGGCGGGCCGAAGGTGCTGTCGCTGGCCGCCGACGTGCGGGACGCCGGGCAGGTGGAAAAGCTAATGGGCGAGGCGAAGGCGGCGTTCGGCGGCATTGACGTGCTGGTGAACAATGCCGGCATCCTGAAAGACCGCACCATCAAGAAGATGACGCTGGACGAGTGGCACGCGGTGATTCAGACCAACTTGACGGGCGTGTTCCACGGGTGCAAGTACGGGGCGGAGGTGCTACGGGACGGCGGGCGGATCGTGAACATCGCCAGCGTGGCCGGACTGGTCGGGTTCCCCGGTCAGGCGAACTACGCGGCGGCGAAGGCCGGGGTGATCGGCATGACCCGCGTGCTGGCGAAGGAGTTGGCCAAGCGGGGCGTCACCGTGAACGCGGTGGCGCCCGGCGTGGTGGAAACGCCGATGATGGCCGACATTCGCCCGGAGATGCGGGCCGAGTACGTGAAGCAGATCCCGATGGGCCGATTCGCCACCACCGCCGACCTCGCCAACGCGGTGCTGTTCCTGGCGAGCGAGGCGAGCGGGTACATCACCGGGCAGGTGCTACCGGTGACGGGCGGGTGGCTGGTGTAGGTGCGTACAATTCCCGCATGACGCCGACCCCCGCGATCCGCACCGCCGACCTCCGCCGCACCTACAAGAAGCCCCGCAAGCGGTGGGGCAAGAAACCCGACCCGAACGCCCCGACCGAGTTCGTCGCCCTTGATGGCGTGACACTCGAAGTGCAGCCGGGCGAGTTGTTCGGCCTGCTCGGGCCGAACGGGGCGGGCAAGACCACCCTCATCAAAATCCTGACCACGTTGCTCGCCCCGACGTCCGGGAAAGCGTGGGTGGACGGGCACGACGTGGCCGTCGATCCGTACTCGGTTCGGCCGAAGATCAACATGGTGAGCGGCGGGGAGACGAGCGGGTACGGCATCCTGAACGTGAAAGAGAACCTGTGGATGTTCGGCCGGATTTATGGCATCCCCACCGCCGAGGTGAACAAGCGGATCGAGAAAATGTTGGACGTGGTGCAGATGGCCGACAAGGCGACCAGCCGCGTCAGCCACCTGAGCACCGGCCAGCGGCAGAAGATGAACTTCTGTCGCGGGTTCATCACCGATCCCAAGATCCTGTTCCTGGATGAGCCGACGCTCGGGCTGGACGTGACGAGCGCCCGCGCGATCCGCAAGTACCTCCGCGAGTGGATGGGCGAGCGGCCGGACCGCACGCTGCTGCTCACCACCCACTACATGGCCGAGGCGGACGAACTGTGCGACCGGCTGGCCATCATCGACCACGGCAAGGTGTTGGCGTGCGACACGCCGGCCAACCTGAAGCGGCTGGTGCAGAAGCACCGGCTGTTTGAAATCACAGTCGAACCCGGCGTGAACTCGCTGCCCGAGTTGGGTCGCATTCCGGGTGTGCATCAGGCCTCCCGCACCGACACGCCGACTACCGCCGACCTGCGGGTGAGCTTGGACGACGAGTCGGCGGTCGGGGCGGTGGTGCAAGCCGTCGTGCAGAGTGGGGCGAAGATCCTCACGCTGAACAAGGTGGAGCCGACGCTCGAAGACGTGTTCATTCAGCTCGTCGGGCGGAAACTGGACGCCGACGAGCCGCGA
>CAYMHO010000295.1:0-2575 GCA_964390195.1 uncultured Fimbriiglobus sp. | reverse complement strand
GCCGCGATCAGCTTCGCCATGTCCGCCGGCATGGGCATCGCCCAGTGCAGGTGTTTCCCACTCGCCGGATGTTCGAACCCCAGTTCGGTGGCGTGTAGACACAACCGCGGGGCGCCGCTCGGGTCGGGGATGTCCTCGCCGGACGGCTTGCGGTGGTACACCTTGTCCCCGCAGACCGGGTGCCCCGCCTCGCTCAGGTGAATTCTGATCTGGTGAGTGCGGCCGGTTTCGAGCCGACAGCTCAGCAGGGTGAACCGATTCAGCCGCTGTTCCACGCTCACGTGCGTGACGGCTTCTTTCCCGGTGTTCGCCAACTTGGTGCTGCCCCGTCGCCCGTCCCCGCGGTCCCGCACCAGCATCGTGCGGATCGTTTGGGGGAGTAGGTAGCCGGACACGAGCGCCAGGTATCGCCGCACCACCGTGTGCTTGCGGAACTGCATTCCCAATTCCCGTTCGGCCAGAGGCGAGCGGGCGAAGCAGATGAGGCCGGACGTCTCCTTATCCAGCCGGTGGACGATCCGCAGCGGGGGCAAGCCGCGGGCCGGGCGGTTCATCTTCTTGGCAATCGCCCACTGCGTCACATCTTGCAGGGTGGGCACCAGTTGCCGGCGTTCCTCGCTCCACTCCAGTTCGCTCGGGTGGCGCACCGTGTTCATGCCCGCCGGCTTCTCGACGACGACGACGTGGTCGTCCAGGTGGCGGATGACCAGCCCGTCGGGGGTGGCCGTCTTCGGCCGGTGAACGGGCTTGTCGAGGAGCGTGACGAGTTCACCCTCGCTCAGCCGCCGGGCCGAGTCGGTACACACCGAGTCGCCCACCTTCACCCGGCGGCCCTCGATCAGCTTCCGCACGTCCGCCCACGACGGCTGGGACTCGTGCATGCGGGACCGCAGCACCTTGGCCAGCGTGTGCCCGGTTTCGACGACGGCGACGGTGAACGGCGGGAGGGTCATCGGCAGACTCGGTCGGGACAACCAGCGATCCAGTATAGAGGTTCTTTCCGGCCTGACCGTTTTGCGACCGGGTGAATAGGCTAGCGCCGCTCACCCCTCCCCACGAGACGCGCGCTCATGTGCCGACTCCTCCTGCTCGCCGCGTTCGCCGTTTGCGGTGTGGCGTCCGCCCAACCGACCCGCAAATACGACGACAAGGGCGCCCCGCCGTTCAAGGTGCTCAAGGAGGGCGAACTCCCGCCGCTCGACGCCTACGACAACTTCGTCATCGGCCCGAAGTACACCCCCGCCGTGGAGCGGACGAAGGTGAAGGACGTACCCGAAGGGAAGGTGGAGCAGTTCGAGTTCGACTCGAAGGAGACCAAACTGTTCAACCCCGGCATCAAGCGGGACAAGTTCGGCACGCCCGACCCGAAGAACCCGAAGACGCTGATCGTCGAGACCACCACCTTCGACTACAAGCGGAAAGTCGGCGTCTACATCCCCGCCGGGTACAAGGAGGGCACCGAGGCGCCGTTCATGGTGGTGCACGACGGACCCGGACAGGCGAACGGGTACAAGACGATGCTCGACAACCTGATCCACCAGAAGCGGATTCCGCCGATCGTCCTGATTTCCATCGCCAACGGCGGGGGCGACGCCCAGGGGCACGAGCGGGGGAAGGAGTACGACAACATGAACGGCGACTACGCCACCTACATCGAGGACGAGGTGCTGCCGCGGGTGGAGAAGAACTGCAAGGTGAAGCTGACCAAGGACCCGGACGGGCGGGCGGCGATGGGGTGCAGCTCCGGCGGGTCGTGCGCGCTCATCATGGCGTGGTTCCGCAACGACCTGTACCACCGGGTGCTCACCACCTCCGGCACGTTCGTCAACCAGGCGTGGCCGTTCGACGAGAAGTACCCGGACGGCGCCTGGGGCTTCCACGAGACGCTCATCCCGAAGGAGAAGAAGAAGCCGATCCGCCTGTTCATCCAGGTCGGTGACAAGGACCTGCTCAACCCGAACGTGATGAAGGACAACATGCACGACTGGGTGGAGGCCAACCACCGCATGGCGAAGGTGCTGAAAGAGAAGGGGTACGAGTACCAGTACTTGTTCTGCCAGGGGTCCGGGCACTGCGACGGCAAGGCCCAGGCGCAGTTCCTGCCGCACGCCATCGAGTGGACGTGGAAGGGGTACGGGGAGAAGAAGAAGGAGAAGTAGCAGTCCGGCGGGCTACTTGCCCACCCGCAAGTACCCCTTCGCGGTCATCAGTTCGACGATGCGGCTGACGCACTCGTCCACGCCGATCTGGTCCGTGTGAAGGATCAGGTCGGCCGCGGTCGGCTCCTCGAACGCGGCCGTCACGCCCGGCATCTGGGCGATCTTTCCCTCGTCGGCCAACTTGTACGCCCCGCTCTGGTCGCGGGCACGCATCACCTCCATCGGCGCGGTGCAGTACACCTCCAGCACGCGGTCGCGGCCGATCAACTCCTTCGCCTTCTCCCGCACCGCCTCGTGCGGGGCCACGAACGCCGCCACGGTGATGACCCCCGCGTCGTTCATCAACTTCGCCACCTCGGCCGACCGCCGCAGGTTCTCGGAGCGGTCGGCGGCGGTGAACCCCAGGTCGCGGGTCA
>CAYMHO010000294.1:0-8746 GCA_964390195.1 uncultured Fimbriiglobus sp. | reverse complement strand
CTGTACATGCGCGCCGTTGACAGCTACGCCAGCGGGACTTGGACGCCTGTCTGGCGTCAATTATTTCTCCCGGTCAACGACAACTATTTCTCCCGACCGGCGACAATTACCCTTGCGGGGCTCCAGCCTCGGTTCGGGCGCCGAGCCTTCGCCTTCCGCTACACTGACGAAACCCACAGCAGAGGATAGGGCAACGTAGGGATGCGACCCGAGCGCTGCTGGGGTGCGGACAGGCTGGGCGGCATCCGCCGCCCGCTTGTTGTACCTGCCTGTCTGCTCCAATGCGCTAAATCCCAGGGGGGGATGGGGGGACACCAGGGCGCACCCCAGGACCGACCCGACGGCCGCCCAGACGGCGTCGACGTCCCCCGCCCGGGGGGCCGCGGGCGACCCCCGCGGCCCGCTTCCGTTCCCCCCATCACTTCCCCCGACCGGGTACACTCACATGGCCACCGGACGCCCCGCCATGTCAACCGACGACCTGCTCACCGACCTGCTGATCGCCTGGCAAGGGGCGGCCGACGCCGGCCGGCCGATCACCCCCGCCGAGGCGTGCCGCGACCACCCCGACCTGCTGCCCGCGTTCACCCGCCTGCTGCGGCAGCTCGGCCACCTGGAACGCGTTCTGGACGGGCCGACCGACCCGCACGCCTTCGTCCGCCAGATCGACGCCGGCCGCTACCAGCCGGTGTCGTTCCACGCGGCCGGCGGGCTGGGGGTGGTGGCGGTGGCGGAAGACACCGAGCTGAACCGGCACGTCGCGCTGAAGGTGATGCAGCAACTGGCCGCCCTCGACCCGGTCGCCCGCCACCGGTTCCTGCAGGAGGCCGAGATCACCGGCAAGCTGGAACACCCCGGCGTCGCCCCGGTGTACGGGGCCGGCGAGGACCCCGACGGCCGGCCGTACTACGCCATGCGGTTCATCCAGGGGAGCACCCTGGGCGACGCGATCGACAGGTACCACGCGTCCGCCGCCGACCCGGCCGCCAAGCGGCTGGAGTTCGCCCGCCTGCTGCGGTGCCTCGCCTCGGTCTGCCAGACGGTCGCCTACGCCCACGCCCGCGGGGTGATCCACCGCGACATCAAGCCGGGCAACGTGATGCTCGGCCCGTACGGCGAGACCCTGCTGGTGGACTGGGGGCTGGCCAAGCGGGTCAGTCTGCCCGACCCGACCGACGCCGCCCCGCCGGGGTTCAAGCCGGTCGAACTCACCCCGACCGGGGAGACGGTCGGCGGCGGGCAGACGGTCGGCGGGCAGGTGAAGGGGTCGCCGGCGTTCATGGCCCCGGAGCAGGCCCGCGGGGAGTGGGACCGGGTCGGCCCGGCGGCCGACGTGTACGCCCTCGGGGCCACCCTGTACGTCCTGCTGACGGGGCACCCGCCGTACCCCGGGGGGACGGCCGAACAGGTGATTCAGGCGGTGCGGGCCGGCCCGCCGAAGGCGGCGGGTGCGGTGAACGCGGCTGCCCCGAAGCCGCTCGCCGCCGTGTGCGGGAAGGCGATGGCGCGGACCCCCGAGGGGCGGTACGCCTCCGCGCAGGAACTGGCCGCGGACGTGGAGCGGTGGCTGGCCGACGAGCCGGTGACGGTCTACCGCGAGCCGCTGTTCACCCGCGGCCGCCGGTGGGTGAAGCGGCACCGGGTGCTGGCCACCGCGGCGGCGGCGGCGGTGGTGGTGCTGGCCGCCGTACTGGCGGTCGTGGTGCCCGTCCTGGCCGGCCAGAACCGCGAACTGGAGGACCAGAAGAACACCATCACCGGTCAGGCGAACGAACTGGCCGGCCAGAACGTGCTGATCCGGGAGCAGGCGGCGGCGGTGCAGGTCGAGTCGGAGGAGCGGCGGAAGAAGGGGGAGGAACTGGCCGCCGCCCTGTACGACGCCTCCGTGCCGCGGGCGCGGCTGGAGTGGGCGGGCAACAACGTCCGCATCGCCGAGGGGGTGCTGGACGCCCTCGACCCGGCCCGCCGCGGGTGGGAGTGGCGGCACCTGAAGTGGCTGTGCCACCCGAAGTTCCGCACCCTCCGCGACTCGAGCGGGTACGACCACGTCGCCGTCAGCCGGGACGGCCGGGTGATCGCCGCCGCCTCCGGACTGTTCCAGCAGGTCGAACTCCGCATCAAACTGGACGGCAAGGACTACCTGACCATCCCCCGCCCCCTCGCCCTCGATGACAAAGCGGCGTTCGGCCAGCGGGACCGCGTCACCGCACTGGTCCTCTCCCCGGACCGCCGGTGGGTGGCCGCCGCCAACCCCAAGCGGGTGAGGGTGTGGGCGGTCGGCGACCCCAAGGTGCTGGCCGAGTGGCCCGGCACGTTCGACGGGTTGGGGGTCAGCCCGGACGGCACCACCCTAGCCCTGGGCGAGCGGAAGCGGATCCGCCTGATCGACACCAAGACGTGGAAGGAGCAATCCAGTTTCCCGACCGACGAGTGGGCGAACGGCCACCTGGTGTTCGACCCGAAGGGGAAGCGGCTGGCGACCACCGACTTCACCTCCAACACCGCCCGGGTGTGGGACCTGGCGACCGAGAAGGTGACGTTCACCCTCCGGACCGGGAGGGCGGTCCCGAGCCGGGCGGCGTTCGACCCCTCGGGCAAGCTGGTCGCCTTCGGGGTGGACAACGCCGTCGAGGTGTACGACCTGACGGCTGAGTGGGCCCCGGGGCAAGAGGTGCGGCCGGCGCTGACGTTCGTCGGGCACACCCACCGGGTGCGGTGCGTCGCCTTCCACCCGATCAAGCCGCTCATCGCAACGGGGAGTGACGACGGCACCATCAACCTGTGGCAACCGCGGTTGAACGAGCCGGCGGCCACCCTCCGCGGGCACACCGAAGTGATCCACACCTTGGCGTTCCTCGACGGCGGCGAGTTGCTCTCCGTCGGGCGGGATGACATCCGCATCTGGCACGCGGCGGACGACCCGGAGGGGTTCCTGCGTCAGGGGACCGAGGCGGCCGCCAGCGCGGACGGGCGGTACGTCGCCACCACCGCCTTCGGCCGGCGGTACCCGACGGACGAGCCGGCGAAGGCGGTCTGGCTGTGGGACGCGCGGACGGGCGAGCTGGTCCGCGAGTTCGCATTGGACAAGGGGGAGATCGGGAGTTTCGAGTGCCTCGCCCTCAGCCGCGACGGGCGACACCTGGCCGGCGGCAGCCGGGTGGGGTTGGCCCGCGGCTCGATCACCGTGTGGGAGGTGGGGACGGGCAAGGTGGCCCGCACCATCCGAGCGGACGACGGGGTGCTGAAGCTGGCGTACCACCCGGACGGCACCACCCTGGTCGCCGTCGCCCAGCCGTTCGAGTTCGACCCCAAGAAGCGGCCCCCGGTCACCCTCCGGTTCTTCGACCCCGCCACCGGAAAGGAGCGGGCGAACGTCCCCCTCGCGACGGACCAGTTGAACAGTCTGGCGTTCAGCCCCGACGGCACCACCCTCGCCGTCGCCGGCGATTGGGGGGTGAAGCTGCTCGACGGCACCAGCGGGGCGGAAACGGCCACCCTGCCGGAGGCCGGGCGGAGTGTCGCGTTCAGCCCGGACGGGCGGTTCATGCTGACCACCGGGAGAGAGCGAGGGGGCGGGAACGACGGCTGGATCAAGGTGTGGGACGTCGCCACCAGGCGGGTCGCGTACACCCTCCGCGGGCACACCCTGAACGGGCTGCTCCAAACGGTGAACGCGGCGTGTATGAACGAGGACGGGTCGCGGGTGTTCTCGGTCGGGGACGACGGCCTCGTCCTGGTGTGGAACACCGCCACCCGTCGCGAAATCCTCCGCCTGCAACACGGGTTCGGCCAGCGGGCGATTCATACCGTGCTGTACGTCTCGGGTGGGGATTACCTGGTCACCGCCTCCGGCGGGGGCATCTCCCCGGGGTTCACCCGCATCTGGCCGACGGTGACGGCCCCGCCGAAGTGAGCCGCGTCCGCCGGGGGCGGTACAATCCCGACATGGCCGTCGAACTGCGTGGCGTGAGCAAGAGCTACCCCAACCGGGTGGTCGGGCTGCACCCGATCGACCTGCAGGTGCGACCCGGTGAGCGACTGGCCCTGCTCGGCCCGAGCGGGTCTGGCAAGTCCACCCTCCTGCGGCTGATCGCCGGGCTCGAGAGGTCGGACGCGGGCGAAGTGTGGGTCGGCGGCAAGCGGGTGGACGGGTTGGCCCCGCACCAGCGGGGCGTGAGCCTGCTCCCCCAGCGGGTGGCCCTGTACCCGCACATGACGGTGGGGGAGAATCTGAAGGTTAGCCGCGACCCGAAGGGGGGCGCGTCGGACGCCGACGCGCCCCCCTTCGGGTCGCGGCTAACCGAAGTCGATTCCCTCCTCCAGCTCACGCCCCTGCTCTCCCGCCGCCCGCACGAACTCTCCGGCGGTGAACGTCAGCGGGTCGGCCTCGCCAAGTTGCTCCTGGCCGGGCGGCCGGTGTGGCTGCTGGATGAACCGTTCGCCGCGTTGGACCCGATGTTCCGGGCCGAATTTCGGACGGATTTGCTCTTGTTCGCCGAGAAATCGTCGCCCACAATACTCTTCGTCACCCACGACCCGATCGACGCCTTGGCCCTCGGCCACCGCATCGGGGTGCTGGGGGATGGGAAGTTGCAGCAGGTCGGCACGCCCGACGAGCTGCGAACCCGCCCCGGCAACCGCTTCGTGGCGTTTTGTATCGGCTCGTTCAGCCTGCTGGACGGGACCGTGGGTGACGGCGACCCCACCGCCTTCCTTGCCGAAGGCGGGTCGGTTCGCGTGCCGCTGCCGGCTCGCCTCCGGGCGAAGTTGGCCGCGACCGCCAGACCGACGCCTCGCCTGACGTTTGGCTTTCGGCCCGACGACGTCTTGCCTCGGCCGCCCGACCCCTCCGAAGGGGGGATCACCGGGTGGCCGCAAGTCTCGGCCGAACCGGACGGCAGCGGATGGCTGCTCACCGTGGCTCGGGGTCGCTCCCGGGTCCGCGTGCAGTGGCGGTCCGGTTCGCCGCCCCCGGTCGGCACTCCCACGGATTGGACCGTGTTACCGGACCGCGGCGTGTGGTTCGACGCCACCGGCCGGGCCGTCTAAGCCGCTTGCGGCTGAGCACGAGGGTCGCCCATGCGAACCGCCCGCGTGTTGGTGCTGTTGGCGCTCGGAGCAGTGATCGGGTGTGCCCCGCAAGACCCGCCACCGGAGCCGGTCGAACCGGCCGAAACGCTGGTGGTGTATTCGCTGGACCCGTGGGTGTTGTTTCCGGGTGACGAACAGGATCTGGAGGCGGGACAGGCGGTGTTCCAAAGACATATCGTCCTTGGCTCCGTCTTCGTTACCGATCCGACCGTCCAGCGGGAGATTCTGGGCGAGGTGCAAAAGGGGATTGAGGAAGCGCCCCAAGTCCAAGAACTTGGTGACCGCCTGTTGGGCGGGTTCATGCCGCGGTACGGGTTGCACCATGTGGCGAAGGACGGCACCGTCACCGACTGGCTGATTTGCTTCGGGACCAGACGGGTGCGGGAGTTCCGAAACGGCGAACTGATTCGTGTGGAGATCGGTGTCGGCGAGAAGATGTGGCGGGATATTCACCGGAATACCACCCTCCGCTCGGAGAGTTTGCTAGACGACACCCTCCGCGTCGCCGACGTGAGGCTGGCCGACTGAGCGAGCGATAGGGAAAGTCGACCACCCGCCGCGGAGCGGCGGTAGACGTTAGCCAGGGGTGAAGTGAGCCGAAGGCGAACGGAACCCCTGGAAACGCAGACGAAACAGGAATAAGCCCCGGAGGGGCGACAGACCACAAACCACCTGCCGCCCCTCCGGGGCTGTGGGAATTGGCACGACGACCAGGGGTTCCGCTCGCTCCACCCCGGGCGAACAACTGCCGCCCCTCCGGGGCGAAGACGCGGGAGATGATCGATGGCCGTCCGCCGCAAGAAAGCCGAACCCGAAGCCCCGCCGAAGAAGGACCCCGTCGCCATCGGCAAGGAGGTCATGAAGCTCATCGACTCCGTGGCGGAGGAAAAACGGATCAGCCGCGAGGTGCTGCTCACCGGGTTGGAGCAGGGCATCACGCAGGCGGCGCTCAAGCACTTCGGCGTCGAGGAGGGCATCCACGTCATCATCGACCGGGCGACCGGCGAGATCTCGGCCAAGCACGGCGACAAGGAACTGGAACCCGACACCCTCGGGCGGATCGCGGCGCAGTCGGCCAAGCAGGTGATCATCCAGAAGTTCCGCGAAGCCGAATCGGACATGGTGTTCAGCGAGTTCAGCGGGAAGAAGGGCGACCTCGTGCAGGGGAACGTCACCCGCGTGGACGCCGGCACCGCCATCGTGCAGTTGGGCAAGACCGACTCCCTCCTGCCGCGGAGTGAGCAGATTCCGGGCGAAAGTCACAGCGTCGGCGACCGGGTGAAGGCGGTGGTGTTCGAGGTGCGGAAGAACGGCAACCGGGTGAAGATCGTCCTGTCCCGCGCCCACCCGGACTTCGTGCGGTGTCTTTTCGAAGAAGAAATTCCCGAAATCGCCGACCGCACCATCGACATCCGGGCCATCGCCCGCGAGGCCGGCTACCGCTCCAAACTGGCGGTGTCGAGCATCGACATGAAGGTGGACGCGGTCGGCGCGTGCGTCGGGGTGCGGGGCAGCCGGATTAAGACCATCATCGAGGAGCTGAACGGCGAGCGGATCGACATCGTGCGGTGGAACGACTCGCTGCAAGTGCTCATCCCGAACGCCCTTCAGCCGGCTGCCATCTCCGAGGTGTTCACCTACCCGCGGCTCGGGCGGGCGCTGGTGCTGGTGGAGGAAGACCAACTGTCCCTGGCCATCGGCCGCCGCGGGCAGAACGTGCGGCTGGCGAGCAAACTGGTGGGTTTGGATTTGGAAATCATGACCACCGACGAACTGGCCGAGACGCTCGACCGGGCGGAGCGGTGGTTCGGGCAACTGCCGCACGCGTCCGAGGAGGTGGTGCAAGCGCTGATCGGCGAAGGTTTTTTGTCGTACAACGACCTGAGCAGCGTGGACGGGCAGACGCTCACCGAGTTCACCACCCTGACGCAAGAGCAGGGGGACGAGGTGATCGCGTACGCCGAAGACTACGCGGATACAATGGAGGAAGCCGTTCAGGAGGAACAGCGGCAGGCCCGCGAGCAGGCGATCGCCGCCGAGCGGGAGGCCGCCGAACAGGCCCGAGCCGACGCCGAGGCGGCCGCCGCCGCGAACCCGCCGGTCGAGCCGGTGTCCGAGACTGAGACGACCGAGGCGGCGGTTCACGAGCCGGGGACGAGCACCGTCACCAACCCGGACCACCCGCTCGCCTACCACGAAGGCCCGCCGACCGACACCGAAAGTGTGGAGCACGCCGTGGAACAAGAAGAACTGCGGACCGGCGAGGACGGGGAGTTGACCACCCCCGCCCCCGGTTCGGACGACGAGAAGGGAGCGACGGCATGACCCCCGCCGTTGCCCTTTCCACCGCCGTCGCCACCGTTAGAATCCTTTTCACCCCCGCCCCCGGCTCGCCGGGCGGCTAACGGGAGCGCAGCCGGCGCTCCCCACAGGAGCGCCGCTTGTCGAAGACCACCGAGAAGGCCGCCGACAACGTCCGGGTGTTCAACCTGGCGAAAGAGCTGAAGCTGGATAACAAAGCGCTGATCGACCTGTGCCAGGAGTTGGGCTTCGAGAAGGTGAAGAACCAGCTCAACAGCCTCACCCCCGATCAGGCCGAGCAGGTCCGCAAGCGGTTGGCCGACGGTCCGGTCAAACCCGCCCACGGGCACGCCCCCGCCCCCTCACGGCCCGCCGCCCCGGTGCCGCCCGTCCTGCCCACCAAAAACCTCGACCAGAAAGTGCGTACCCTCACCGCGCCCAAGCCCAAGGCGCCGACCGTCCCGGCGGTCCCCGTCGCCGAGCAGCCGCCCGAACAAGCCCCGGCCGAAGAGCCGGCCGGCCCGGTCGTCGAAACGACCACCCCGGAGGTGACGGCCGAACCCGCCGCCCCGGTCGAACCGGAAGCCCCGGCGTCGCCGGCGGCCCCCGCGCCCCCGCCGGCCCTCGGCCGCGGGGTGGCCGATCTGCTCAACCCGAACCGCATGCCCACCCTCGGCGCCCGCCCGGTCGGCCAGGTGCGGAACCTGAACCAGCAGCGGCCGAAGCCGCCCGCCCCCGCTCAGCCGCCGCAACAGCCGGCCCCCGCCCCGACTCCGGCCGCCCCGGTTCCGGCCGCTCAGGCCCCGGTCGCCCCGCCGCCGGTGGCCCCGACTCCCACACCGACCCCGGCGGCCGCCACCCCGGCGGCCCCGGTTCAGCCGCAGGCTCCCGCGCCGACCCCCGCCCCGGCAGGCCCGGCCAGGCCGGTCCTCCCGCCGAACGTCGGCGGGCGGCCGATGAACCTCGGCTCCGGTGGCCCGCGGCCCGGCCCGCAGCAGGGCGGCCCGCAACAGGGTCAAGGCGGCCCGCGGCCGCCGCAAGGCCACCCGCAGGGGCCGCGTCCGCCGCAGGGCGGTCCGCAAGGCCCGCAGGCCCCCCGTACCAACTTCGCCCCGCCGAACCCCGGCCCGCCCCGCGCGTTCGGCGTGTCCACCCCGCGACCCGGCCCGAGTGGTGGCGGTCCGGGGCAGGGTCCGGGTCCGGGGCAGGGCGGCGGCCCGCGGCCGCCCGCGCCCATCCCGCCGCGGACCGGCGCCATGCCCGGGTCGATCAAGCTCACCCCGGACCAGATCAAGAAGCTCCGCGAACGGGAGCAGAAGATCGGGCAGAAGATGACCACCGACCAGGTGGCCAA
>CAYMHO010000293.1:0-8790 GCA_964390195.1 uncultured Fimbriiglobus sp. | reverse complement strand
GCGCCGCAGCCGGGCAGGTCGGGCACGTAGGCGATCAGCCGGCGGGCGTCGTCGCCCTGCGTTTTCAGGTCGAACCCGCCGACGCTCACCGTGCCGGCGGTGGGGAACAGCAGCCCGCACAGCATCTTGATGGTGGTCGTCTTGCCGGCCCCGTTCGGCCCGAGGAAGGCGAACAGCTCGCCCGCCGGCACGCGGAGGTTCAGGTCGGCGACGGCCACCTTCTCGCCGTACCGCTTGGTCACGCTGGCGATGTCGATCATGGGCGACGAGTTCTCCATTACCCCTTCCACGCGAAGCTGATGAACACCAGCACCATCATCGCGCACACCACCACCGCACCGACGATCTTCTTCACCGTCGGCTGGTGAGTCATGAGCAGGCCGATGCCGCCGAGGGCGGTGATCACGAACCCGGCGAGCATGCCGTACCGATCCCAGTACTCGCTCTGCCGGTTGTTGATCTGCACCCACTGCACGTCCGAATCCAGTTTCTCCTTCCGCTTCACCCAGTCCTCCTTCTTCTTCTTCGCCACCTCCCCCTGGCCGTTCGCCTCCAGCCGCTTCACGTCCAGGTCGAGGGCCAGTTGCTCGTCGTCGATGCGGGCGGAGTACCACTTCAGCTTGGCCGACCCGACGATGGGCATGAACAGGAACCACAGCACCAGCACCACGCCGACGGCGAACACGCCGGTGGGCAGGTCCACGTACTTCCTGACCAGGTCCAGCGGGCCGGGCCGCGGCGGGCCGTCGTCCTCGTCGTCCTCATCGTCTTCGTCACGCCGCCGCTTGGTCTTGGACTTGGGCGGGTCGGTCGAATCGACGGTGTCCTCGTCGTCCTCCATCGGGCGGGCCTTCTTCGCCTTCGGCTCCTTCACCCGTTCCGACGGTGGCGGCGCCTTCGACGCGACGACCGGCTTGCCCTTGTCGGGGCCGTCGGTCACGCGGAAGCCGTCGTCGTCGATGATCAGGTTGGCGTTGCAGCGGGTGCAGACGATCCGCCGGCCGACGTCGGCCGGGGTGACGGCGTACACCGTCTGACAGGTGGGGCAGGCGTTGCGCATGGTGCCGGGTCGCGGGACGGGAGTGCCGTCAGAATACGACTCCCACGTCGGCCGCGTACCCCAGCACCCGCTCGCGAGCCGTCTTCGCTGCCTCGTCCGGGTTCTCGTGGTAGGTGTACAGCTCGATCGTCACCCACCCGCCGTAGCCGACTTCCTTCAGCGCCGCCAGCGTGCCGCGGAAGTCGATGACCCCGTCACCCGGCACCAGGTGGTGATGCACCCGCGTGGCGGCGATGTCTTCCAAATGCACGTGCTTGATGAGCGGGGCGAGCTCCCGCACCGTGTCGGCCGGGTCGTCTTTCACGCAGTAGAAGTGGCCGATGTCGAAGTTCAGCCCGAGGTACGGCGACTGGATGTGTTTGGCGAATTCGAGGTACTGGTCGGCCGTCTCGATGAGCAAGTCAGGTTCGGGTTCCACCAGCAGCGGCACCTTCACCTTCTCGGCGTGCTCGACGACCGGCTTCAGTTCCTCCACGAACAGTTTCAGGCACTCGTTCCACGTCCGCCCTTCGAGCGGGCCGCCCGGTTCGGTAGTCACGCACGGGGCGCCGAGTTCGGCCGCGAGGCTGAGGGCGCGCTTGGTGTGTTCGATGCGAACGCGGCGGTAGTGCGGGTCGGGTTCGATCCAGCTCGGATGCCAGTACTTCTGCCGCTTGTCGTCCACCGCGTGCATCATGAAGGCGTTCACGTTGCTGAACGCCAGCTTGTTCGCCGTCATGGCGTCGCGGATGGCCTGCTTCTGTTCGGGCAGCATGTAGGCGGGCCAGGCGTGCGGCACGTCGGCCATCAGTTCGAGGCCGGCGTACCCGAGGGCGGCCAACCGCCGGGCCGTCTCGGGGAAGGAGAAGTTCAGGTAGGCGTTGGTGCTGAAAGCGAGCTTCATGGGAGATCCGACGAGGACTAACCACAGAGGCACAGGGACACAGAGTGGACAGAAGAGAGTGTATTCAGAACTCCCTCTCTCCCTGTCTACTCGGTGCCTCTGTGCCTCTGTGGTTAGCTCTGCAAATACTCTTCCAACAGCCCGAACTGCTTGCCCAGGTCGTGCTCGCTCACCCCGAGGGGCGATTTGAAGAAGCTGGCGGCGGCGGTCAGGGTGCCGGCATCACCCCGCCGCTGGGCGAGCAGCGCCAGCCGGGCCAGGTCGATGACGAGTGGTGCCGCCAGGATGCTGTCGCACCCCTGCCAGGTGAACTGGAGCGTCATCTTCGTACCGAGGAACCCCTCGAAGTGGACGTGGTCCCACGCCGTCTTCCAGTCGTCCAGAGACTCCACGTACTCGATGCTCACCAGCGACTGCGGCTTGTACCCGAGCATGGCGGCCAGCAGCGCGTCTTTCGTCTGCACCTTGCTCGCCTTGTTCGCCGGGTCGGCCAGCACCTGCCCGTCGCGGTTGCCCAGGATGTTGTGCCCGACCCAACTGAGCACCTTCAGGTTCCGCTTGGCGAACATGGGGGCGAGGGCCGACTTCAGCAGCGTCTCGCCGGTCTTCAGGTCTTGCCCGGCGTGCGGCACCCCGCGGAGCTTGGCCAACTCATCCAGTGCCGGCAGGTTGGCCCCGCGGCTCGGCGTCATGTTCAGGTACGGGAACCCGGCGTCCATCGCGGCGTAGGCGTACAAGCTGCTCGTGGGCAACAGCGTGGTGCCGCGGGCGAGGCCGGCGTGCAGGGCGGCGAGGGTGCGGTGGTCGTCGGTCGGGTCGAACGGCGGTTCGGTGCTGGCCACGTTCGCCACCACCAGTTGGTCGAGCCGGTGAGCGGCAACGAACGCCTGCAAGTCTTGCTGGATGGCGTCGATCGCCTGCTTCGGGGTCTCGGCCCGGCGGACGTCCGGACGGTCGGCCAGCGCCGCGATCACCGGGTTCGGCTTGAACACCACCCCCGGCCGCACGTTCGCCGACCACTCGTCCAGTTGACCCGCCACCGCCCCGAGCAGCGATTCCGAGAACACCCCGCTCCGCTGGTGGAGTTCGGCGGCGGCGCGTGCGAACGACGTCTGCCGGATGTCGTGCCCGCCGATCACGAAGCTCGCGGGGGTATCGAACGGCACTCGGGCGAACCTGGGCGACGCGGTGACCAGGCCGGTGGGGTCGGTCAGCCCGCGGGCGAGGGCGGCCAGGCCGACGGCAGTGGTGCCGCCGACGCCGCCGAACGCACCGACCAGCCACAACCCGACTCGACGCGAGGAGGACATGAACAGGGCACTCGGATGAGAGAGCATTTCCAGGCGGGACATTCATTCTACACGACCGCGCTCGCCTTCGTCTCGCGGCTAACCGTTGCTCACCGCTGGCATTCGCTGACCACCGCCCGCACGTCGGCCTCCGGCACGTCGCCCACCAGTTCCACCCCGCCGCCCGCCTTCGGCAGCACGAACCGCATCCTCCCGCCCACGTTCTTCTTGTCGCGGCGCATGGAATCCAGCAGGGCGTCCGCCGGCCACTCGGGTTTCACCGTTGTCGGTAACCCGAACGCCGTCAGAAGCGCGGACTGCCGTTCGCCCCACTCCGGGCCGACCCGCTTCAGCCGTTCGGCCAACCTCCACGCACCCACCATGCCGGCCGCCACCGCCTCCCCGTGCAACCAACTCCCGTACCCGCCGACCGCCTCGAAGGCGTGGGCGAACGTGTGCCCGTAGTTCAGGATCGCCCGCAGGCCGGTCTCCTCCCGCTCGTCCTGCTCCACCACGTCCGCCTTCAGCCGGCAGCTCCGGGACACGATGTGTGCCACCGCCGCCGGCTCTTTGGCCAACACCGCCGACACGTTCGACTCCAGGAACGCGAACAATTCCGGATCGAGTATCACGCCGTACTTCACCACCTCGGCCAACCCGCTGCGGTATTCGCGGTCGGGCAGGGTGTTCAGCGTGGTCGTGTCGATCCACACCCCGGCCGACTGGTGGAACGCCCCGATCAGGTTTTTCCCCTTCGGGTGGTTCACCCCGGTCTTCCCGCCGACCGACGAATCGACCATCGCCAAGAGCGTCGTTGGCACCATGAGCAGCGGCAGCCCGCGATTGTACGTCGCCGCCACGAACCCTGCGAGATCGCCCACCACGCCGCCGCCGACGGCCACCACCGGGGTGCGGCGGTCGGCGGTCATGTCGGCCAGTTTGTCGAACAGGAAGGCGGCGGAGAACAGGTTCTTCGACGTCTCGCCGGCCGGAACCAAACTCGTTTCGACATTGAACCCGGCGGACGTGAGTTGTTCGCGGGCGGTCTGAACGTGTCGCTCGACGTTCGTATCGCCGACCACGAGGGCGGTGGTGGAATGGGGCAAACAGCGGCGGGCGAACGCCCCGAACCCGGCGGGGGCTGCCCCGACGGCGATGTCGTAGGCCCGCGGGCCGAGGTTCACGCGAACGGTGTACATGGGGAAATTGTAGGTCGCGGTCGAGCGACCCGCAGGGGAGCGAGGCCCGACGGCGAATCTTTACCCGCTGAACCCGATCCCCCGCAACAACTCCTGTGTCAGCACGAACGGCTCCTTCGGGATCGCGGCCAGGTCGAACCGCGGGATCAGCTCTTTGGCCGTGATCGGCTCCGGCTCCGCCAGCCACCCGCACGACCACCCGAGCAGGCCGAGCAGGTTCTCCGCCGGCACGCCTGCGTCTCGCATCGCTGACAGCCGGGTGTCACCGTGCCGCTTGGCCAGCCGCCGGCCGTCCTCGCCGACCACCAGCGGAACGTGGGCGAACTCCGGGGCGGGCAACCCGAGCGCCCGGTACAGCAGCAGTTGCCGCGGGGTGCTCGTCAGCAGATCGTCCCCGCGGATCACCTCCGTCACCCCCGCCGCCGCGTCGTCCACCACCACCGCCAACTGGTATGCCGGCACCCCCATCGACCGCCACACCACGAAATCCCCCTGGGCCGTGTTCAGGTCGATGTGCTGCGGGCCGGCGTACAGGTCGATGAAGGCGGGCGAGTCGGGCACCCGGAACCGCCAGGCGTATTGCACGGTCAGTGCGTCGGCGTCCGCGGCCCGCCGGTGGGCACAGGTACCTGGGTAGGTGGGGCCTTCGTGTTCGAGGTGCGGGGCGCTGGCGGCGGCCTCGATGTCGGCCCGCGAGCAGGTGCAGGGGTACACCAGTTCGAGTTGCTTCAGGCGGTCGAGGGCGGCGGCGTGTTCGGCCAGCCGGCGGGATTGCGTCACCGGCTCGCCGTCCCAGTCCAGCCCGAGCCAGCGGAGGTCGTCGAAGGTCTGTTCCACCGCCCCCGGTTTGTTCCGCCACACGTCGATGTCTTCGACGCGTAACGCCACCCGCCCGCAGCGGTTGCGGGCACTCAGCCAGGCGATCAGGTAGGTGCGGGCGTTGCCGACGTGCTGCGAGCCGGTGGGCGACGGGGCGAGGCGACCGACGGGGAAAGTGCCGGGTTCCGAGTTCCGAGTTCCGAATTCCAAGTTCCGAAATCCGAGCAGTGGCGAATCGAAGCCGGCGGTGAGTGACCGCCGGTTCAGTGTACCGACCTCAACTCGGAACTCGGAACTCGGAACCCGGCACTTTTCACGCCACGCTCACCAGCTTCACCTCGAAGATGAGGGTGGCGTTCGCCGGGATGTTGCCCGACCCGCCCGACCCGTACCCGAGTTCCGGCGGGATGAGGAACCGGCGGATGCTGCCCGGCTGCATGCCGATCAGCCCCTCGCGGAAGCCGGCGATCAGCCCGGCCGGGTCGAAGCTGGCCGGCTGGCCGGTGGTGCGGGCGGAGTCGAACTCGGTCCCGTCGGCCGCCAGCCAGCCGGTGTAGAACACCTGCACCCGGCTGGTCTCGGCCGTCACCGGGCTGCCGCTGCCGGGGCTGATGTCCCAGGTGGACAGCCCGCTGCCGGTCGGCACCCAACTGGGGTCGCTCGGGGCCGGCATGACGTCGGTCATGCCGGCGTCCGTCCGCAGGGACAGGACGGTGAACGGGTCGGACGACAGGTTGGCCAACCCGTCCCGGCTGTTGCCCGCCCCCGGCGGCACCACCACCGTCACCGCCCCGTCGGCCGACGGGGTGACGTTGAAGGTGAACGACACGTTGTCGGCGGTGGCGAAGTCGGACGTCAGCCCGTTGGTCACGCCCAGGTCGTCGATGGTGAACCCGCTCACCCGCTCGCTGAAGGTGACGGTGAACGGGATGGTCTCGGCGGCCGTGCTCTCCCCGGCCGAGCTGCTCACCACCACCGTCGGGTTGGTCGGCGACACGGTCGGCGGCGGGAGCGGGCCGTTGAAGGTGGACTGGAAGTTGCGGTACTGGATCGACCGGGCGAACTGCCCGCCGTCGGCCGCCAGGGTGTTCGTCCCCTCCCCGCCGTTGAACCGCGCCCGCTCGCGGACCTTCGAGTTGGTCACCTCCAGGGTGTCGTCCCCCTCGCCCAGGTCGGCCGCCGCCCCCTTGCGGAAATTGCTGTGAGACACCTTCACCTGGTCGTCCCCGGCCCCGGTGCTGATCTCCACCGCCCCGCGGGAGGTGACCGCGTTCAGAATGACCAGGTCTTCGCCCCCCTCGGCGAACACCCCGATGTACCGCCCGTTCCGCACCCCGTCGAGGACGATGGTGTCTTCCCCGTCCCCGCCGCGGATCACGATCCCGCTGGTGATGCCGCCGATGAAGATCGCCCCGCCGTCCGCACGGTCGTTGACGGTGGTGTCGGCGTTCAGCGCGCGGACGGCCACGCTCTGTCCGCCGGTGCCGGCGATGTGGAACTCGTTCGCCCCGGCGTCGCCGTCCACGAACAGGGTGCCGTCCACCACCCGCGCGACCACGTTGCCGGCCGGGTTGGTGCGGTCTTCCAGGGGGGTCAGGAGCGGGCGGAACGAGATCAACGCGTGCATCGGCACCTCCACGGGCGGGGTGAAATCCGGATCGGACACCGGCGGACCGGTCCATCACCTGGTAACGGGGACGGCGGCCATCCGGCCGGTAATCCTAGCAGACATTTCCCGTTGTAACGGTCGTGGAGGTGGGGGAAACCGGGCGGACGGGGATTTCGCCCCCCCGGATTGCCCAAAGTGGTGGGGTTATAGGAGCCGTGGCCCACCCCCGCCGCTCCGCGGCGGGGGGCTGGCTCATCCCCGAGGGTTTGGAAGTGGATTCGGCACGGCAACTTTGGATTTCACAGCCTACTGCCACCCCGGCCCCTGCTCACTTGCCCTTGCCCAGCAGTTCCCGCAGCTTGCCCGGCTCGAAATCGGCCTTCTCGAACTCCTCCTTGCTCAGCTTGCCGTCACTGTCGGCGTCCAGTTTGTCGAACAGCTTCCCGCCGATCTGCCCGCCGAGTTTGCCCAGCAGGTCGGCCGCCTTCCCGCCCTTGTCCGCCGCCTTCTCCTTCATCTTCTCCATCACCTTCTCCATCCCCTTCGTGAACTCGTCCTTGCTCACCTTCCCGTCGCTGTCGGCGTCCATGGTGGTGAACAGTTTCTCCTTGTCGAGCTTCCCTTTCTTGTCGGCCTTCTTCTCGTCGGCCTTCTTCTCCTCCTGGGCGAAGGCGACCGGGGCGACGAGCAGCAGGGCGGCGGACAGGGCGAGTAGGCGGAACATGGGTCTCCCTCCGGGTGGTGTGGCGAGACGAATTGGTCTCGGAGAGGGGAACACACCGGGGGGAGAAACATTACGCTCACTCGCCGCGGGCGGGCGGGTCGGTCGGGGTCAGGCGGGCGTCGAACTTCTTGTCCCGCATGGCCTGGTGGCACTTCAGGCAGGAGGTGGTCAGCTCGTGGTAGGCCACCAGCACCCCGTCCATGTTCTTATCCCCCGCCTTCGTGCCGACCGCCTCGGCCGCCCGTTTGAACACGTTCACCTGGAAGCGGTACTCGTCCCCCTTGTAGGCGTCCAGGAAGGCGTTCGCCCGCGCCACCCGCACCAGTTCGTCGGCGGCGGTGCCGACCTTGGCGAAGTCGTTCACCGCGATCCCTTCGAGGATGGTGTGGGTGTGCTTCAGTTTGGCCGCCATCAGCTCCTTCTTGGTGGGGAGCGGGCGGTCCTCGGCCGGCTTGTCGGTCGGTTTGACCGCCGGCTTGTCCGCCCAGCCGACGCCCGCCGTCAGCAGCCCGACGCCCGCCAGCGCCACCAGCCGGAACCCGTTTCGCATGACCAGCCCTCCTGTGGGGGTACACGGTCATTGTACTTCCGGCAGAGCGAATGCCGCACGCACCTCCGGGCGATTCAACCGCCGAAGCGCCCACCCCCCGACGGGCAGGCCGAGGAGGAGCGGGCTGGTGAGGGCGAACAGGCTGCCGACGACGGCGAACGGCCGGCCGCGGCCCTGCCGCACCGCCTCGCTGCCGGCGAAGATGAACACCCCGCCGGCGAACAGCACCAGCCCGGCGGCGATGACCAGCACCTGATTGACCGACCCGTTGAAGTGCCGAATGAGGCCGCTACACCCGAGGAAGAAGAACAGGTGCAGGACGGCAACGACCATTTGCCCGATGCCGAACGCCCGCAGCAGGGTGGCGATCGGGGAGAGGTCGTCGAGCACCACCCGGCGGGCGGCCTGCGGGTTCCGGAGGAGGTGCCGTTCCGCCACCCCGACCCGCAGCCGGCACCACTGGCATTCGACGACGTCCGTCGCGTCGGTGGTGGGGGTGAACCCGCGGCACTGCGGGCAGCGGAGCAGGACCACGAGCGGGCCTCCCGAGTGTGTTTGGCTTCGGCTTCGGCGGATAAGCCGGCCCCGTCTGCCCGCCGCCCACCTGTTAGCCCGACGCGCGCCAACTTATTGCAATCGTGCCGTAAGTCGTTGTGG
>CAYMHO010000292.1:3022-8834 GCA_964390195.1 uncultured Fimbriiglobus sp. | reverse complement strand
GTGCGGTCGAAGGTGATCGCCTCCAGGCACTCGCCTGCCAGCCCGATGAAGACGACCTCGGCCGCGACGAGCGGTTCGCCCATGACGATGGCGGCGACGGCCGCGATGGCGATGGCCAGGTCGGCCCCTACTTTCCATTGGCCGAGCTTTTCCAGTGCCCCGAACAAAGCGCGGGCGCCGCCGAGGACCGCCGCCAGCAGTGCGAACGCCGACGTGAACCCGAACTGGGTGCGGTTCCAGGAGGGAAGGGCGGGGGTACTGATCCAGCCGGCGAGGAGCGGCCACAGGTCGGCGGCGAGGAGCAGCCCTACGGTGGCGGTGAACAGGTAGAGCGGCAGATGCGACTTCGGCCGGAACGGGTTCTCGGTCGGGTCGAACTCGCGGTGCATCGGGCGGGCCGCCTCGGGGGAAGCGGAGGCTGTTTACGTCGCGGTGGAGTGGTCGGCCACGAATATGACGGAGTGAGGCAGGGGTAACATGAAGATTCGGCGAGCCGAGCGGGGTGAGCCCCCCCCGGGTTGCGTTTGCGCACCCGGGGGGGCTCACCCCGCTCGGCTCGCCACTCGGCTCACTTCTTCTTCGCGGCCAGCTTGATGTACTTCTCCGGGTCGGCCTTGAACTCGTCGCGGCAGCCCGAGCAGCAGACGTAGTAGGTTTTCCCGTTGTGCGTCACCGTCATTGTGCCCGTCCCGCCGCTCACGATGCACTCGTTCCCCTTCGCCACGTAGGCGAACGGCTCGCCCTCCTTCGTCGCTCCGGTCAGCCACAATCGGGTGAAGCTTTCCACCGCCTTCGGCCGGCTGCTCAGTTGGTACAGGTGGCGGTTGCCGTGCAGCACCGTCAGCGTGAACTGGTACACCGTGTCGCCGGCGGTGCGTTCGAGCGTGAGGATCGGCTCCTTCTGCTTGCCTTCGCCCAGCGTGCCTGTGAAGGTCTGATCGGACTTGTCGGTGCCGGTCAGCTTGAGAGAGTACGCCTTCGCCTTCGGGTCGTACCGCAACTGGCCGGCGGTGAAGTGCTTCCCCTTCTCGAACGTGACCGCCAGCCAGGCGTCGTCGCCCTTGAACTGCCACACCCACTCGGCCCGCTCGCTCCAGAACGTCTTGTCCGCGTCGTCCGCCTTGCCGGAGCACTTCCACCCGCCGATGAGCGGGGCGAGGGGCTGGAACGGCTCCTTCGCGTCGGCGGCGAGGACGGACGTAAGCAGCAGGGCGGAAAACATGCGGCGGCCTCGGGGCGGGATCCCACACAGGGTAGACGCCCGAGGCCGCCGGTTGTGTCACATTCCGGGTGAACCCGGGCGGGTCACGCCGCCGGTTCACCTAAAACGTGAACCCCAACGTGGCGTAGTAGGTCAGGTCGTTCCGCTTGGCCGGGCCGGGGGTGCTGTCGAATCGGTCCTGCACCCCCAGCCGCAGGGTGGTGCCCGAAGCCTGATCGAGCAGGATCTGGTACGCCGCCCGCACCCGCACCCGGTACTGGGCGAAGTCATCCGCCCGCGGGTAGTAGTCGGCGTTCAGGATGACCGACTGGCGGTCGTCGAACTTGTGGCTGAAGTCGGTGCCGAACACCAGCTCCGGCACCCACCGGTCCTTTGGCCCGCCCACCTGCCGCACGGCCCCGGCCCCGGCCCGCACCCGCCAGTCGGTCGCGGCCGTCTGGACCACCTGGTACCCGGCCCCGCCGTACACCCCGACCAGGAAGTCGTACGCCCGCAGGTCGTCGTACTCGATGTTGGTGGCGGCGAACAGCGACCACCGCGAGCCGGGGAAGAGGATCTCGTCGCGGGCGTTGAACAGCGCCTGGTTCTGGGTCAGCTTGCCGTTCTGTTTGGCGTAGGTGTACAGGAAGTCGGTGACGAGCAGGTTGGTGTCGGCCTTCCGCTGGGCGTGGAAGCCGGTACGGAGGGTGAACAGCCGGCTGTTCCCCTCGGCCCCGTTCAGGCCGATCTCCCCGCCCCCGCTCCACAGTTTGACCGGCCGCTCGGACGGCAGCAGGCCGCCCCCGTCCACCACCGCCGGCGGCGGTTCGAGCACCACCTTCGGCGGGTCGAAGCTGGGCGGCGGGGGCGGCTTCAGGCTGCTCGGCGGGGCGAACCCGCCCCCGCCCGGCTGGGCGGCGGCGACGGCGGCGGCGAGCAACAGGGCGGACAGACCGCGTGCGATCATCAGGGGGTCTCGGCGGGTCTCGCCGCGGGCGTGCGGCGTGGGCGATGACCGCGTCGGATACCACGCCCGGCGGGCGAATCAACCGCGACCGCCGGCGGCGATTCCTTCACGTCGGACTTGCACCCGCCGCCGCACACGCTATACCCCCGGTCGAATCTCTACACACTCACGGACGGGAGACCGGGCATGGACGCCCTCCTCCGCCGGCGGCTGCTGGCCGCCTCCCTGCTTGTCGCCCTGAGCGGCACGGGGTGCGGAATGCTCGGCCAGGAAGCGGACCGGCAGGTCGACGACTCGTTCGCCGACCCGTCGCTACCGGTCCGCCGCGCGCAATCGCCCGACGGCCCTCGCGCGCCGTCCACCCTCCCGCCGGTCGAGAAGCCGACGCTGCCCGTGCCGGCCCGTCCGCCGGCGGCGGTGGTGCCGGCCGATGCCGCCGCCCCCACCCCGCCGGGGGCCGTCACCCCGGTGTCGGCGTCCGACGCCAAGCCGGCCGCCGACACGGCCAGTTCGGCCGTCCGCCCGATCGCCACCGTCGGCACCGACAACTTCATCAGCGACGAAGAAGTGTCCATGATGATGAAGCAGCGGGCGATGGACTACCTGATGCTGAAGGGGGACGAGCGGGTGAAGAAGGAGAAGGAGGTGTACAAGGAGGAGCTGAAGAAGCTGATCGACCGCGAGCTCATCCTGACCGAGTTCCTCGGGCGGGTGAAGAAGAACAACCCGGGCGCCCTGCCCGAGCTGTGGGAGCAGGCGGGCAAGATGGCCGACGGCCAACTGCGGATGCGGCGGCAGGCGTTCAACATCAAGTCGGACGCGGAACTGGCCGCCAAACTGGCCGAGCAGGGGATGGACTTCAAGCTGTTCCGCCGGCAGATCGAGCGGCAGGCGCTCATGAGCATGTTCCTGAACACCATCCTGAAGGACAAGAGCGGCACGCCCACCCTCGCCCAGGTGCAGGACTACTACACCCGCCACGCCGACGAGTACAAGTCGGAGGACAAGGTGAAGTTCCAGCACCTGTTCGTGAGCACCGCCCGGTTCGACACGGCTGACGCCGCCAAGACGCGGGCGGAGGCGCGGGTCCCCGCCGCCCGGGGCGGGGCCGACTTCGTCAAACTGGGGATGGAGCACGGGCACGGGGACAGCGTGCTGGGGGGCGGGGCCGGGGTGGGCGAGAAGCGGGGCGAGATCCAGCCGCCCGAACTGGAAAAGGTCATCTGGGACATCAAGCCGGGCAACTTCAGCGGGGTGCTGCCGTCGGAGAACGGGTTCCACGTCATCCGCGTGCTGGAACGGGAGGTGGCCGGCGTCCGCCAACTGGACGAGAAACTGCAGACCGAGATCCGCAACAAGCTGGCCGACCAGTCGACCAAGGCCGAGGTGGACAAGCTGACCGCGCAGTTGTGGCGGCAGATCGGGGTGACGATCGTCGAGGAGCGGTAGACACGGACGGTGACGAGCCGGGGGCGTGAGCGAACGGAGGGCATCCCCTCCGGCCGCTCACGCCCCCGGCTCGTCGTTCGCTTCCGCCCTCGCCGGGCGACCCCGCTTCGGCCGTTGGCGGCGGTGGTGGAGAGTCTTGGCGAAGGCGAGCAACTGGCCGAACCCGTCGCCGAAGGTGGTGTACCGCAGCCGCTCGCGGATGCCCTGGGTCAGCCCCCGCCCGCCGACCGCGATCGCCACCTGCTTCTGTTCGGCGTACTCGGACAGTTCGTTGAAGTCGGCGACGAACTGGTCCGGGTCCTGGAGGTGGGTGACCGACACCCACACCAGTTGCGGCTTCAGGTCGTCGATCGCCCCGCGGAGGGCGAACGTGGGGGTGTGCGGGCCGAGGTTGACCGCCTCCCACCCGGCGTCGAGCAGGGTGAGTTTGGCCATCAGGCTGGGCAGGGCGGAGTGGTCGTGTTCGGGCGCCCCGCCGACGGCCACCGGGCGGTCGGCCTCGGCGTTCACCCGCAGGTGGGCACGCAACTCGTACATCGCGGCCATCAGCGCCTGCGACACCCGATGCTCCTGTAGGACGGCCAGCCGCCCGACCTCCCAGTCGTGCCCGATTTGCTGCATGGCCGGCGAAACGACTTTATCGGCCAGAACGGCCACCGACATGCCGCTCTGGTACGCCCCGATCACGATGGTGCGGATCAGCTCGGCGTCGCCGGCGACGACGGCCGCGCTCAGATGCCGGAGTGTGTCGGCCGGGTCGAGGGTTTCCTGAGCCGCCCTCGGCAACAGTTTCGTCAGGTCGGATTGCGGCAGGTTCCCCGCCCGCACCAACCGCAACACGTCCGCCATGAGCAACTTGCGGTGCCCGCCGGGGGTGCGGTGGGCCGGCAACACGCGGTCGTCCACCCACCGTTTCACCGTCGTCACGCTCACCCCGAGGGCCTGGGCCACCTGGGCCGTGCTGACGTAACGCCTCTCGCTCAGGCCTTCGACGTCGGGTGGCGGTTGATACTGTTCCATCGTTTCGGCCCAATACGGCAGCACACCCGCTGCGACAGGAGATCTTCTCAACCTACGGTAGGCTCTCCACTTCCTTCGGCACCACATTCGCGGTGGGAATCACGGCCCACTTCGATGAAAGGCACGTCACCTCTGACGGAATGATACCGTATCTCGGACGATTCGTGCGAAAAGGTCGTTTTGGACGTTTTTGGACTGGACGCCCAATACCGATAGTGTACTGTACGAGTCAGATCGGGAAGAATCGCGGACGATTTGGACTTTTTTCCGCACGGCAGTCCGAACACTACAACCCCGAGGACGCGTCATGAGCGTCGCGACCGAGCCGGCTATCACACGCACCAGCCGGGACGGGACACTTCCGGGCTACCTTCGGCACCCGTCCTTCGCCGACCGGACCGCCAAGCAGGAGTACGACCCCGCCCCGCTCACCGAGAACCCGATCGACTACGACACCGGGTACATGCCGGACGAAGTGACCCGCGACCACGCCAAGCGGATGCACTACGCCGCCCACCGCATGCACCTCGCCCGCACCCCGGCCGAACTGGCCCGCTGGACGACCGCCTACCACACCCTCCGCGACCGGATTGTGCTGGGCAACCGCAAGCTCATCTACCGGGCCGTCCGTCGCCGCATGGCCGCGAGCAGCCGGGCCGAGGACCTGATCGGCGACTGCCACATCGTCCTCATCCAGGCGGTCGCCGCGTTCAACCCGTGGCTCGGCATCCGGTTCAGCACCTACGCCTACACCTGCCTGGTGCGGGCGCTCTCGCGGTTGAGTCAGCGGGCCGGCACCGACTGGCTCACCCGCTCCATCCCGCTCGAAGCGCTGCCCGACGGCGAACCCCGCAACCGCCTGCCGGCCGACGCCGGCGGGGCCGCCCAGATCCCGATCGAGGAGTTCCTGCGGGACGACCACCCGCTACTGAACGAGCGGGAGAAACTGATCCTGGCCCACCGCTACACCCTGCACGAAAACCCCGCCGAGCAGACGCTGGAGAAGGTGGGCAAGGCGCTCGGGCTGTCGAAGGAGCGGGTGCGGCAGGTGCAGGCGAGTGCGCTCGACAAGCTGCGGAAGGCCCTGACACCGTCCACCAAGTAGTTCTCATTCCCGGTGAACCGGCGGCGGGGGGCGCCCGGGGGGGGTAACCCACCCGCGGGGGACCCCCCGG
>CAYMHO010000292.1:1675-3012 GCA_964390195.1 uncultured Fimbriiglobus sp. | reverse complement strand
CGCCCCCCCCACCCCCCCCCCCCCACGGGGCCCCCCCCCCGGCCCCCGGGGGGGGGGGGGCGGCGGGGCGCCCCCCCCCCCCGGCGCCCCCCCCCCGCCGGTTCACCATGAGGTGCCCCATGACCCCCGCCCTCCTGCTCGCCCTCGCCCTGTCCGCCCCGAAACCCGAGGCCGCCGCCTGGCCGCAGTGGCGCGGCCCGACCCGCGACGGGTTCGTCGCCAAAGGCTCCCCCGCTTGGCCGGAGAAGCTGGACGACAAGGCGCTCACCAAGAGGTGGGAGGCGGACAAGCTCGGGCCGAGCTACTCCGGGCCGATCGTCTCCGCCGACAAGGTGTTCACCACCGAGACGGTGGACAAGAAGGACGAGCGGGTGACGGCCTACGACCGGGCGACCGGCAAGTTGGTGTGGGAGGTGAAGTGGGAAGGCTCGACCACCGTGCCGTTCTTCGCCGCGAAGAACGGCAGTTGGATTCGAGCGACCCCGGCGTTCGACGGCGAGCGGCTGTACGTGGCCGGCATCCGCGACGTGCTGGTCTGCCTGAACGCGGCGACCGGCAAGGAGGTCTGGCGGTACGACTGCGTGAAGGAGTTCAAGGCGGCGGTGCCCACCTTCGGCACGGTCTGCTCCCCGCTGGTGGACGACCAGTACGTCTACTTTCAGGCGGACGGCGGGGTGGTGAAGCTGGACAAGACGTCCGGCAAGGAGCAGTGGCGGGCGCTGAAAGAGACGGGCGGGATGATGGGCGGGGCGTTCAGCAGCCCGGTGAAGACGAAGCTGGCCGGCGGCGAGCAACTGGTGGTGCAGACCCGCACCGCCCTCGCCGGGGTGGACGTGGAGAAGGGGACGGAGTTGTGGAAGCGGGACATCCCCTCGTTCCGCGGGATGAACATCCTCACCCCGGTCGTCGAGGGGGACACGGTGTTCACCAGCACCTACGGCGGGAACACGCAGGGGTTCACCGTCGCGTCCGACGGCGGCAAGTACAAGGCGGTGGACGGGTGGAGCTTGAAGTACGAGGGGCACATGTGCACCCCGGTTGTGGTCGGCGGGCACGCCTACTTCCTGGGCAAAGACCGGAAGATGACGTGCGTGGAGGTGGCCACCGGCAAGCAGGCGTGGCGGAGCGAAAAGGGGTACAGCGACTACTGCAGCCTGGTGGCCAACGGCGACCGCGTCCTGGCGTTGGACAGCAAGGGCAAGTTGATCTTGTTCAAGGCCAGCCCGAAGGAGTTCGAGGTGCTGGGCGAGGCGGCGGTGGGCGGCGGGGACGCGTGGGCACACCTGGCCGTGTGCGGCGACGAGGTGATCGTCCGCGGGCTGGGGTCGCTCGCCGTG
>CAYMHO010000292.1:0-1575 GCA_964390195.1 uncultured Fimbriiglobus sp. | reverse complement strand
CGCTCGCCGTGAAGATGACCGGCAAACCCACTGACACCCCGCTGTCACTTCTGAGCGGGCGAGGAATTCTCCCCTCCCGACCGCTTGCTTTCCCCTGCTCATCCGCCTACGATCTTGCCCTATCACACCGCCCGCGAACGGACCCGCCGGCGGCCTCATGCGGGGAGCGGATCCCCCGCCTACAGCGCCCGGCATGGAGGCCTCGCCCTCTCCCCCGCCCGCCGGCAGGAGGCAGCATGGGCCGGTCGAAAACCGACTCACCCGCCACGACGTCCGTCACCCTGGAGCGCGCCTCCCGGCTGGCCCGTCTGCTCAAACTGATCGCCAAAACCGCCCGCACCCGTGAGGCGCTGCTGGCCAAACTGCACCTGGACGTGCGGGGGTTCTACCGCGACCTGAAGCTGCTCCGCGACCGCGGGGTGCAACTGTCCGCGGACCGCGACTCGTACCGCCTGCTCGAAGACCTGGACGACGCCCGCGCCAAACTGCCCGCCCCCGACCCGCTCCTTTCGGTGGCCGACCTGAAGTCGCTCAGCAAGGGCACCACCGACGCCCACAAGCGGCTGCGGAAGCTGTACGACGCCCTCGTCGGGAGTGGCGTCCACACGAACGGGAAGCACTGACCCGGCTCGCCAGGATGGCACTCCCATGACCGCCGCCGTCGTCATCCCCGCCCGGTTCGCGTCCACCCGCCTGCCGGGCAAGCCGCTGCTCAACGCCACCGGCAAGTTCCTGGTGCAGCACGTGTACGAGCGGGCGGTGCAGGCGGCGGTCGGGCCGGTGGTCGTGGCCACCGACGACATCCGAATTCTGGACGCGGTGCGGGCGTTCGGCGGGCAGGCGGTGATGACCCGCGGTGACCACCCGAGTGGCACCGACCGCATCGCCGAGGTGGCGGCCAACCTGAAGGCCGACGTCATCGTCAATATGCAAGGCGACGAACCGCAGTTCGACCCGGCCGGCGTGCAACTCCTGCTGAAGATGTTGTCCGACGACCCCGGTGCCGGCATGTCCACGCTCGCCACGCCGGTCAAGTCGCTCGCCGACTTCCACAGCCCGAACGTGGTGAAGGCGGTGCGGGCCGCCGGTGGGCGAGCCTTGTACTTCAGCCGCAGCCCGATCCCGTTCGCGCGAGACGCCGAGCCGGCCATCCCGTCGGACCAGTTCCTCCACCACCTGGGCGTGTACGCCTACCGCCGCGACGTCCTGCTGAAGCTCGCGGCCACCCCGCCGCACCCGCTCGAACAGCTCGAAAAGCTGGAGCAACTGCGGGCGCTCGCCCACGGCATTCCCATCCAGGTGGGCGTGATCCCGACCGCCCACCGCGGGGTGGACACCCCCGAGGACTACGCGGCGTTCGTGGCAGGGGTGCGGGAAGTCGCACGCGGATGAGGTGGATTTCGGCGCGGATGAACACGGATTGAAGACAGACTATTCTCTGTTCTGATCCGCGTTGACCCGCGCTGAGATTCGCGTCGTCCGCGTGCCGTTCTCTTCTTCGCTCGGCTCGATAGAAAGGATCTTTTCCGGGAGTCGCTCACGACATGGCGAAACACATCTTCGTGACGGGCGGGG
>CAYMHO010000291.1:0-8834 GCA_964390195.1 uncultured Fimbriiglobus sp. | reverse complement strand
GGGGGGGGGCCACGCACCGGGGCCCCGGGGGGGCGGTGGGTCGGCGGGTCCGGCACGCCCCGGGGGCACCCCGGCCCCGCCGTTCGCCGGACGCCGACCTCACCCGCGCCGGCGCCGTCCTCGGCACGCCCGGCTACATGGCCCCGGAGCAGGCGCGGGCCGAACCGCTCGACGCCCGCGCCGACGTGTTCGCCCTCGGTGCCACCCTGGCGGCCATCCTGACCGGCAAGCCGGCCTTCGTCGGCAACTCGGTGGCGGAGACCATTCAGAAGGCGGCGGCGGCCGACCTGGCCGACGTGTTCACCCGCCTGGATGCGTGCGGGGCGGACGCCGACCTGCTCGCCATCGCCAAACGCTGTCTGTCGGCCGACCGCTACTCCCGCCCCACCGACGGCCGGGTGGTGGCGGACGAGGTGCGGGCGTACCGGGCGGGTGTCGAAGCCCGCTTGAAAGAAGCCGAGACGGACAAGGCGAAAGCCGAAACGCGAGCGGCCGAAACCCGCAAGCGGCAACGGGCGCTCACCTGGGCCGGCGGAGTCATCGCCGCCGTGCTGCTGGCCGGCACCTCGGTCAGCCTGTGGCAAATGTTCCGGGCGATGGGGGCGGAGGTCCAGTCGAAGCGGAACGAGGATCAGGCGAATGCCAACGCCGAACAAGCCCGCACCGAGCGGGACGCGAAAGACGTGGCCCTGAAGAAGGAGGAGCAGGCGAAGCAGGTGGCTGAACGGGAAAAGACGATCGCGCTCACCGTGCGGGACGTGATGAAGAACAAGTTGCTCCGTCAGGCGAACCCGTACGAGCATGGGCGGTGGGCATTCGGCGGGAAGCGTCCGGCGGCGGACGCCCCCGGACCACAACAGGACCTGACCGTGAGAGCGGTGCTCGACCGGGCGGCCCAGGAACTCGGCCCAGACCGGATCGAACAGGCGTTCCCGGGCCAACCGCAAGTGCAGGCGGAAGTGCTGGAGACGATCGGCGAGACGTACGAAGGCATCAAGGAATTCGGCCAGGCGGTGCGGTTCGTCGAGGCCGCCCAGGCGATCCGGGAGAAGCACCTGGGGCCCGACCACCCAGCCACTTTCGCCGGGCGGACGAACCTCGCCTTCGCTTACCTGGCCGCCTCCCGGTTGCGGGACGCCGCCCGGGTGATGACTACCCTCGGCGAATCGCTCGAAAGACAACTGGCCGAACTGCCGGACGACCCGGAAGATCGCGCCCGACACCCAGCCCTGGAGGGGATTGACGCCATCCTGGGCCGGGTGGCCGAGAGGGCGAACCCCCACTCGTTCGTCTACCCTCAGTTCGAACCGAACGGGGCGGACACGGTCCTGCTTGCCCTACAGTTTTCAGCCTTGGTGAAGCGGGTGGAACGACTCGGCGCGGAGTTCGCCCGGCGGTTCGGCGCGAACGACCGGCGGACGCTGGTCGTGGAGTCGTGGCGGGCGTTCGCCTTGCACGGGATGGGGCAGACACGTCAGGCAAGCGAGCTGTTCGAAGTGCTACTGAAACGAGCGGAGCGTCACCTGCCGGTGGACGATCCGGCGGTGGAAGGTCTGCGAGAGATTCTGATGTCCACGTACGCGGACCTGGGCAATAAGTCGGCCGACCGTCTCCGGCTGCTGGAAGCCGCCTATCAGTCCCGACTCCGAACGGTTGGCCCGTACCACCCGAACACCCTCGCCATCTTACGCGATCTGGCGGAAGGCTACCAGGATGCCGGCGAACCGGACCAGGCCCTCGGGTTGTTCGAGGAGGCGATCAAGTTGCAGACGGCCAAACTCGGGCCAGACCACCCCGACACCCTCCACAGCAGGAACAGCCTGGCAATAACGTACCACTACACCGGCAAGCTGAACCAGGCGATACGGCTTTTCGAAGAGTCGCTCAAGCTGAGTAATGCCAAACTGGGTCCGGACCACAAGGACACACTCACCACCTTGAACAACCTGGCGCTGGCCTACAGGGATGCCGGCAACCTGGACAAAGCCCTACCGGTATTCGAGAAGTGCTTCAAGCAGCGTAAGGCGAAGCTCGGCCCCGACCACCGTGACACCCTCATCAGTATGAACAGCCTGGCGACGGGGTATCGTGACTCCGGCGAGCTGGATAAAGCCCAGTCGCTATTCGAGGAGGCGCTCAAGTTGTTTACGGCGAAGTTCGGCCGCGACCACACCGACACCCTCAACTGCATGAACAACCTGGCGCTGGGCTACCAGAGCGATGACAAGCCGGAACAGGCGCTGCTGCTATTCGAAGAGTGCTTCAAGCGGATGAAAGCCAAGTTCGGTCGTGACCACCCGGACACCCTCACCTGTATGGGAAATCTGGCGGACTGCTACCGGGCTGCTGGCAAGCTGGACGACGCCCTGCCGCTGCTTGAGGAGTCACTCAAGTTGAGGTCGACCAAGCTCGGTCGCGATCACCCCCACACCCTAAACAGCATGAACAACCTGGCGCTGGGCTACCGGGACGCCGGCAAGCAGGGGAAGGCCCTGCCGCTGTTCGAAGACGCGCTCAAGCTGCAAACCGCGAAGGTCGGCCGCGATCACCCCCACACGCTCACCACCATGAACAACCTGGCGGATTGCTACCGGGCGGCCGGCAAACTGGAACGGGCCCTGCCACTGTACGAGGAGTGCTACAAGCTGCGGGTGACGAAGGTCGGCCGCGACCACCCCGACACCCTCACCACCATGAACTATCTGGCGCTCAGCTACCGGGCCGTTGGCCAGAAGGACAATGCCCTGCCACTGTTCGAGGAGTGCTACAAGTTACGGGTGGCGAAACTCGGCCGCGAAAACTCGCACACCCTCATGAGCCTGAACAACCTGGCGGTCAGCTATCGGGACGCAGGCCAGTTGGAGAAAGCCCTGTTGTTGTTGGAGGAGGCACTGAATGTGCGGACGGAGAAACTCGGCCGCGACCACCCACACACCCTCATGAGCCTGAACAACCTGGCGGTCAGCTACCAGGACGCAGGGCGGTTGGGGAAAGCCCTGCCACTCCACGAGGAGTGCCTCAAGCTGAGAAAGGCGAAACTTGGCCCCGACCACCCCGATACCCTCGACACCATGAACAGCCTGGGCGTGGCGTACTGTGCGGCCAAGCAAGGGGATAAGGCGGCACCGTTGCTGAAGGAGTACATAGCCGCCCAGCGAAAACGACTCCCCAATGACCACCCGGGGGTCGCCGGCCTACTCGCCCTGGGGTCACTGAAGTTACTCGAGTGTGACCAGTTTGTCGTCGCCGAAGAGATGCTCCGCGAATGCTTGACCATCCGGGAGCAGAAGGAACCGGATGTGTGGAGCACGTTCAACACGCAGGTGATGCTCGGGTGGGCGCTGCTCGGGCAGAAGAAGTACAAGGACGCCGAGCCGCTGCTGGTGACGGGCTACGAGGGCATGAAGGAGCGGGAGAAGACCATCCCGAAAGCCGGCGAGACTCGTATTCCCGAGGCACTGGACCGGCTCATCGCCCTGTACACCGCCACCGACAGACCCGACGAGGTGAAGAAGTACACCGCCATGCGGTCCAAGTACCTGGCGGCGAAGAAGGAAGCGCTGCCCCCGCCGCGGGCGGAGAAGTAGGCGAACGGCGCGGCGTGAGTCCGCCGGTGTGTTGGACTGGCGGACTCACGCCGCGCTGTTCGCCCGATCTACTTCAGCCCCTTCAGGGTGCCGACGAGCAGCATCAGCCGCTGCTCCCAGTAGCTCGCCTGCTTCGGGTGGCAGGAGGCGTAGGCCACCACCCGCTCGCCGCCGGCGTCGACCACCTTGTACACGATCAGCTTGTCCGCGCTGCCGGTCGTGTTCGGGTCCTTCTTGGTGAACCGCACCACCTCCGCCGACGCCGCCACCGGCCCGCTGGCGGGGGCGTCCCCGAGCGGGTCGCCCGCCAGGTCATTCAGCACGTCCCCGGCCCCGTAGTTGAACTGCTCCAGGATGTGCTTCTTCGCTTGCGCGTTGGCCTCCCCGTCCGGCTTCAGGCGGGCGACGATCAGGTTCGCCGACGGCTTCGGGTCGGTCCGCCCGGTCGCCGCCGACCGCTGCGACCCGGCCAGCCACAGGTCGCCCTCCGGGTCCTGCGATTTCGGGTCCTTCTGCTCTTGCCACAGGCCTTCGGCGTCGGTCAGTTGGTACAGCCCGGCGGGGGTGCGGAAGTCCTTCACCTGCCGCTGGATCTTCGTCTCCCCGGCCTTCGACTCCACCTTGAACCCGGCCCGGAACTGCTCGAACGCCGGGGCCAGTTCGGCGAACCGGTCCCGCTCGGCCCAGCAATACACCCACACCTTCAGGGTGCCGACGGCCACCGCGTACACCTCCCCGCGGCAGCCGGTGTCGGTCTTCTTGTACACCCCGAGGAACTCGTACTTCTCGGCCGTGCCGCCGAGGAACTTGGCCTCCGTCGGGGTCAGTTCCTCGTCCACGTCCTCGAAGTTGTCCTTGTTGTTCAGCAGCTCCCGCACGGCCGGGAACAGGTCGGCCTTCGACGCCGCCCCTTCGGTCTTCACCGCCCGCACCGCGATGTACCCCTCCGGGGCGGTCCGCTTGAAGCAAGCCAGGTTCATCTTCAGGTGGTCGCGGGTGCCGCGGTCTTCTTCCCACCCGTCGCCCGGCCCCTGATAGGAGAGGGTGTATTCGGGGTATGTGTAAGGGCTGGTGTTCGCCGCCGGCTTCTTGAACGCGCCGAACAGGAACAGCAGGCCGACCGACCCGCCCCCGCAGATGAACACGAACCCGACCACCACGACGGCGATGAGGGCGGCCGCGTTACCCTTCCGCGGGGGCCGGGCGTCGGGGTCGGCGGGGGTGGTGCCCCGCCGGCGGGCGGCCGGGGCGGGTTTCGGTTTCTCCCCGCGGCCACCCTCCCGCCGCCGTTCGGTTCGCTCAGGGGGTACGTCCGCTGCCGGCTCTTCGGGTTGGAGGAACTCGGGTTCGTCCGCGGCGGGCGGGGGCGGCGGGTCGGCGGCCGCCTGCGGCAGTTGGAACTGCAGCCGGCACTGCGGGCAGGCGATGACCGCCCCCGGCGGGACGAGTGCGGCGTCGAACTGGAACGGGCAGGACGGGTTCGGGCACTTGACGATGGTCATCGCGGGTGGCTCGCGGCGGGTGCCGGCGATTATAGCGGACGGCCGGCGGGGGCGGTTTTGCCCCGTTTGCCTTACCCGATTGTCCGGTCCGCGGCATACGATTGGATAGGCCCTGTGGGGGGGTGAAAACCCTCTCACCGGGCGATCGGCGCTTGCGTCCGCCCCGGCGGCGCGGCAATGTATGAAGATGACGGGAAGCCGGGAGGGCCGCGCTGCGCCCTCCGGCCACCCTCCGAGAGGGAGTTCCACACCGATGAGACTGCGCCTGCTGGGTTTGGGTCTGGCGGCGGCGATGGCCGCCCCGGTCGTGGCCGTGGCGGCCGACCCGCCCGTCACCCCACCCTCGAAGACCTCCGCCACCACCTCCGGGTTCGCGTGGGAGACCGCCCGCGTCACCTCCCCGGAGTCGGTGGACGAACTGAAGGCCCTCCAGGGCAAAGTGAAGACCGTCTACCAGAAGTCGTTGCCCGTCACCGTCGCCCTGCTCATGACCGGGGCGGGGGGCGGGAGCGCCGGCAGCGGGGTGATCGTGTCCGCCGACGGGCTGGTACTGACCGCCGCCCACGTGATCGGCCGCCCGCGGGACCCGGTGGTGTTCGAGCTGTCCGACGGCCGGCGGGTGAAGGGCATCTCGCTCGGGCTGAACTCGCTGAACGACAGCGGGATGGCGAAGATCACCGACGCGCCGCCGAAGGACTACCCCGGCGCGAAGGACGGCAAGTGGCCGTTCGCCGAGGTCGGCCCGTCGGCCGACCTGAAGAAGGGGCAGTGGATCGTCAGCATGGGGCACCCCGGCGGGCCGAAGACGGACCGCCCGCCGCCGGTGCGGACCGGGCGGATCGTCAGCTTCGACAAGGCCAGCCCGCCGTTCCGCCGCAACGACCTGGTGTGCACCGACGGCACCCTGGTGGGCGGGGACAGCGGCGGCCCGCTGTTCGACCTGGACGGCAAGGTGGTGGGCATCCACAGCGAGATCGGCGAGACGCTCGACCAGAACCGGCACGTGCCGACGGAGAAGTTCAAGGACGAGTGGGACCGCATGGCCCGCGGGGACATCCTGTACTACCGCCGCGGGTCGAACCCGGAGTCGACCGCCACCGCCACGCTGAACGTGGCGTTCGACAAGAAGGCGAAGGCCGCCCGCATCGAGGAACTGACCGCGATGAAGGAGGGCAAAGGGGCGGCGGAGAAGGCCGGGTTGGAAGCGGGTGACGTGATCGTCAAGTTCAACGGGCACGCGGTGAAGTCGGCCGAGGACCTGACCCAGATGATGCCGTCGTACAAGGCGGGCGAGACGGTGAAGGTGGAGGTGGACCGCGACGGCTCCGCCCTGACGTTCGACGTGAAGCTGGCCGACAAGACCAAGAAGTGACCCCACCCCCGCCCCACCCCCACCGACCCACCAATCACCCATGACCCGCCGCACACTCGCCCCGCTGTTCGCCCTGTTGCTCGCCGCCGCCCCGCTGCCGGCGGCCGACGCCGACAAGGGCAAGAGGCTGTTGCCCAAGCTGTTCGAGTCGGCGGCGGCCGCCGCCGCCGACGCCACCGTCCGCGTGCAGTCGAACAAGAAGGACCTGATCCTCGGCACGGTGGTGAGCAAGGACGGGTTCATCCTCACCAAGGGGAGTGAGGTGTTCGCCAAGGACGGCAAGCCGCGGCCGGAGCTGACCGTCGTCCTGCGGGACGGGTCGGTGTTCGACGTGGAGGTGAAGGGGTACCACGCGGCGTCCGACCTGATGCTGCTGAAGGTGGACGCCGAGGTGCTGACGGCCGTCAAGTTCGCCGACCCGAAGCAGGCCGAGCCGGGCAACTGGGTGGCCGCGCCGGGGTGGAAGGACAACAGCAAGAGCGGCGAGGCGGACAACATCGAGGCGGTCGCCGTCGGGGTGGTCAGCTCGGGCAGCCGCCAGTTGTACCTGCCCGAGAGCCGCATCGAGAACGCCAACCGCGGGTACCTGGGCATCCTGTTCGAGTCGGCCACCGACCCGACCAACACACGGGTGGACAAGGTGCAGAACGAGTTCGCCAAGAAGGCCGGGATGAAGTCGGGGGACGCCATCATCGGGCTGAATGACAAGCCGGTGAAGAACCGGGACGAGATCTTCGACGTGATGAACACCACCCGCCCGGGCGAGGTGCTGAGCGTGCGGGTGAAGCGGAAGGGGAAGGACGGGGACGAGGAGCTGACGTTCAAGATCCAGACCGTCCCGCCGGCCATGATGGACCGCGGGGCGCTGCAGAACAGCATGGGCAGCAGCCTGTCCGACCGCCGCGGCGGGTTCAGCAAGGTGATCCAGCACGACACCGTTCTCGCCCCCTCGCAGTGCGGCGGCCCGCTGGTCGACCTGGAGGGGAACGTGCTCGGCATCAACATCGCCCGCGCCGGGCGGGTGGAGTCGTGGGCCCTGCCGGGCGACGCCATCACCACCGTGTTCACCGAACTGAAGGCCGGCAAGCACCCGCTCCCGAAGAAGGAGCAGGTGAGCAAGGACGACAAGAAGGACGAGCCGAAGAAGAAGGACGAGCCGAAGGGCGACAAGAAGTGAGGTGCGGGTAGGTTCGGCGAGCCGAGGCGGCCTCTGACACTCGGGCCGGGTCAGCCGCGGAGCGGCGGCAGACGTTAGCCAGGGGTGGAGGGGCGAGCCGCAGGCGAGCGACGAAACCCCTGGACACGCAGGCAACAATTGAACAAGCCCCGGAGGGGCGACAGACGCGATCTGTCGCCCCTCCGGGGCTTGCCCCTTTCACGCACCGGGACCAGGGGTTCCGCTCGCTTCGCTCGCTCCACCCCTGGCTAACGTCTGCCGCCGCTCCGCGGCGGGTGGCTGGCACCGCCCGGAGGGATTGGGTCGTCCGCCTGCTCCCGGCCGGTCGCGGTTCTAACCGAACGTCACGTCCGCCGCCACCGCCCGCCGCAGCCGCCGCAGGTACTCCGCCCGCGACACGTCCACCGCCCCGAACTGGGCCGTGTGGTCGTTCACGATCTGCGTGTCGAACAGCACGAACCCGCGGTCCCGCAACCGCGTGAGCAGCGCCACCAGTGCCACCTTCGACGCGTCCCGCGCCCGGTGGAACATGCTCTCCCCGGCGAACAGCCCGCCGACGCTCACCCCGTAGATGCCGCCGACCAGGTCGTCGCCCAGCCACACCTCCAGGCTGTGCGCGTGCCCGAACTTGTGCAGCAGGGTGTACGCCGTCACCATCTCGTCCGTCACCCAGGTGCCCTCGGGGCGGTTGTCGGCGCACGCCCGCATCACCTCGGCGAACCGGGTGTCGGTCGTCACGCGGAACTTGTTCTGGCGGATGGTGGCGGCGAGGCGGCGGGGGACGTGGAAGGTGTCGAGCGGGATGACCCCGCGGGGGTCGGGCGACCACCAGATGACCGGGTCGCCGTCGTTGAACCAGGGGAACACACCGGCCCGGTAAGCGTTCAGCAGGACGTCGGGGGCGAGTTCCCCGCCGACGCCGACGATGCCCTCCGGGGTGGCATATTCCGGGGGCACCCACGGGCGGTCCGGGGGCAGCGCGGCGAACGGGTCGAGGGGGTCGCTCACACCGTCCATCATAGCATCGCGACCGGAGAGTCGCCGCACGCACCGCGGGCGGGTTTTCAGACGGTTGCCATGAGTCAGTGGCCGAGGGGGCGCGGGGTTGGAGTTCACGCTTCAGCGTGACCGTTGCCCGGCATCACGCTTCCCAGTAGTTTCAACGGGCGGGGCGTGACGCAAGTGGTTTCTGGGGG
>CAYMHO010000290.1:7873-8880 GCA_964390195.1 uncultured Fimbriiglobus sp. | reverse complement strand
GCCCCGCTGATGGTGATGGTGCGGTCCTTCAACTGCGGGCGGAGGGTGGCCACGCACGTCGCCGTGGCGTCGCCGTATACCAGTTGCTCGTAAATCTCGTCGCTCAGGATGGCCCCGTCACTGTTCTCCAGAAAGGTGTCGGCGAGCGCTTCCAGTTCGGCCTTCGTGTACACCGTGCCGGTCGGGTTGCAGGGCGAGTTGAGCATCAGCACCCGCGTCTTCGGGGTGATCGCGGCCTTCAGTTGGGTCGGGGTCATCTTGAACCCGCTCGCGAGGGTGGTCGGCACCAGCACCGCCGCCGCCCCGGTCATCGTCACCAGGTCGGAATAGCTCACCCAGTACGGCGTCGGGATGATGACCTCGTCGCCCGGTCCAACGGCCGCCGCCAGGGCCGTGTGGATGCTGTGCTTCGCCCCGTTGCTGACGATCACGTTCTCGCCCTTCGCCTCCAACCCGTAGGTGCGGCCGTACCAGCCGGCGATGGCCGCCTTCAACTCCGCCGTCCCGCCCGCCGGGGTATAGTGCGTGTGCCCCTTCGCCATCGCCTCGTTGGCGGCGGTCTGGATGTGCTTGGGCGTGTCGAAGTCGGGTTCGCCCAGGCTGAAGTCGGACACGTCGACGCCGGCGGCCTTGAGCGCTTTCGCCTTCGCCCCGGCGGCGAGGGTGGCGGACGGCTTGACGGACTCGGCGAGCTTGGAGGTGCGGATCATCTCGGAACTGGTCACTCCGTTGGGTGAGGGGTGAAGGCGGGCCTCCCGCATGGTATATCATTTGCCCCCATGCCGCTACACGTCGCCCACTTCGTTCACCGCTATCCGCCGGCGGTGGGCGGGGCGGAAGCCTATTTCGCCAGGCTGGGCGAGCACTTCGTGAGAAGTGGCGATGCGGTGACGGTGTGGACGAGCACGGCGGTGGAGCTGGCGGAGATGTGGTCGAGTAGCCGCGAGCCCGCGGCGACCCCGGCATGGGTTGTCGCGCGCACCACCCGCGCGCCGGGACAAAAAACC
>CAYMHO010000290.1:0-7863 GCA_964390195.1 uncultured Fimbriiglobus sp. | reverse complement strand
GGGGTGTTGGTGGGGGTTTTGGGGTCTTGTAGCCGCGCGCGGGTGGCGCGCGCTTCAGCCTCGGCCACGCTCGCCTCCGGCTCGCGGCTACTCATCCGCCGTTACACCCCCCACACCTTTCCCCTCCGCCGGTACGTCCTCAAGGCGCTCTCGCTCCTCCCGGTTCGTCCGTGGCAACTGCTCACCTCGCCGAGCAACCCGGTCATGCCCGACATGTGGCGTGACGTTCACCGGTACTCTGGACCGCTCGACGCCGTCCACGCCACCGCCTTCCCGTATGGCTTCCCGCTGGTGTGCGGGTTGCGTTTGGCCCGGCGGCGAAACGTGCCGTTCCTGCTCACGCCGTTCCTGCACCTGGGCGACCCGAGCGACCGGCACGACGTGACTCGGAAGCGGTACACGACTCCGCCGCTGGTATGGCTGCTGAGACAGGCCGATCGACTTTTCGTGCAGACGCCGAGTGAGTTCGAACTGGCCGCGAAGCTCGGGGTGCCGGAATCGAAACTGGTGCTGCAAGGGCTAGGGGTGGACGCGACCGAATGCACCGGTGGGGATCGGGCGAAGGCACGGGCCGCCTGGGGCGTCGGGCAAGGGGACTTTGTGATCGGCCACCTGGCGAACAACAGTGTCGAGAAGGGGACGGTGGATTTGGTGAAGGGCGCGACACTATTCGCCGCGAGCGTGCGAGCGGCTGACGTCGGTCGCTCGCACGCTCGCGGCGAAGACACCAGGCTCGTCCTCGCCGGCCCGGCCATGCCCAACTTCCTGCAATTCTGGCAGTCGTTCCCTCACCAGGCGCACGTCACCCGTCTCGGCGTGCTGAGCGATTCCGCCAAGCGCCATTTCTTCGCTGGCATCGACGCCTTCTGTTTGCCGAGCCGAACGGACTCATTCGGGCTGGTGTTGCTGGAGGCGTGGGCGAACGGCAAACCGGTGGTGGTGTACCGCGCCGGCGGGCCGGCCGACCTGGTGCGGGATGGTGTCGATGGCTTCGTGGTGAAGTGTGGCGATGTGGACGAACTGCGGGCGAAACTACTTCAACTGGCGGCCGACCGCGAGCTGGCGAAGCAATTGGGCGAAGCCGGCCGCCGACGGGTGGCGACCGACTTCGCCTGGGAGCCGAAACTGCGGCTGGTGCGTGACACCGCGGTGTCACTCGCGAGGCACTAACTTACCCCGCCTTCACTTCGACCTTCCGCGGCTTGGCCTCCTCGCTCTTCGGCAGGCTCACCTTCAGAACCCCGTTCGACAGCGTGGCCGACACGTTGCCGGTGTCCACGCTCGTCGGCAGCTTCAGCCGCTGCTCGACGGTGCCGAAGGTGCGGGTGTCGATGCCGTCCGTCCGCTTCTCGCCGGACCGGGTGAGCTGAATGGTCAGCTCGCGGTTGTGGACGGTCACGCTCACCCCGTCGGCGGTCACGCCGGGGGCGTCCATCTCGACGTGGATGGCGGTGTCGTCCTGCCACACGGCGAGCGGAAGGGTCGGCTTGACCACCGGGGTGAATTCGCCGTCGAGCAGCCGCTCGAACAGGGTGCCGATGGGGGTGAGTTGACCGAAACCGTTGCGGGCGACCGTGGCGTGAGTCATGGCATTCGCTCCGTACATGGGTGTTGAAAAAGTGGACGGCTGTGACCGCGAACGCCTGGGACTTCAGGCTTTCGGGCCGGGTTGCTGGCAGTGCCGTCCGACGCCGGAGCGCAAAAGCACCCGCCGTGCCAAACGCCGGCGGGTGGTCGCAAGTGGCTGAATCGCAGGGGGTTTCAGCGGAAGTGGGGGCGGGACGGCCCGCTGTCAACTTGACAGCCGTGTCAGTTCTTCTTGCGGGTGGCGGTGATCGAGTAGGTCTCGGCCACTTCCTCCATGTTGGCCGGCCGCGGGGCTTTGGTGTCCTTTCCCATGTTCACTTTCAGCACATCGTTCTCGATGGTGAAGAGGCCGAGTTGCCACGTCTTGCCGTTGTCGGTGGACCAGTCGAGTTGCTTCGGGGTGGTGCTCGCGTCGATGCGGAAGATACCCCGCCGGCTGGCCTCTGGCAAGTCGCCGCCGCCGGCCGTGCCGTCCTCCTTGAACCACCACATCCGCTTCTTCTCCGGCGGCTCCTCCCACTCGCCGATGAGGGCGGCCCGCTCGTCCTTCTTCAACTGTTTGGGCACCGGGGCGGCGACCACCGCGGCGGCGCAAACGACGAGGGCCGCGAGACCGAGAGGATGACGGCTCATGGTGGCGTCTCCGGGCATCTGGTGTGAGTCTAACTGTTGCAATGCGATCGCGGGGAAGATTTCGGCCAGAAAGTTGCCCCGCCGGTCGGTAGACCACCCACCCGGTCGGGTGGTAAGCTGTCTTCTCGCCGGTGCGCCGGTCCCACCCCCACCACCACCTCCCTCCGACGCCATGACCCACCTGCTGCTCGCCGCGTTCCTGCTCGGTGCCGATGCCTCGTCAGACTGGAAAGAGTTCCGCGGGCCGGACGGCGTCGGCCACTACACCGGCCCGGCCGTGCCGGACAAGTGGGGGCCGGACACGAACGTCGCCTGGAAGACGCCGATCCCTGGAAAGGGGTGGTCGTCGCCGATCCTACTGAAGGGCAAGCTGTACCTGACCACCGCCGTGCCGAAGGGGGATGAGAAGAAGCCGGACTACGAGTTGCGGGCGCTCTGCCTCGACGCCGCGACGGGCAAGGTCGACTGGAACGAACTGGTGTTCACCGAGGAGGCCAAGTCGGCCCCGAACATCCACGGCAAGAACAGCCACGCGAGCCCGTCCCCGGTGACGGACGGCGAGCGGGTGTACTTCCACTTCGCCCACCTGGGCACCGCCGCCTACGACCTGAAAGGGAAGCAGGTGTGGGCCACGCAGCATTACCCGTACAAGCCGGTCCACGGCGGCGGCGGGTCGCCGGTGCTGGCCGACGGCAAGCTGATCGTCGCCTGCGACGGGGCCGACAACCCGTTCGTCCTGGCCCTGCACGCCGACACCGGCAAGGAAGCGTGGAAGGTGAACCGCGACAACGCCAAGTCGGCCAAGAAGTTCTCGTTCACCACCGCCCAGGTGATCGACCTGAACAAGCAGAAGGTGGTCATCAGCCCGGCGGCGGACCACGTCGTCGCCTACGCCGTGGCCGACGGCAAGGAAATCTGGCGGGCGAACTACCCGACCGTGGGGTACTCGTGCATCTGCCGGCCGGTGTTGGCGGGCGGGCTGATTGTGATCTCCACCGGGTACGACGTGCCGCAACTGCTGGCCATCGACCCGAACGGCACAGGAGACGTCACCAGCACCCACATCAAGTGGACGCACCCGAAGCACGCCCCGAACACGCCGACGTCCGTCGCCGTCGGCAACGAACTGTACACCGTCTCGGACAAGGGGGTGATGAGCTGCCTGGACGCGAAGACGGGCAAGGCCCACTGGGAGGAGAAGTTGAAGGGGAACGGCTTCTCGTCCAGTCTGGTGCTGGTGAACGGCAAGATCTACGTCACCAGCGAGGACGGGAAGGGGAGCGTCGTCACGCCGAGCACGAAAGCCCTGGAGGCCGAGGACGCCGGCGACCTGAAGGAGAAGACGTTCGCCACCCCGCTGCCGGCCGACGGCGCGCTGTACCTGCGGACCGAGACGAAGTTGTACAAGTTCGCCAAGAAGTAAGTGCTCGGCTCGCTCCGCGAGCGGCAGCCACACGGACCGCTCGCGGAGCGAGCAGAACACTATGACCCCCGCCATCATCCACATCGACGGCGCCTCCCGCGGCAACCCCGGCCCGGCCGCGTTCGCCGTCGTCATCCGGCCGCCGGACGGCCCGCCGGTGGAAGTGGCTGAGGTCATCCCGAACACCACGAACAACGTCGCCGAGTACACCGCCCTCGTCGCCGCCCTGCACACCGCCCAGGAACACGGCCTGACGCACCTGCACATCCACAGCGATTCGGAACTGCTGGTGAAGCAGATGGCCGGCGAGTACCGGGTGAAGAGCGCCGACCTGCAAGACCTGTATCTCGAAGCCACCCACCTACGGAAGCAGTTCGCCAGCGTGAAGATCACGCACGTGCGGCGGGAGCAGAACAAGCGGGCGGACGAGCTGTGCAACATCGCCCTCGACGGTCAGAAGAAGAAAACTCCCGCCGCCCCGGACGCCCCGCGTCAGCCGCAACCGCCCGCGGGGTTGGTGGGCGACGACGCGGTACGCGAGGACGTGCTGGCGTGCCTGAGTGCGGCGGCCAAGAGCTGGGCCGACCGCGGCCCGAACCACCCGCCGGTGGCCCAGGTGTGGGACCAAATCTGGTCGATCCTGGAAGAGGGAAACGTGCTGAAGAAGAGGAAGTGAGTTTGAATTGGTTTGCCGCGAGGCAACGCCGAGCGCGCTCGGCGTTGCCTCGCGGCAAACCAATCCACCCGTTACTCCTCCAGCAGCTTGGCGAACTCGATCTGATGGCAGGTGGTGTTGGCGTTGCCGGTGAACAGCGTCTTCCCGTCCGGGCTGAAGGCGAGCGACTGCACCGGGCTGTCCAGCTCCCGCATGACGATCAGGCGACCGCTCAGCAGGTCCCACACACGCACCGTCGCGTCGTCCCCGCCGCTCAGCAGGTAGTTGCCGTCCGGGGTGAACGCCACGTCGTTGATCCGCTCCTGGTGCCCCTCCAGCACGAACACCTCCTGCTCGGTCGTCAGGTCCCACACGTGGACGCGGTCGGTCAGACCGGCCCCGGCCAGGTACTTGCCCTGCGGGTCGAACGCCACCGCGTACACCCCCACGTCGAACGTCATCGCCTTCTGTTTCGTCCGCCGGTCCCACACGCACACCGCCCCGTCCCGCTCGCCGGTGCTCAGCACGTCCACCCCGCCGACCGCCACCAGTTGGCCGTCCGGGTGAACGGCCACCGACTCCAGAGTGCACCCGTCCGCCGCTTCGATCAGGATCAGCTCCGGGTCGGCGCGGTCGGTGGTCGGGTTCCACAGCCACACCAGGCCGTCCGCCGGGCTGGTCTGGGCGAGCAGGTGACCGTCGCGGCTGAACGCCAGCCCGCCGATCGGCGGGCGTGTGGCCTCCAGGTGCCGCGGCGGTTCGGTCGGGGTGGTCAGGTCGTACACGCGGACGACGTGCTCGTCCCCGCTGCCGACGGCCAGGAACCGCCCGTCGGCGGAGGCGGCCAGTGCGGTCGCCGGCCCGTCGCCGCTCGGCGGCACCTCGTCGCCGGTCGTCGTCGCCCACACCCGCAGGCGGCCGCACCCGCTCGCCAGCAGCGGCGTCGGGCCGGGAACGTAAGCCAGGGCGTGCTTGCCGCTCGGGTTCGGCCCGGCCAACAGGCGGCCGTCGGTGGTGTCCCACAGGTGGACGACGCGATCCGCCCCGCCGCTCACCAGCTTCGTCCCGTCGGCGTTGAACGCGAGCGTGCGGATGTCGTCGGCATGGCCCCGCAGCACGCACCGCACTTTCGCCGTCAGCGGGTCGGACCAGATGCGGATCTCGAAGTCCGAGTCGGCCGTCGCCAGCAGTTTGCCGTTCGGGCTGAACGCCACCGCCACCACCTGGTCGGCGTGACTGTTCAACAGCATGACCGGGTCGGCCGATTCGCCCGGCTTCCACGCGCGGGCGGAGGTGTCCCAGCCGGCGGAGACGAGGACGCTCCCGTCGGCGTTCCAGGCGAGGGCGGGGACGCGGTCGGTGTGGCTGACCAGCTCGGTCAGTTGCTTATGGCTGGCGGCGTCCCACAGCCGCACCACGCGGTCTTCACCGGCCGTCGCAACACGCTCGCCGTCCGGGGCGAAGGCGATGGCTGACACGGCTTTCGGGTGGGCCGGGATGTCGCCGACCAACCGCTGGGTGCGGACGTCCCAGAACCGCACGCTGCCGTCGTCGTGCCCGCTGGCCACCGTCCGCCCGTCCGGGCTGAACGCGACGGCCGTCACCCAGGTGGGCTGCGGGATGCGGGCGAGCAGTTGCCCCTCGGCCGCGTGCCACAGCAGCAGGTCGTCGTTCCCGCTGGCCAGCAGGCTGGCGTCGCCGCTGAACGCCCAGAGGGTTTCCAGGTCGGACAGGAACGCCCGGCTGAGACACCGCCCGTCGGCCGCCCAGTGCCGCAGCAGGCCGGACTCGTCCACGCTCCACACGCTGCCGTCGGGGGCGAAGGCGACCGCCCCGATCTCGGCGTCGGTATGGAACCGGGGGTCGCCGAAGGTGCGGGTGACACCGGCCAGCGAGGGGGTATCTTCCATGGGGGTGGGGTGTACGGGGGTCATTCGGGATGAGACCTCGTGCCGGACGGCTTCGGCCCCGAACGGACGTGAGGCCTTGTTGGAATGTAGAACAGGGAGAGGAGCCGGGCGGGGAAAATTCATCCGGACCGGGAAAAATTCGCCGCGCGCCGGAATAGTTGAGGCACGGCCAAAGGAGTTCGGGGTGAACGGAGGGGAGTTCGAGTTCATCCGGCAAATCCGAGCCGTGACCCCCGCCCACCCCGGGGTTCTTGTCGGGCCGGGGGACGACTGCGCCGTGCTGGCGGTCACGTCGGATCGACTGCTGGTGACGACAGACGTGCTGACCGACGGGGTCGATTTCATCTTGAGTGAGTGCGGCCCGCGGGCGGTCGGGCGGAAGGCGATGGCGGTCAACCTGAGCGACATCGCGGCGATGGGCGGACGGCCCACGGCCGCGGTAGTCGGGGTTGTAATCCCCCTCTCCCCTGGGGGAGAGGGGAACAAATCTACGACGGCCTCCGTGACGTGGCCGACCGGTTCAACGTCCCACTCGTCGGCGGGGACACGAACAGTTGGGCAGGCGGGCTGGTCGTGTCGGTGACGGTGCTGGGTGTGCCCATCCGCGAACCGGTCCTCCGCAGTGGGGCGAAGCCGGGCGACTGGGCGTTCGTGACCGGACCGTGCGGGGGGAGTATCCTGGGTCGGCACCTGAACCCGGTCCCGCGACTGGCGGAGGCGGAGGCGCTGGTCACGAAGTTCGACCTGCACAGCATGATCGACGTGAGCGACGGGCTGGCGAAGGACCTGAATCACATTCTCGAAGAGAGCGGGTGCGGGGCGGTACTGGTGGCGGAGGCGATCCCGGTTCATCCTGATGCGGTCGCACTGTCGAACCGAACCGGGAAGACGCCCCTGCAACACGCCTTGAGCGACGGCGAGGACTTCGAGTTGGTGTTCACCGTCGATGCCGCCACCGGGGCGAAGTTACTGGCCGACCCGCCGGTGCCGGTGTGGAAGATCGGCGAGTGCGTGGCAGAAGCGGGTCTGTGGGTGACCGAAGGCGGGGTGAAGCGTGTACTGCCGCCGACGGGGTGGGAACACGCGTTGTGACATTGCCGACGACGGCGGTTGCTTTGGCGAGTAAAGTGTGTGGACCGCGGTTGTTTCGATGGACTGCCGACACCCCCCGATTCGCCGTAACTGCTTGGCGGGCATGGGACGTTCAAGCCGCACGACATGGTTTTTTGGTCCGGTGGAGGGGGTGTCTTGAACCATCCGCCCGCTCGTCGAGGAGGTCTGATGAAGGTTCTGCTCGCCAACCCGCGGGGCTTCTGCGCCGGGGTGAACATGGCCATCGACGCGCTGGAGACCGCCATCAAGGCGTTCGGCACGCCCATCTACGTGTACCACGAGATCGTCCACAACCGGCCGATCGTCGAGCGTTTCACGCAGTTGGGCGTGGTGTTCGTCGACGGCATCGACGAGGTGCCGGAGGGTCAGACGGTGCTGTACTCGGCACACGGGGTGTCGCCGCTGATTCGGGAGCAGTCGAAGGCCCGGAGGCTGCGGGCGATCGACGCCACCTGCCCGCTGGTGACGAAGGTTCACATGGAGGCGGTCAAGTACGCGAAGGAGGGGTACACCATCGTGCTGATCGGGCACGAGGGGCACGA
>CAYMHO010000289.1:0-8899 GCA_964390195.1 uncultured Fimbriiglobus sp. | reverse complement strand
TCTTCGGATCGGGAACGGTGTCGATCCGCACGTCTTCTTTGCCGTGCCAAACGAGGGCTTTCATGACAGGGGTTCCGGGGGTCGGGCCGGAACAGCACCCGCAACGGACGCACCAACGGCGAGACAATCCGCCCGCCCGGCGGCTACCGCCGGGCGAACCTCACCCCCGCGGCCGGGCGGGTGTCGGCCTTCAGCACCTTCGCCATCTGGGCGACCGCCGTCGCGTTCTCCTCGGCGGTGTTCGACGCCACCGCGTCGGCCGGCACGATCAGCTTGTAGTCCCGCAGGTAGGCGTCGTTGGCGGTGAACAGGACGCAGATGTTGCCGGCCACCCCGCCGATCACCAGCGTCTCGGTGCCGAGGTAGCGGAGCAACGTTTCCAGGGTGGAGGCGAAGAACGCCGAGTGCTTCGGCTTGAGGACGAAGTAGTCGTCCGGTTCGGGCCGCAGTTGCTCCGCCAGGTCGCGGCCGCTGCTCCCGTTCTCCAGGCACCGCTCCAGCACGGCCGACAGGTCGGACCGCCACCGCCCGAAGTTGTCGTTCGCGTAAATGACCGGCACCCCGGCCGCCTTCGCCCGCCGCTTCAGGTCGGCGAGGGTGCGGGCCAGGGCGGGGATGTACCGCAACAGTTGGTCGGCTCCGGGGAAGTCGAGCGGGTTGATGACGTCCACCAGCAGCAGGGCGACCGGGTGGGTGTCGGGGGCGGAGCCGTGCAGGTCGGGGTTGGGCGTAGGCATGGGGAACCTCAGCCGGACGCGTCGCCCGGCTCGCCCGCCTGGCTGTCGGACAGGCCTTCGCCCGCGGCGTCGTGATCACGGCGGGCGCCGCTCGGCTCGGTCTCGTGGGGCGAACTGTCCGCCCCGCCGGAGGCCTCGTCGTCGCCGTCCGGTTGCGGGCCGTAAGGGCTACCGAGGTTGCGGACGGATTTCGGATCGGTCTTCTTCGGGGGCATGGGGGAGTCTCCCGCGGCGGCTCAGGTAGTCGGCTTGGCGTGCAACTCGTTGTTGCGGGCGGCGGCACGGTCGATCAAGGTGGTGACGAGGGCGGGCAGTTTGCCGCGGCTCTCCCGCCCGCGGAGGGCAGCCGTGCCGATGCCGCCGGGGTCTGGCAGCAGCCAGCGGTCGGCCAGTTCCCGCACGGCGGACGACAGATTCGGGCAAAGGGTGTGCGCGACCACCGCCAGTCGGGCGGGCAGGCCGACCACCACCTCGGCGTCGCCGACTGCACAGGCGTCGAGGACGGCAGCGGCGGCCGACTCGGCACTCCGCGACAGCCCCGGCAGGCCGTTCAGCAGGGCGAACCAGGCGTACTCGTCGGCGTGCTTCCCCTTGAACTCGGCGTTCAGGTGGCTGCCGGTCCGCATCAGGCCGGGGCAGGCGGTGGTCACCCGGATGCCGAACTTGGCCAGTTCCGCCCGCAGCCCGCCGGACAAGCCGACGAGGGCGAACTTGCCGACCGCGTAGGGGAGCATGTGCGGGGCGGCGATCTTCCCGCCGACGCTGGAGATGTTGACGATGCGACCGGCCCCGCGGGAGATCATGTCCGGCAGCACCGCTTGAACACAGTTCCACGCCCCCCAGAAGTGGACCTTCAGCGACTGCTCGAAGTCGGCGGCCGTCATCTCTTGCATCGGCCCGACGCGGATCACCCCGGCGTTGTTGATGAGCACGTCCACCGGCCCGTTCCGCTCGCGGGCCACCGCCACCAACTCCCGCACCCGCCCGGCGTCGGTCACGTCGCACTCGCTCACCAGCACCTTGCGGAAGCCGCGGGCGGCAAGGTCGTCCCGGGCCCGCAGCAGTTCGTTGTTGTCCCGGCTGCACAGGGTCAGGCGTGCCCCCTTCTCGGCCAACTGACGGGCCATCACCAGCCCGAGACCGCGGCTCCCGCCGGTGATGAGCACGTGCCTGCCGGCGAAGTCGTACCGCGGGCGGAGCATCCGCCATAGGAAATAGCCGCCGACGGCACCGACGCCGGCGAGCAACAGGGTACGATTCATGGGGGTGGTTCCTCCGGAGATCCGCCGGAGGAACGTGCGGCACATCCCGTACCAACCGGGCGGCGAAAGAGACGTGCTACCGCCCGACCGTGCCAGTCACTTCGACTTCATCTCGAACCTGAACGAGTTCATCCCCGGTTTGACGTCCGCTTCCAAATCGGTGCTCTCGGGCTTGGCGTACTTGGCCGGGGTGAGCAACTTGGCCGTCTCGGTGGTGCCCTCCTTCGGGATGGTGGAGGCCGACACCGTCACCTTGTACTTGCCCGCTTTCAGCCCGTCGTCCTGCCCGGTGGCGATGCTGAACGCGCCGTCCTTCACCGTCCCGTAGGCGGTCGCCCCGCCGGCCGGCGGGTGGAACGAGATGACCCCGTCCTTGAGCGGTTGGCCGTCCAGCGTCACCGTGCCGGACACGGTCCCCCACCCGCCGCACCCGGTGAGGGCGAGGAACACGAGCGGGAACAGGACGAGGGCCAGGCGGCGCATGGGAGTGATCCGGAGTAGGTCCGGCGAGCCGAGCCGGACCCGCTGGTCTGTGGGTGGTCGCGGGTTGGAGTTCACGCTTCAGCGTGAGTGGGGCTGACCATCACGCTGAAGCGTGAACTCCAACCCGTCGGCTCGTTCGTCGAGGTGGTTGGGTGCCGCCCGGCAGGCGGCACCTACTGCGTCACGGCATGTTGGCCACCTCGCCGCCGGACCGGGTGGCCATCCGCTGGTACAGCAGGCGGTCGATCGACTGGGGGACGAACCGCACGCTCCCGTCCGCCATGGCGAAGTTGGCCCCGCCGGTGTGCCGGCTGCGGAAGCTCATCACCCGCGGCCAGTTGCCGGGGTCTGCCGGGTTGGGGAAGAAGTTGAGCGGGGCGTGGGTGCTGCAGTAGTCGCCGTTCGAGTAGAAGGCGGTGCTGTGGTTGTTGTGGCCGACCACGTCCTCACCGATCATCAGGGTGTTACTGGTGCCGTCGGTGACGGCCACCAGGGTGATCCGCGTCACCCGGCTGTTGCGGTAGAACAGGCCGTTGCAGTTCGGCGTGTTGTGCCCGTCGGTCAGCCCGGACGGGCTGTCCGGCCACCCGCCGCCCATGTTGCTGGTGCCGATCACCCCTTTGTAGTTGGTGAGCGCCACCGTGATCCCGCCCCACTGGTACTGGGCGGTGGAGGTGCGGGGGGACGGGTCGGACGGGCAGGTGAGGACCGGCAGAACGGTCGCCATCTGCGGCTGGCAGAGCATGAGCCCCTGACCGCTGAACAGGTCACCGGTTTTGGACGGCTCGAACAGGCGGAACAGGTTGTCCTGCTCCAGGAAGGGCAGGCTCTCGAGGATCCACCCGCGGCCGGTACGGGGGACCGGCCCGCCCTCGCTCCACGGGGAGGTACCGGCCGGCAGGGTGCCGAAAGCGTCGTGGTGGTTGTGGACGGCCAGCCCGAGTTGCTTCAGGTTGTTCGCACACTTCATGCGGGCGGCCGCCTCGCGGACCTTCTGCACGGCCGGCAGGAGGAGGCCGATGAGGATGGCGATGATGGCGATCACCACCAGCAGCTCGATTAGCGTGAACCCGACCCGACGCGACGACGTGAGCATGGCCGGACTCCGGAAGAGGAGATGAAGCCGAAACGGCCGAACGGAGGTCCCGAGGATGGCCCGAGCATACCGGACGACCGCCCCGGCCGCAAGCGACCGACGGAATTGGGGAGCCGGCAGGCCCGATCCAGCCGCAAAACGGCGGTAGACGTTTGCCAGGGGTTCGAATCCTGAAGGTCATTCGCCGACTGGACGACCTCACACCTCCGCCCCGGCCAGCCGGTGCGTCAGCTTCTCCCCCTCCTTGCTCATCACGGCGAACAGGCGGTCGCGGAACCAGCAGGCGAGCGGGTTCTGGTAGGCGAGCATCTTGCCCAGGCCCCACGAGCGGTTGGTGACCTCCGCCGTGCGGGCGAACCGCTTCTCTTGATACCCCCTCAACCCGTTCACCCCGTCCGCCTTCAGGCACTCGGCCAGCACCCACGCCGATTCGATCGCCATGCACGCCCCCTGCCCCAGGTTCGGCGTCGTCGGGTGGGCGGAGTCGCCGAGCAGAGTGACGCGGCCGTCGGTCCAGTTGGTCACCGGCGGGCGGTCCACCAGGTCGTTCCGCAAGATGGCCTCGGGTGGTGTGGCTTCGATGACGGCCGGGACGGGAGGGTACCAGTCGCGGAAGCGTTCCAGCAACGCCGCCTTTGCGCCGGCCGGGCCGTCGGTGCCGCCCGGCGGGGCGTTCATCGTGGCGAACCAGTACGTCCGCCCGCCGCCGATCGGCAGGTACCCGCACTGGCTGCCGCGGCCCATCGCCAACAGGGTCATGCCGACGGGCACCTCGGGGCGGTCGATCAGCCCGACACCCCGCCACGCAGTGCTTCCCGAGTACCGCGGTTTCTGCGGGCCGAGCAGTTGGGTGCGGACGGCCGAGTTCAGCCCGTCGGCCCCGACGAGGAACTCGCCCCGCACCTGGCGGCCGTCGGCGAACCGGGCCGTCACCCCGTCGGCGTCTTGCGTGTACCCGACGCACGCCGCCCCGAGCGTAATGTGTTCGCGGCCGAGGTGGTCGGCGAGCGCCGCCTGCAAATCCGCCCGGTGGATGCCGACGGTCGGGGCGCCGAACTTCGTTTCCAACTCGGACATGTCGCCGCTGGAAAGCACTTTCCCCCGCCACGACCGCAACTCGGCCTGCCTCAAGACGGTGCTGCGGGCCTCGACCGCCGGCCCGACGCCCAGCTTGCGAAGCACCTTGAGGGCGTTCGTCCAGATGGTGATGCCGGCGCCGACCTCGCGGAGTTCGGGGGCGCGCTCGAACACGGTCGCCGGGATGCCGACGCGGTTCAGGGCGATGGCGGCGGTCAACCCGCCAATCCCGCCGCCGACGACGAGAACACGAGAGGTGGGCATCGCAGATTTCCAGGCGAGCGGCGGGCGTGAGCCCGCAGTTGTTGGGGAACAGCCCGCTCACGCGGGCCGCTCGCCGAGCGTGGCGAAGTCCTCCCAGAACCCCGGGTACGTCTTCGCCACGCAGCCGGGGTTGCGGATGACCACGCCGGGCACCTTCAAACCGACGAGCGCCAGACTCATGGCCATGCGGTGGTCGTTGTAGGTGTCCACGGCACAGCCGGTGAGCGGGCGGGGGGTGATCCGGAGACCGTCCGCGAACTCATCGACCTCCGCCCCGAGCTTCCGCAGCTCGGTGGCGACGGCGGCGATGCGGTCGGTCTCCTTGTGGCGGATGTGCCCGACGTTGCGAATGGTGGTCGGCCCGTCGGCGAAGCAGGCCACCGCCGCCAGTGTCATGACGGTGTCACTGATCGCGTTCATGTCGGTGTCGATCCCGCGAAGCGGGCTGCCGTGAACGGTGATGCCGTCCTCGCCGTATTCGACTTCGCACCCCATCTGTTGCAGGCACTCGACGAACTTCACGTCGCCCTGGAGCATGTCCCGCTTCATCCCGCGGACGGTGACACTCCCGCCGGTGATGGCCGCCGCCGCGAAGAAGTAGGATGCGGCCGAGGCGTCCGGCTCGACGGGGTATTCCGCAGGCGGGTCGAGGTGGCCGGGGCACACGACGATGCGATCTTCACCGTCCCATCCGGCCTCGTTCACCCACGGCTCCATCACGACGAGCGTCATGTCGATGTACGGCACCGACACCAGCGGGCCGTCGATCCGGATGACCACCTCTCGGTCGTCCGTCCGGCTCCAGGCGGCGGCCATGAGCAGGCCGGACAGGAACTGACTGCTCACGTCCCCACGGACGGTGAGTTCGCGGCCGTGCCAGCCGGAGGTGCGGATGGTGACCGGTGGGCAGCCGGTGCCGGCGTCGCTGGTGGCACTCACCCCGAGTTGGTTCAGCGCGTCGAGCAGGTCCTGAATCGGCCGCTCGCGCATCCGCGGCACGCCGTCGAGCCGGTACTCGCCTTCGCCCAAACTGACTATCGCGGCGAGGAACCGCACGGTGGTGCCGGAGTTAGCGACGTACAGGTCGGCGGAGCGAGCCGGGATGATGCGGTCAGACGTGTTGCGGTGGACAGTGACGGTGGACGTGGACCAGTCGGCATCAACCTGGAACCCGAGCTTCTCCAGGCAATCGACCATCACCTCCGTGTCTTCGCTAAACAAGGCTCCGGTGAGCGTGCAGGCGGATCGTCGGCTGGCGAGGGCCGCCAGCACGAGCGCGCGGTTGGTGATGCTCTTGCTGCCGGGGACGGACACCGTGGCGTGCGGCGGGCGGGCGAGCGGGGTGATCGTCAGTTCGGCGGGGTAGTTCATGGGGCTAATGTATTCTTCCGCGTGAGTACCCGACCCGTCGATTTCGCCCTAAGTCCTTGGCGGGCATGAGATGTTTCGCGATTGGGAGATGGTTTCGCGGATGGGTGGGGGGAGGTGAAACGAAACCATCCGGTCAGGGGTACCGCACCCAGAGCATGAACAGCCCCTGCGGGGGTGCGGTCGGACCGGCCTCGCGGCGGTCCATCCCGTCGAGGATCTCTTTCATCTTGGCCTCGGGCCAGTACCCGCGGCCGATCTGGTAGAGCGTGCCGGCGATCGCCCGCACCATGTTGTACAGGAAGCCGTCCGCCTGCACCTCGACGTAAACCGCCTCGCCGTGCCGGGTCACGGCGATGTCCTGGATGGTGCGAATGCTGGTCAGTCGGTTCGGCCACTCGGTCTCGAAACAGCGGAAGTCGTGCCGGCCCAAGAGCGCTTGCGAAGCCCGGTGCATCGCCTCGTGGTCGACGGTCCGCCGCGGCTGGTAACTGTACTTCCGCTGGAACGGGTCGGGGATGCGGGTGTCGTTGATGACGTATCGGTACCGCTTGCACACCGCGTCCTTGTTCGCGCAGAACGCCTGCCCCACCACCTCGCACTCGGTGACGGCCACGTCCTCGGGCAACTGAGAGTTGACCGCTTTCACCAGCGTGGCCGGTTCCAGCCGGGTGCCGCTGAAGAAGTTGCACACCTGCCCGTAGGCGTGAACGCCGCTGTCGGTGCGGCCGGCGCAGTTCACCCGCACCCGCTCCTCCCGCGTGATGGCGGCGATGGCCGTCTGCAACGTCTCCTGGACGGTGCGAAAGCCGGGCTGCGTCTGCCAGCCGAAGAAGTCGGTGCCGTCGTACCGGATGGTGAACTTGAGGTTCCGCATGGGCTTTCTGTAGCCGGCCTCTGTGAGGCCGGGAAGACCGGGGTCACAGACACCGGCTACAACACCCCGGCGATCAGCCGCTTCACCCGCCGCTTCAGGTTGCGGTGAGACTTCGGCAGCTCGGCGTACAGTTCCCGCACGCGGGCCATCTGGCGGGCGGCGAACGCCAGGTCCACAGCCGTCGCCGTTTCGGTCGCCAGTTGCCCCTCGACCACGTGGCGGAAGTCTCCGGCCGCCTGCGGGTGGTTCGCCAGGATGTAGCGGATGATCGTCCGCCCGCCGTCGTTCATGAACGCCGCCGCCCCGCTGCGGTTCTGGGTGTGCTTGCGGATGCCCACCAGCGGCTCCCACAGCACACCCACCGGCGGGCGGTCCATCAATCGCAAGGTGAACTCCCAGTCCTCCGGGCCGAGCCGACTGAGCGACGGGTTGTACCCGCCGAGGCTGTCGAACACGCTCCGCCGGAAGATCGTGTTCGACGGGTAGACCGGGTTGAAGCGGAACACCCGGCGGTAGAACGACTCGCGGTACACGCGATCCGGGCCGACCGCGGTGAATTCCCCGTCCCAGTACCCGGCCGGGGCGTCGGCGAACTTGGATTTCTCATCCCACACCCCGCCCCGCACGTACTTCAGGTCGCTGAACACGCTCTGCACGTCCGACACCTGGCCGACCAACTCCGCCGCACGGGCGAGGTACTCCGGCGTCCACAAGTCGTCGTCATCGCAGAAGGCGACCCACCCGGCGGAGCTGGCCCGCACCCCGGCGTTGCGGGCGGCGGACGGCCCGCCGTTCGGCACCTTCAGGTACTTCACCGGCGGGCCGAGGCGTTCCACCAGCCGCTCGGTGGCGTCGGTCGGCGAGCCGTCGTCCACCACGATCACCTCTGCCGGCTGGTGCGTCTGGTTCAAAATGAGCGACAGGGTTTCGCCGAGCATTTCCGCCCGGTTAAAGCTGGGGACGACGACGGCGACGTCAAACGGCATGGGCGGGGTCCGGGGCGTGATCATCCCCCACTATAGAATGCCGCCATGACGCACGCACACCTGGCCGGCTTCCCGGTGGTCATCGCGGCCGACGCCGCCTGGGGCGAGATGGACTCGTTCCGCCACCTGAACAACGTGGTCTACTTCCGCCACTTCGAGAACGCCCGCGTCGAATACCTGCGGCGGGTCGGCTGGTTCGACCTGATGGACACCGCCGGCATCGGGCCGATCGTGTCCAGCACCCAGGCCCGCTTCCGCCGCCCGGTGAAGTGGCCCGACCGACTGCTCATCGGCGCCCGTGTGATTACCATCGGCCCCGACCGGGTGACGCTCGAACACCGCATCGTCAGCACCGCGCTGGACGAACTGGCCACCGAGGGGCAGGCGGTGGTGGTGTGCTACGACTACAGGCAGGGCAAGAAGACGGCGCTGCCGTTCGAGTTGCGGGAGCGGATTGATCAGTTGGAGAAAGGCGAGCGGCCCGCGTGAGCGGGCTGGCGAATCGGAACCAGGGGGCTGGCGACCCCCGCTCGCCCGTGGGCTTACTTCTCGAACCAGTCCCGCGGACTGCGGATGTACGGGTTCTGCGGGAACACCAGGGTGCCCGGCACGCCGTTCGGGTACGGGTTGAACCCGGCCCCGGCACCCATGCCGGCGCAGTTGTTCCCCTTGCACCCGCCGAGCAACCGCCCGCAGGTGCCGCACGCGGTGTCCTTCTTCCAGAACATCAACTTCTTGAAGAACGGGTT
>CAYMHO010000288.1:5506-8940 GCA_964390195.1 uncultured Fimbriiglobus sp. | reverse complement strand
GGCGCCGGTCTGCCGCACACGCGGCGGGATGTGTTGTGCGCGCGCCGCGCGGGGTTGTTCCGACCCCGCTCGCGGAGCGAGCAGAACACTTCCGTCAGTCGTCCGCGTCCGGGAGGACGCGGCGCAGGTGATCTCTCAGGTAGCGGGTGATCTCGCTGGCGGTGTCGAGCCTCATGCACTCGGCGGCCAGCTTCTGGCAGTCGGGCAGGGTCACCGCCCGCACCACCCGCTTGATGTCCGGTATCTTCCGCGGGGTGGCGCTCAGTTGCCGCACCCCCAGCCCGATGAGGAGCGGGGCGAACATCAGCTCGCCGCTCATCTCCCCGCACACGTTCACGCCCACCCCGGCGGCGGCCGCCGCCTTGACCACCCGGTCGATCAGCCGCAGCACGGCCGGGTCGGCGGCGCTGTACAGGTCGGCCACCGCCTCGTTGTTCCGGTCGGCCGCCAGGGTGTACTGCACCAGGTCGTTCGTCCCGATGCTGAAGAAGTTCACCAGCTTGGCGAACACGTCGGCCAGGATGGCGGCCGACGGCACCTCGATCATGGTACCGACTTGCACGTCCGGTTTGAAGGGGATTCTGGCCTCCTCCAGGTCCTCCTGCACCTCGCGGAGGATGCCCTTACACTGCCGCAGTTCCATCACCGTCGAGATCATGGGGAACATGATCCGCACGTCCCCGTGCACGCTCGCCCGCAGGATGGCCCGCAGTTGCGTCTTGAACAGGGGCAGGTTCCGCAGGCACAGCCGCACGCTCCGCAGGCCGAGGAACGGGTTCTTCTCCTGCGTCGCCAGGCCGGTCGAGTGGGTGAACTTGTCCCCGCCCAGGTCGAGTGTGCGGATGACCACCGGGCGGTCCGGCCCCATCTCGGTGAGCACCGCCTTGTACGCCTCGTAGTGCTCCTCCTCGGTCGGGTCGTGCGCCTTGTGGATGTACAGGAACTCGGTGCGGTACAGGCCCACCCCCTCCGCCCCGCGGTCCAGACACGGGCGGGCCTCGGCCGGGAACTCGATGTTCCCGAGCATGGTCACCCGCACCCCGTCGCGGGTGACGCCGGGCACGTTCCGCGACTGGATGCGGTGCTCGCCGCTCTTGCTCCGCTCCAGCCGGCGGGCCTTCTCGTACCGCTCGACGGTGGCGTCGTCCGGGTCGAGGATGACCAGCCCGTTGTTCCCGTCCACGATCACCCGGTCGCCGCCGGACACGTCGGTCAGGAACCGCCCCACCCCGACCACCGCCGGGATCTCCCGTGCCCCGGCCAGGATGGCCGTGTGGCTGGTCGCCCCGCCGCTCTCGGTGGCCAGGGCGAACACCAGGTTCAGGTCCAGTTCGGCCGTCTCGCTCGGGGTGATGTCGTTGGCCAGCACGATCACCGGCTCGTCCAGCGCGAGCGGCTCCCGCCGCCCGCCGAGCAGCAGGTGCAGCAGGTCCTTCTCGAAGTCGACGTAGTCCCCCCGCAGGCGGGCGGCCTGGGGCAGGTGGGCGGCCGAGTCCAGCCGCTTGAGGATGTCCCGCACGTACCGGCTGACGGCGTACTCGGCCGAGTAGCTCTTCGCCCGGATCAGGTCCTCGATGCCGCCGATCAGCTTGCCGTCGTCGTACAGCCCGGCCTTCGCCTCGAAGATGTCGCCGATCACCCGCCCGTGCTTGCGGGTCAACTCCCGCTGCCGCTCGGCGGCCGCGCGGATGGCCTCGATGACAGCGGTCCGCAGGCGGGCGGCCTCGGCGGCGGACTGGTCGGCGGGGACGGTCTGGATGGGGATGCGGACGCCTTCGGTGTCCATCACCAGGGCGGGACCGATGGCGATCCCGGGGCAGACGGCGATTCCGCGGCGTACGTGCATGAACCCAGGGCGGACCGGCAGGGGGAGAATGGACAGGCGGGGTCAAGATATGAAACGGACGTGGGAATGGCAGGGGCGATCCGGTCTTGGCAAACCCGGGCGGCGGGTGGATGGGCGTCGTGGCTCGCACCCGCCGAGCTGGCGGTCGGGGCTCGCCCCGCTAGTCGTCCTGGCCGACCAGGATGGCCACCAGCGGTTCGACGGCGATGTCGGCGTCGTCCCCGTCGAGCACCAGTTCCAGTTCGGTGCCGGGCAGGGCGATGAGCATGAGCAGGTCGGTCGGGCTGCGGCCGTCGGCCGTCCGGTCCCCGTTGCGGAGGGTGACGGCGCAGCGGAACCCGCGGGCGAGTTTGGCGAACGCCGTGGCCGGCCGCATGTGCAGGCCGTCCGGGGCGTTGCCCACGATCACCGTTTTGCGGATGGACATGCCGCTCACCGCTCTCGCCCCCATGTCGCCCTCAGTCGGGATGAAAGGCCGTGTCAGCCGGCGGTCAACACCGCCCACACCTCTTCGGCCGTCTGGCAGGACTGCAGGCGGGGCATGAGCGCGTCGTCGCGGAACGCCGCCACCACGCTGTCCAGTGCCCGCAGGTGCGGCCCCGGCTGGTCCTGCGGGGAGATGATGAGCACCAGGGCGTACACCGGCTGGCCGTCGTGCGAGTTGAACTCGATCCCGCCGCCCCGCTTGCACACCGCCAGGGTGCCGATCAGTTTGTCCACCGACGGGTGCCGGGAGTGCGGGATGGCCAGCCCGTTGCCGATGCCGGTGGTGCCCAGTTGCTCGCGGCGGAGGACGGCGGCGACGATGTCGTCGGCGTTCGGCCGCTCGATCGCCCCGGCGGCGGCGAGCGCCGCCACCATCTCGCGGATGGCGTCGTCGCGGGTGTCGGCGGCGAGCGTCGGGATGACCGCCGCACGCACCAGGAATCGGGTCATCGACATCCGCTCCCCCAGTCGTCAAGTCCTCAAGTCGTCAGGCCTTCAAGTCCTGTCCGGTGTCCGCCGGTTGGGCGTCCGGACGTGTCGCCGGTCCGACTTGAAGACCTGACGACTTGAGGACTTGACGACCGCCCGCTAGGGCTTTTTGCCGTCCGGCCCGCCGTGCGACGGGTTGTTCCGGTGGTCCTGAACCTTCTCTTTGTACTGCCGCACCTGCTGCTCCATCTTCTTCACGCAGGCGGTGACGGCGGCCATCAGGTCGGGGTCTTCGGCGGTGGCGACGAAGTCGTGCTTGTGCTCGGCGTCCACCCGGATCTCCACCCCCTTCGGGTGGCCGGTGCCGTTGGCCGCCAGATCGACCGTCACCTCGATCATGGTCAGCCGCTCGAAGTAGTGCAGCAGTTTCTCGGCTCGTGCCTGTATCTCGGCCTGGTGCTCGTCGCTCAGGTGCCCGTGGCGGGCCGACACTTTGATTTGCACAGCAGTCCTCGGTCTCGGCGAACCGGCTTGGCGCGGAGAGTGCCGGCCGGGCGTGGGGAATTGTAGCTCACCAGGCGGCGGGGGCAACGCGATACGGCGAGCGGCCCCGGGGGGGGGGGGGGGGGGGGCCCCACCCCCCCCCCCCGCGCCGCCCCCGCCCCCCCCCCAA
>CAYMHO010000288.1:0-5496 GCA_964390195.1 uncultured Fimbriiglobus sp. | reverse complement strand
GAGCGGCCCGCGTGAGCGGGCTGGTTCGAACCAGCCCGCTCACGCGGGCCGCTCGCCGGACCCGTTCACTTCTTCTCCTTCTCGGCCGCCGCCACCAGGTCCTCGATCAGCTTGTCGAGTTTGTCCAACTCGCCGCCGCCCGCCTGCACGTGCCGGATGACCCCCTTGTGGTCGATCACGTAGATGGTCGGCCAGCCGCTGATCTCCCACGTGTCGGCCAGCGGCGGGCAGCCCTTCTGCTCGTTCCGGAACGACCGCCAGGTGATCTTCTTGTCGGCGATGGTCTGCTTCACGTCGTCGGTCAACTCCGGGTCGCCGTTGATGCCGACCAGCTCGAACGGGCGGTCCTTCATCTTGCCCACCAGTTCGACCTCGTGCGGCACCATCCGCATGCACGGCGGGCACCACGTCGCCCAGAAGGTGAGCATCACCACCTTCCCCTTGTTCGCCTCGCTCAACCTGAACACCTTGCCGTCGATCCCCTCCCCTTCGATGTCCGCCGCCTTCTTGCCCACCTCCAGGTTGCCGATCACCTTCTGAGCCGCCAGCCACCCGTCGGCGATCTTGCCCACGGTGGTGCCCATGTGCTTCACGTCGGCATACTTGGCCTTCGCCTTGTTGAGCCACTCGGTCGCCTTCTGCAGTTTCTCCTTCCGATCCTCGGCGTTGGAGCTCTTGCCCGCCGCGTGGGCCATCATGCCGACTGTTAGGGTGGCGATCGCCCGGCACTCCTCGTCCTCGTTCTTCTCGGCGACGATCTTGAGCAGCCCCTCGGCCGTGTCGTCGGCCGTTTTCGCCAGGTTCGGCAGGGCCTTCTTGATGTGCGGCTTGGACAGGTGGTGCTGGACGATGAGCAGGCGGGCCTTCTTCGCCTTGTCCTTGTCGGCCGCCTTCACCAGCATTTGGGCGAAGATGTCGAACGCCTCGGGCGAGTCGGCCTCCTGCTCGGCGATGTCGAACAGGTTGTCCGTCTCGATGATGATGTACTCCTTCAGCTCGTCGGCCAGTTCCTTCTTGAAGGCCGGCGGGGCCTTCGCCACCTCCGCCTCCTTCTCCTTCACCGCCGCCTCGAACTTGGCCTTCGCCTCCTTCAATGCGCTTGGCTTCTTCTCGTCCGCACCGACCCCGACGCCGCCCGCCAACAGCACCAGCCCGACGGCCGCCACGAGCACCTGACGCATCACACCCCCTCCCAAGCGTGCCGGCGGCAGCAGTGCGCCGGTTGCCGTCCAAGATACGGGCGAACGACGCGGACGGGGCGGTGGATGTTACAAGAGATGAAATGGGTTTGCCGCGGGGGCAACCCCAGCGCGCGCGGGGGTGGCGCGGGGCGACCGCTATTGGGCCGGCCCGCCCCCGCGGCCGGGGGGGTGGTTTTTACCAAGAATTCATTGGGTTGGCCCGCCCCCAACCCCCGCGCGCGCGGGGGGTGCCCCCGGGCCAAACCCACTGTCCTCACCCGCCCAACACCTTGCTCGGCTCGTCGGCCGGGTGGCGGCGGCGGGGCGGAACGGCGGGCACCACCACCGGCACGGGCGAGTCGGTCGGCGTGCGGAACAGCAGCCCGAAGGCGGCCGCCGCCAGCCCGCACCCGGCCAGAGGCCAGAGCCAGAAGGCCGTCCAGTCGGTGCCGGCGGGGGTACGGCAGCCCTCCATCACCTGGGCGGCCAGGGCGTTGCCCAGCAGCGGGCCGACGCCCCCGCCGACGAACGCGGCGATCGCCTGGGCGCTCGCCCGCAGGTGCGGCGGGGCGATGCGATCGACGAACGTGGTGGCGGTCACGAAGTAGAAGGCGAATTGCCAGCCGTGCATCGGCACCCCCACCGCCATCACCGCCAGCGGGTGACCGGACGCCAGCGCCACCCCCCGCACCATCCCGCCGACCGCCCCGGCCAGCATCAGCCACTTCATGCTCCGCTTCGGGTCGAGCAGCGGGATGGCGAACATGCACCCCACCTCCACCACCTGCCCGATCACCATCCACTGCTCGGCTGCGGCCCACCCGGTGGCCGTCAGGTACGAGTGCCCGTGGGTGCCGTAGAACTGGTTCATCACGGACAGCATCAGCCCGCACACGATGTACACGGCGAACGACCGCCGCTTGAACAGGCCGAGTGCGGGCAGTCCGAACGCCTCGCCGAGCGTCTTGCCGCCGCCCTTCGGCGGGGTCTTCGGCAGGGTGAGGGCGTACACACCCACCGCCGCCGCCAGCACCCCGGCCATGAGGAACGGCTGGCTCGACACCGGGGCGATGACCAACCCCATGAGCAGGCCGACGGCGATCCACCCGACCGTCCCCCACAGGCGGGTGCGGCTGAACTGGCGGGTCGGGTCGGGCAGGTTCCGCAAGCTGATGACCGAACAGAGCGGGAGGGCCACCTGCAGGCAGAGCGAGTACGCCAGCATGACGGCGAACAGGCCGACGAAGGTGGTGTCGGTGGCCGCCTTCAACTCTTCCGGCCCGGCCGCCGCAAGCACCGGCTCACGCAGCTCGCACCACTGCCACGCCCCGAACAGGAACAGCCCGCACATCGCACTCATGACGGCGAACAGGCGGTCGGCACGGAACAGGCGGTCGGCCAGTAGCCCGACGAGCGGGTTGGCCAGCACCCCGCCGATGGCGAACGTGGAGAAAATCCACCCCACCTGGTGGCTGTCGAAGTTCAACCCGCCGTCCGCGACCGGCTTCTTCAAGTAGGTGGCGATGGTGACCGCCCACGCCCCAAGCGAGCTGTAAAACAACAACATCATCGCGGACAGCCGTGTCCGCACGAGCGGGGGCATGGGCGAACTCCGGGGCGGGTTCGACTGACGGGGAACGCAACCGGATCGGCCGGGAGAGGGGAAGGCCGCGGACGGTACGATCATCTTGGGGCACATCGGGGAATCGTGCAACACGAAGTTACTTGCGCCCCGCCCAACGAACCGGCGACACGAACGCTCGGAGGGTGGGTGGAACCGACCCCTCACCCGCCGGGGAGCTCCGTTCCCACGGCGACCTCTCCCCGGCGGGGAGGGGTGGGCGTTGTCGTTTTCGCCGCCGAGGCAACGGAGCCGTCCGCCCCGACCTCTCCCCGCCTGGGAGAGGTCGGATCGTGTCGCGGAGTGACCGAACCGGGTGAGGGGACTGCTCTCCCCCCTTCCCACACCCGGTCCGCCTTGATTTTTCGCCGCCTGCCGTTGACGAGCGGCCTTCGGTACGATAAGGGTGTGAAGTTAGGTTTGTTCCCCCGACTGGCGTGGATGGCTAGAATCGGGGGATCACCGATCCTCACCCAGGAGTTCGCGTATCCCACCGTTCGACCGCAACGGCCCGCCTCGTCCGCCGGCCGGCCCCCGCCTGAATGAGCAAATCCGCATGTCCCCCATCCGGCTGATCGGCCCGGAGGGCGAGCAGCACGGCATCGTCCCCACCGCCCAGGCGATGGAGATGGCCCGCGAGGCCGGCATGGACCTCGTCGAGATCGCCGCCCAGGAGCGGCCGCCGGTGTGCAAGATCATGGACTGGGGGAAGCACAAGTACGCCCAGTCCAAGAAGTCTCACCAGAAGACGCACCAGCAGAAGATCAAAGAGCTGCGGGTGCGGCCGAAGACCGGCGAGCACGACGTGGACACCCGCGTCAACCAGGCCCGCAAGTTCCTGGAGGCCGGGGACAAGGTGCTGCTCAAGGTGCAGTTCCGCGGGCGGGAGTTGCAGCACATCGAGGAAGGGCGACGGATCGTGGACGGGATGCTCGAGCAACTGGCCGACGTGTGCAAGGTGGAAAGCCCGCCCCGCATGGAAGGCAAGCAGATGACCGCCCTGCTCGCCCCGAAGGGCAGCGGCGGCGGCCAGACCAAGCCGAAACAGCAGGAGAAGCCGAAGCTGGACAAGCCGCCGGCCCCGAAACCGCCGGCCGCCGCCGCGCCGGCCCCGAAGCCGCCGGCCGCACCACCGGCCGCGCCGCCCGCGTGATGTGGTCCGCGAGCTCCGCGAGCGGGTTGAAAAGAGCCGCTGACGGAGTTCGAGGAACACATTTTCCCCTTCCCGCCGCCGAACCGGCTCGTACAATCACTCCTTCCACTTCCGGAACCTGGGGTACGCCCTGGGTTCCGTGCGTTTGTGGCCGGCTGCGACCCGTCGCAGCCCTGAAAGTACTCCCTACTCACCGAGTGCGGAGGACTTTTCACTGTCGGGGTCGGGGCCTCAAGCGGGGCGACACGTCGCCTCCCCCTCGCATCCCACAACCGGAGAAGCCCTCGTGGCCAAGCACAACAAGACCAACAAGAGCGTGAAGAAGAGGTTGCGGGTGACCGGCACCGGGCTGCTCAAGCACGGCAAGTGCGGGAAACGGCACTTGAACGCGCACTTCACCGCCAAACGGCGGCGGCAGCTCCGCAAGGCCGGGGTGGTCGGCAACGCCAAGATCACCGCCAAGTTCCTGATCGCCATGAACGAACAGTAACCCACCTCACCACACACCTCACCTCGTACACAGGACACACGCTCATGGTTCGCGCGGGAAGCGGTCGCGTCACGAAGCAACGTAAGAAGCGGATGCGGAAGCTGACGAAGGGGTTCCGGCTGAGCCGGCACAACCTGTTCCGGCAGTCGCACACCACCCTCATCCGGGCGCGGGCGTTCGCCTTCCGCGACCGGCGGGTGAAGAAGCGGGAGTTCCGCAAGCTGTGGATCATCCGCATCAACGCCGCCTGCCGCATGCGGGGGCTGCGGTACTCCGAGTTCATCGCCGGCCTGCAGCGGGCGATGGTGGCGCTCGACCGCAAGAGCCTGTCCGAGATCGCCATCCACGACCCGGCGGCGTTCGACCAACTGGTCGAACTGGCCAAGAAGAACCTGCCCCCGGCCCTGGCCGAGCAGCACGCGAAGAAGGCCGCCGCCGCGAAGTGACCGGCGCGTCGTCCTGGCGAGCGGCCCGTGTGAGCGGGCTGGTTTCGGGCACTCCCCGGACCAGCCCGCTCACGCGGGCCGCTCGCCGTTCCATTTCTCATGGCGGTTTCCTGATCGTTCCGTTACTTGTGGAATGAGAGCGTGGCGGCACCGCCGCGCCGCCCACCCCAGTCTCACCTCCCGAGGTCGATCATGCGGTTTGCCCTCTCCACCCTGCTCGGGCTGGCCCTGTGCCTGCCCGCGATGGCCCAACCCGGCCGCGGCGGGTTCCCCGGTGGCCCCGGCGGTCCTCCCCGCGGCGAGCCGCAGCCGAGCAAAGAAGTCGAGGAGTTGAAGGCCACCATCAAGGCGCTGGAGGCCAAGCTGAAGGCGGTTACCGAAGGGAAGAAGGTGGAAGTGGTCGTAGTCGAGAAGAAGGAAGAGCGGAAGCCGGAGCCGAAGCCCGAAGTGAAGAAGCCGGAAGAGAGGAAGCCGGAAGGCGGCGACCGCCGGCCGGAAGGGCCGGGCGGCCCGCCGATGGGCGGGCGGTTCGGCGGCGGGTTCGGTGGGCCGGGCGGGCCCGGTGGGCCGGGCGGCGGGTTCGGCGGGTTCGGCGGGTTCGGTGG
>CAYMHO010000287.1:0-9055 GCA_964390195.1 uncultured Fimbriiglobus sp. | reverse complement strand
CGGGCTGTCCCTCAACACCCCCGAATGCTACCATGTGAGGCGCTGCAGCAGACCCGGCCCGCCACATTGGTTCTTGAGACGTCGTAGCCGTCCGAGGCGGGCCGGGCTGCTGAGCTGGGTCGTTCGGCGGCGGAAGGTAGAGGCGCGAATGAGCTTTGGCATCATACTGTACCGGGAGCCCGGCGCCGGACCGTCCGAGCGGAAGGCGTTCTGGGCCGCGATGAAGCGCTGGGGGTGGGACGGACAGGCCGGTTCGCCGTACCAGATCGGCACGCCAACCGGGGTCACCGTCGAGCTGTACGGTTCGACGCTGTGGGGCCGCGGCAAGTTCACCGGCGGCAATCTGGAGGTCCGGGGGTTCGATACGGAGTTATGCCGCCTCGTGCTCGACCTGGCCCGGGCCGGGCGGTTCGAGATCAGCTCGGACGCAGACTCCATGTCGACCATCATCACCGACGAGGGCCAACAGGCCACGCCGTTCGAGGGCGGCCGGGTGATGGTCTGCCGGACCGCCGAGGAGTTGGAAGCGGCCCTGTCCGGCGGGTTCGAAGCGTGGCAGGCGTACCGGCACCGAGTGTGCGGCCAGGCCGGTGAGCGCGACCCCGCCGAACCAATCGCTGCACCTGACCGCGGCGGCTCCAAGCGCAAGCGGAGTTCAGGCTCCCCACGCCGCCGCGGCTGAGCTGGGTCGTTCGCCCGTCGCTCATTCGTCTCCGGCGTTCCAGGCAGGGCGGGAAAGAGGGTTTGTGTGAAAACCCGCTCCCACCCCCCGCATCGGGCCGATTATTACTGAATCCGTTCGGGGAGATTCAGTAATAATCTCCCCGAACACATGGGGGGAGAGGGGGAAAACCGAATCCCGAATCACTCTTCCCCGCCCTCCTCCTGACCGGGGTGCGTCACCAGTTCCATTCGCTGGTAACGGAACGGGTTGCCCCGCGAGCCGTCACCGGCCTTCCGCCACAGCTTGCCCGTCTCGGCCGCCATCACCGATTTGAACCGCACCTCGTTCTTCCGCACTCCGTCCGGCAACGCCTCCCAGATCTGCTCGCGGGTCATCCCGTCCCCGTCGGCCGGCAGCACGCCCAGGATGGCCTCCCGCAGTTCCTCCTTCCGCCCGTCCTCCTGCCGCTCGCGGGTGCCGGTCGCCGCCGCGTCGGCCGGGAGGGGTGCGACGGTACAGCCATCCGGCTTACGGCGGGGGCAGTTCCAACCCCACCGCCGGCAGGTCCGCCGTTTCCCCCTTCAACTCCGCGGCGAACCCGAGCGCCCCGCCCTTCCCCTTGTGAAAGCCCAACTCGTGCCAGTAGACCACCCGGCAGCGGCCGGCCGGGGCGAGCGTGATCTCGAACCGCCCGTCGGCGTCCGTCACCGCGAAGTGCGGGTGGTCGAACACCCGCAGGTGGGCGAGCATCCACGGGTGCAGGGTGCAGCGGATGGCCGCCGGCAGGCGGTCGGCCGACAGCGGCCCGGCCTCCCGCACCTCACTCGCCGACAGGGTGCTGTCGAAGTCGACCGTCCAGCGGTCGGTGAAGGTGACGTTGTGCCGGATGGGGGACGAGTTCTTGACCAGGAGCGAGTCGCCGTCGCGGGCGGCGATCACCCGCGGCTCGAACTGGCAGGCCGGCTGGTCGATCTCGTGCTGCACCGGCAGCGGGTTCCGCAGCGTCGGGTGAACGCGGTCGGCCGGCCACGCGGCGGCGCGGTCGTCGCTGTCCGGTCGCAGCCACACCACCACGTTCTTCACCCCGCGGCTGGCCGGGTGGATGAGCAGCTGGTTCGACACCACCGGGCCGTTGCGGCAGCACTCCGGCTTGTCCGCCCCGTCGATCGTTAGCACCACGGGCGTCGGCAGGTCGCCCGCCCACACCACCCGCCCGCGGACCGTCACCCAGGCCGGCGGCGGGGCGGGTGACGGTTGGGTGTCGGTGGGCGGGGGAGCGGGCGGGGCGGTGTTCGCGGTCGGCACCGCCGGCGTCTGGGAGGCGAACACGGCCGCGACCACACCGCCGAGGGCGACCGCGACGCCCACGCACGCCGTCAGCAGCACGGGGACGGAGGGCGTGCTGACGAGTGCGGCGACCGACGCGGGAAGGGTGTTCGCGGCGGCGGTGGCGAGGGTCTGGGCGGGCAAGCCGGCCGGCGGCGGGGCGGCGAACCCGGTGCCGGCGAAGACGGCCCCCGCGAACAGGGTGACGGACAGCACCGCCCCGCGGCGGGTGAGCCGCTCGCGGAGCAGGTCGCGGGCGGCGGCCAGCCGGCGGCGGAGGGTGAACACCGTCCACCCGAGTTCGGCCGCCGCCTCGTCCTGCGTTTTCCCTTGCAGGTAGCAGGCGACGAGCGGCCCGCGGTACTGCTCGGACAGCTTCGCCAGCTCCTCGTCGAGCACCCGCACGGTGTCGGCCCACTCCGGGCCGGCACGGTCGGCCTCGGGGGCGGCGTTGTCGGCCGGGCGGCGGGCGACCGTCCGCTCGCGGAGCTTGCGGCGGTACTCCCGCTGGGCCGCCCGGTTGGCCACCTTGTACGCCACCCCGAACAGCCAGTTGGCCAGCGAGGTGCGGAGGGTCAGCCCCTTCGCCCGCCGGGCCAGGATGACGAACACCGCCTGGAAGGCGTCTTCGGCCAGCGGCTCGCTGCTGGTCGCGCGACGGCAGACGCCCCACACCAGAGGGCCGTGCCGCTCCACGACGGCGGCGAACGCGGACTGGTCCCCGCGGGCGAAGGCGGCCAGCAGTTGGCGGTCGTCGGGCGGCATGGCAGTGGAGTGCGCGGGTGTGCGGCGGGGTGAGCAGGATTCCGGCGAAGCCCGGCGTCGGCGAAATCAGCGGCGGGCGGGGGCAGGCGGTTGCGTCACTTCAAACTCTGTTCTAACTACAGGATACGTCTCACACCGGGCGTTTCGGGGTCGCCCCCGGGCAGGCATTGTCGGGCACGTCGGACCCTCCGCCGAGACACCTTCCGCCACCCAGACCGCCAGGACTCCCACCATGCCCAGACCGATGGAAGACGCGATGCGGGCCTTGATCCGGCACGGGCTTGCCCGCGAAGGGCACTCCCGTCTCGGGCGGAACATCGGCCCGGACCTGGAGCGGAAGCGCATCTGCATCCCCGAAGTGGGGTTCGACTGGAACCCCGTGCACGGCGTGGGCACCTGCTTCTGGTTCCTGATCACCCAGCCGGAGACGGGCGACCGCATGCTGTTGAAGGAGGCGGGCAAGTTCGTGGTCTGTCATCTGGTCAAAATGTTCGCGCCGATGGGGGCCAAGGCGGCGGCCGGAGACGGGGTGGTGGGGAACATCGTGGAACACGTGCACCGGGCGCGGGAGTTCGGCGGGCATTTCAAGGAGGCGGCCGGCCTGGCGACCGGCCACCGGCACGAGGTGTCGGAGCGGATGCGGGCGGCGAACGCGGCCAGCACGGCCTACGGCTACCACGCGGCGCAAGGGACCGATGCCGAAACCTTCATGTCGCTCAACTACTACCAGATCGGCGGGGTGTCCGGGTTCATCTGCCGCCCCGGTCAGAATCGGCTGGTCATGTTCTCGAACGTGTGCGGCGACAAGAGCCAGTTCGTGTCGCTGTACCGGCACGTCGAGGGGCGGTGGCGGGGCGACCCGGAGGCCCAGATCCCGCAAGTGTGGAAGTACGCGGTGTCGGGGATGAACCCCCGCGGGGTGTGCGTCGAGGGCGACGGGACGCACGGGGAGGTCGCCGTCCCGTCCGGGGAGGTCGACACCTACCGGAACTACGAGCACGTGACGGAATTGTGGTCCGACAACCTGGTTCGCGTGTGAGTCAGTCCGGTTCGGCTACCGCGGCCGCTGCTGCCACTTCTTCATCAACTCCTCCCGCAGCTTCGCCCGCGGGTCCGGCGGCGGCGGCCGCGGCGGGGGCATCGGCATCGGCTTGCCGTCGTGCACCCGCCGCCCGTCGGCCGTGTGCCCCTCCAGGGTGAAGAAGTCGGCCGGCTGGGTGGCCGTTTCGATCAGGGTGAACTGAATCTTCCCCTCCGGCTGGCCGTTCAGGTAGCGGTACAGCACGGCCGAGCGGACGGCCTTCGTGTCCGGGTCGAGTTCCAGTTCCACCTGGCGGAAGCGGGCGGCGGGGAACACGGCCGGCCGCAGCTTCGCCTCGATGCGGATCGGCTCGCCCGGCTGCCCGCCGTCCTTCCGGAACAGCTCGTACTTCTCCAGCACCTCGCCCAGGGTGCTCACCAGCCGCAGGCTCATCAGCTCGCAGAAGCGGGCGAGCGGGTCGTTCACCTCGTCCTTGTCGAACACCACCGCGTGCATCCGGTTCGGGGCCAGCCACACCCGCCCGTCGGCCTGCTGGCCCCACGCCCACGGCGGGCCGTCCTCGATGTCCGACAGCACGACGAACTGGTCCCCGCGGGTCCACACCCGGGCCGAGCGGGTGGCCGGCAGCCGCGGCATACCCACCTTCAGGTCCCAGTCGGCCGTCACCTGGTAACAGCGGTCGGTCGGGGTGGCCTCGTGGACCGCCTTCGCCTCCTGGATGAGTTCGGCGGCGGAAGCGGCGGACGCCTCCTTCTGAGGGACGGGGGTGTTGCCGGTGAGGAACAGGCCGACGAGCAGGCAGGCGGCGACCGCGGCCGCGCCGAGCGTCGCCCAGCGGACGACACGGCGAACCCCTGCCGCCCGCGCCCGCTCGGCCGCCTGACGCCGTTTCACCCCGGCCAGCACGACGGCCGCGTCCACCTTCGCGGCCGCGGCGGCCTGGTGCGAGCGGACGGCGGAATCAAGGGGGTCGTGAGGGGTCATGGTTCACCCGCTCCCTGGCGGTCGCGGTTCCAAATACGGGGCCAGCTTCTCGGCGAGCGCCTGCCGCCCGCGGTGGATCAACACCCCGGCGTTCGACGCACTCACCCCGAGCACCTCGCCGACCTCCTGCTGGCTATACCCGAGTCCCTTCAGCTCGACCGCCGCCCGCTGACGGGGGGGGAGGTCGGCCAGGGCGGCGGCGACGGCGGCGGACAGCTCGTTGGCGGCGGCGACGGCGTCGGCGGGTTGGGCGTTCGCGTCCGGCGGGTCGTCGGCCTCGCCGTCGTCGTCCGGGCGGGTCAGCCGGAACAGCGGCTTGCGGCGGGTGGTGGCGTTGATGCACGCGTTGCTGACGGCCGTCAGCAGCAGCTTCAGCCCGTCCCGCGGCAGGTCGTACACGGCCGCCTTCGCCAATAACCGGCAGTAGCAGTCCTGTACGATGTCGTCGGCCGCGTCGGCGTCCCGCAGCAGTGAGCGGGCGAAGGCGACCGCCCGCGGGGCCGTTTCCAGCACCCAGGCGTCGAGGTCGGCGAATGTCGGCGTGCGGGGCACGCGAAGGTCTCCACCGGCACAACCCGCCGGGCGGGGAATTATTACACGACATTTCGGGCGGGGGCGAACGGCCGGACGGGCGGCGGTACAATCACACCTCCCCCGCGGGACGACACCATGGCCGACGACGACACCCCGATCGAGTCCTACCCGTTCGAGTTTCGCGCCCTGGTGGTTCAGGCGCTGGAGGCCAACGGGCTGACCTTGAAGGAGTGGCGGGACGACGGGCTGGAGGTGGAGCGGGACGACGGCCAGCAGCAGTTCGTCGGGCTGGCCAACCTGTACCGGCGGGTGGTCACCAGCCCGGCCGAGATGTCCGCCGAACTGGTGCGGAACTTCTTCCAGCACGCCCACGTCGCCGACACCGAACAGCTCGGCCAGATCCCCGACCGGCTGGAGGACGCACCGGACCGGGTGCGGGCACGCATCACCCGCCCGTACGGCGACGCCGAACACGCCCCCTGGTGCCTGCCGCTCGACCCCGAGGGCGAACTGGCCGTCTGCCTGGTGCTCGACTTCCCCACCATGATGGCGTTCGTGACGACGGCGATGGCCGACCGCACCGACACCCCGATGGCCGAGTGGGTGGCGCGGGGGATCGACGGGCTGCGGGCCGCCACCCCGGCCGACTGGCTGCAACCGCTCCACCCGGAACAGGGCATCTGGGTGGGGCACGCGAACGACTCGTACGACGCCGCCCGCGCGCTCGTCATCTGCGACGCCACCCCCGGCGACGAGCTGGGGTGGATGGTGGCCATCCCCACCCGCGACTGGCTGTTCGCCCGCAAGGTGGACCGGGACGGGTTGCAGTTCGTCCACCTGCTGAAGGTGCGGGCCGAGTGGGCGTTCGGCGAGCAGCCGTACCCGATCAGTGACCAGGTGTACTGGGTGCGGCCGGGCAACCGCTGGATGAAAATCCCTATGGCCGTCGACGGCCAGCGGGTGACGGTCACGCTCCCGCCGGAGTTGATCGACGCCCTCGGGCTGGAGTTGACCGACGACGAGGCAGGCGGAGAAGGGGACGAGCAGACGGGGTGAAAGGAAAGTCTTCGCCGCGAGCGCCGACCGCCTCCGGCGCTCGTGGCGAAGACGAGGTCTCGACAGTTTTCCCGGATTCGTGTCCGGCGGCCGATTCGGAATCGCATCTCTGATTTCGAGAGAGTCCGTCCTCATGACCGACGCCACCCGCACCGCCGCACCCGCGGACGCTACACGCACGGTCGGTCCGCCGGCCGCCACCCCGGCCGACGGCACCGTCGGCTACCCCCTGCCCGCCGGGTACGACCAGCCGGAGCCGCTCGGCGAGGGGGGCATGGGGGTGGTGTGCCGCGCCCGCGACCTGGAACTGGACCGCGAGGTGGCCATCAAGACGCTCCAGCCGCGGTACGTCGGCGCCGCCTCCGCCGCCGCCCAGTTCGTCCGCGAGGCGAAGATCACCGCCCGCCTGCAGCACCCCGGCATTCCCCCGGTTCACGACATCGGCACCCTGCCGGACGGCCGCCCGTACATGGTGATGAAACTGATCCGGGGCCGCACCCTCTCCGAGTTGCTGAAGGAGCGGGGGTCGGGGCCGTCCGCCTGGCTGGACGAGTTCGAGGCGGTGTGCCACGCCGTCGGGTACGCCCACAGCCGCGGGGTCATCCACCGCGACCTGAAGCCGGCGAACGTGATGGTCGGGGCGTTCGGCGAGGTGCAGGTGATGGACTGGGGGCTGGCGAAGGTGCTGAACTCCACCGAATTCGATTCGCTCGAGGACCGCGACCCGGACCCGCCGGCCGTCACCCGGTCAGGGTTCACCCCGCCCGAACCGACCCGCACCGGCTCCACGAAGGGGACGCCGGCGTACATGTCGCCCGAACAGGCCCGCGGCGACACCCGCCAGATCGGCGAGCGGTCGGACGTGTTCAGCCTCGGAGCGGTGCTGCTCACCCTGCTCACCGGCAGGCCGCCGTACTCCGGGGCGGACGTGGTCACGGTGGTGCGGCAGGCGGCGGCGGGCGACCTCGCCGACGCCCACCGGCGGCTGGCCAGGTGCGGCGCCGACCGGGATGTCATCTCCCTGTGCCGCAAGTGCCTGAGTGCCGACCCGGCCGACCGCCCGGCCGACGCGGAGCAGGTCGCGACCGAAGTGGCCCGCATCCGCAAAGCGGCCGAGCAGGCGGTTCACACCCGCCGGGTTCGCCGCTGGCAACTGGCCCTCGGCGGGGTGGCGGTGGTCATCCTGGCGACCCTCGGCGTTGCCTTCTGGCTGAAGGCGGACGCCCGCGGGAAAACCCGAGCCGAACTGGCCCACGCGCTCGACGACGTGGAGCTTCGGCTGGCACTGGGCGAGTGGGACGGCGCGGCCGAACGGTTCCTGGACGCAAAGGAGGTGGCCGGCCGCGACCCCGACCCGGACACCGCGGAGAAGGACAGGCTGGAGAATGTGCGCCGGCAGGTGCGGACGTCCCGCGACCTGATGGAGTTCTACCGCTTCTACGCGGACAAGAAGACCCCGACCTGGGAGGCGTTCGAGAAGGCGTTCACTCGCGTCGGGGTCCCCCTCGACCTCGCCCACCTGGACGAGACAGCCCGGGCCATCAGCGTTCACCCGTTCGGGGTCGAGTTGTACGACGTGCTGAAACGTCAGGCGGAGTTCGATGCGGACCCCGGGCGGCAGAAGGCGCTGGCGACGATCGCGAACGACACAGACCTGAGGATCGAACTCCTCAGTTCCAGGTTGGCCCGTTTGGATGCCCAGATCGGCACCCAGTCGGGCAAGTCGTTCGCCCCGAGCATGTTCGGCGACTGAGATCCACACCCGCGGAGAGGCCGGCCATGAGCGTCACCGCACCCGACCCGCGGTACAAGCTGATCGAGCGGCTGGCGGAGGGGCCGTCGGCCGAGGTGTGGCGGGTGAAGGAACTGAGCCTGGGCATCGACCGGGCGATGAAAATCCTACTCCACAAGCACCGCCCGGACTCGACCGTCGGCCGCATGCTCCTCCGCGAAGGGCACCTCCTCCCGCAGCTCCAACACCCCGGGATCAGCCTGCCCGCCGACTCCGGCCGCATGCCGGACGGCCGGCCGTATCTGGTGACACAACTGGTGAAGGGCAAGACGTTGTCGAAGGCGCTCGCCGACCGCGGGCCGGGGGTCGAACACTGGCTGGCCGATTTCGAGCGGGTGTGCCGGGCCGTCGGGCACGCCCACGAGCAGGGGGTGGTTCACTGCGATCTGGAGCCGACGAACGTGATGGTCGGGGCGAGCGGCGAGGTGGTGGTGATTGACTGGGGGATGGCCAAACTACTGACGGGGGCGAAGGTGACGTCGGACGACGCCGACGCCGGGTATGTGACGCTCACCGACGGCACACCGGAGTATATGTCGCCCGAGTTGGCCCGCGGGACGTGGTGGGATATGGACCGGCGGTCCGACGTGTTCTCGCTCGGCGCGCTCTTGTGCCTGATGCTCACGGGCTCGCCGCCGTACACCGGCAAGACGCTGGCCGACGTGCGGGTGATGTCGGTCCACGCGGAACTGGACGGCGCCTTCGACCGGCTCGGTGGCTGTGGGGCGAACCGGGTGCTGATCGAGTTGTGCAAGAGGTGCCTGAGCGCCGACACCGCCGACCGCCCGGCCGACGCGGGGGAGGTGGCCCGTGCGGTCGCCGAGGTGCGTGCAGGTTAGTTAGCCCGACGCGCGACAACGTATTGCAAGGGTACCGCAAGTGGAGTGCGGTG
>CAYMHO010000286.1:3153-9067 GCA_964390195.1 uncultured Fimbriiglobus sp. | reverse complement strand
GCGAGAGCTGCGCCAGGTCCATGCGGATGCCGCTGCTCACCAGCACCTTGCGGATGCCCGGCGTCTCGCGGGCCTTCCGCATCAGTTCGAGAGTCGGCCCGTGGTCGGTGCCGAGCAGTTTGCAGATGCCGGGGTGGATGCAGCTGAGCCGCTTGCACCGGGCCTCCACCTCCGGGCGGGTGCACCGCATCTGGTACATGTTCGCCGTCGCCCCGCCGATGTCCGAGATGATCCCTTTGAAGTCGGGGTCGGCGGCCACCTTCTCGACCTCTTTCAGGATCGACTCCTGCGACCGGCTCTGGATGATCCGCCCCTGGTGGGCGGTGATGGAGCAGAAGGTGCAGCCGCCGAAGCAGCCCCGCATCACCGTCACGCTGTCCTTGATCATCTCGTGGGCGGGGATCGGCTCGGTGTAGCCGGGGTGCGGGCGACGGGTGTACGGCAGGTCGTAGTAGCGGTCCATCTCCACTTCGGAGAGGGGCAGGGCGGGGGGCGTCTGCACCACCGCTTGCCGGTCGTGGAACTGCACTAGCGTGACCGCGTTGAACGGGTTGGTGTTGGTGTGGATGACGCGGGTGGCTTCGGCGAACAGCTCCTTGGAGGATTTCACCTCTTCGTAGCTGGGGATGAGTTCAACTTTCCCCAGGGTGTGGGGTATGGGGTTTGGGGTCTCTTCTCTCTTCTCCGGCACACCCGATACCCCACACCCCAGACCCGGCGATCCCAGGTGGTTCATGAGGTCCGAGGACTCGCGAGCCCCCAGCGCGTACGCCACCCCCCTCAGGTCGCGGCACTCCCGCACCGACTTCCCCGCCTGTAGCCGCCTCGCCACCTCGACGATGTTCTGCTCGCCCATCCCGTACACGACGAGGTCCGCCTTGCTGTCGAGCAGGATGCTCCGCTTCACCGTGTCCGACCAGTAGTCGTAGTGGGCCAGCCGTCGCAGGCTGGCCTCCACCCCGCCGGCGATGACCGGCACGCCGGGGAACGCCTCGCGGCACCGTTGCGAGTACACGAGCGTCGCCCGGTCGGGTCGCAGGCCGATCCGCCCGCCGGGCGAGTAGGCGTCGTCGTTCCGCACCTTCTTGTTGGCGGTGTAGTGGTTGATGAGCGAGTCCATGTTGCCCGCGCTCACGGCGAAGAACAGCCGCGGGCGGCCGAACTGCCGCCACGGGTCGGCCGTCTTCCAGTCCGGTTGCGACAGGATGGCCACCCGGAAGCCGGCGTGTTCGAGCGCCCGGTGCAGGATGGCCATGGCGAAGCTGGGGTGATCGACGTACGCGTCGCCGGTGACGAACACCACGTCCACGGCATCCCAGTTGCGGTCGGCCATCTCCGCCGCGGTCGTCGGGGCGAACGGGGCCGCATACTTCTCGGACCACAATGGGAGTGAGAGCCGGGCCGATTTCATGGTGCCATCCGCTGGGGGTCGCACCATTGTAGTGCGGGCGAGGTTTCGCCGTCTCGCCAGTGTGTTAGACTGATTTTCGGACACGCCCGCTGTTCGTGGGGCGAAAAGTGGGTACAGTTTCCCCAAGTTACCGAACGGATCTCGGCCGGTCGGGGAGAAGCCCACCCGGAGAGGCACCAATGCCCGTGCGCGGATTCACCTTGCGCCGGTGGCTGGCCGCCGCCGTCACCACCACCGCCGTCGCCGCGACCGCCGACGCCCAGGATTTGCCTTCGGACGTCGTGTTGCGGTACGACGGGCTGACCGGCCGGCAGGTGTTCAAGTTCAAGTGGAACGGCACCGAGCACTCCCGCGCGGTCGGGGCGCTCGGCTGGCAGTTCCCGTCCACCGCCCTCGCCACCGTCGGGTTCGACCCCGCCCCGAAGGCGTTCTGTTTGGAGCCGCTGGTGCCGGTGGTGGCCGGGCAGGAGTACGCGTTCACGGTGGACACGTTCGGCACGCCGAAAGACTTCGCCGGGGTGAAGGCCGACGCGGACGGGGCGAAGGTGGCCGAGAAACGGGCGAAGTACGTGCGGGAGCTGTTCGCCCGGCACTACGCCGACGCGATCAAGGACGACGGCACGGCGGCGGCGTTCCAGGTGGCCATCTGGGAGCTGACCTCGGAGGCCGAGATGCCGGTCGCCCCGGCCGGGTTCAGCCTGTACTCGGGCGGCTTCCGGTCGGCCACGCCGGTGGCCCAATCGCCGGCGTTCGTCACCACCGCCGAAGGGTATTTGAAGAACCTGACCGGGGATGACGCGGCGTTCGCCACCGCACCCCTCCTGGCCGGGCGTGAGTTGGTGCGGCTGACCGGCACGAACGTGGTCACGGGTGACGCGGCCCAGGCGCAACTCGCGGTGCGGAACCGCGGCGGGGTGAACAACATCGTCGCCCCGTTCGGGGCGGACGCCACCTCGTTCGGCGGGCTGGGCGGCGGGTTCGCCCCGCAGTTGGGTGGGTTCCGCGGCGGGGTGGGCGGGGGCGCGATCGGCGGTGGCGGGGCCGGGGGGGGGGGGAGCGGGGGCGGCGTGCCGTTCCTCGGATTCCCGGGCAGCGTGACGAACAGCACCACGACCACCAGCCCGCCCCCGCCCGGCACCGACACCCAGCCGGGAGGCGACAACCCGATCAACCCGAACAGCCCGCCGCCGCCGACCTCGCCCCCGCCGGGTGTGCCGCCGATCCCGCCGGTGTCCCCCCCGCCTGGGGTGCCGCCAACCTCTCCGCCCCCGCCAGGTGTTCCCCCGACGTCCCCTCCCCCCCCGGGCGTCCCGCCGACGTCTCCGCCGCCGCCGGGTGTCCCGCCGGTTCCACCGGTGCCGCCCGTCCCGCCGGTTCCCCCGCCGCCCCCGCCGCCGGACCCCATCCCCGCCCCGCCGGCGGTGGTCCTCGGTGGCATCGCCGCCGGTCTGCTCGGCCTGTTGCGGCTGCGGAAGAAGCCGAAGGGCGAGGGGCCGGCGGCTACCGCCGCGGCCGATGAATGACCGCGTTCGCCGCGGGCACAGCGAGCGGGATCACCCGCTCGCTGTGCCCGCGGCGAACGTCGGGAACCACTTCTCGCCCTGTCCGTTCGCTCACATCCGCCGACAATTCCCCCCACACACGTTCCGGGGGAATCTCTCGTGATCGAAGTCGTCGAGTACCGCGGGTGGAAGAACAACCTGAAACTGAGCAACGCGGCGTGCGAGCTGGTGGTCACGCTGGACGTCGGCCCGCGGGTGATCGCCTACCGCCTGCCCGGCGGGTTCAACGTGCTGAAGAACTACGACGGCATGATGGGCGGGGTGAACGAACCGGAATGGCAGATCCGCGGCGGGCACCGCTTCTGGCTCGCCCCCGAAGACCTCACCCGCACCTACTTCGCCGACAACCGCCCGGTCAAGTGGGAACAGAAGAGCGAGCTGGAAGTGGCCTTCACCTCGCCGCCCGAGACCGAGTACGGCGTGCAGAAGGTGATGAACCTGAAGCTGGACCCGAAGTCCACCCGCGTGCAGGTGACGCTGACCGTCACCAACGTCGGCCACGGGCCGACCGCCCTCGCCCCGTGGGGGCCGACGGTGATGGCCCCCGGCGGGGTGGAGGTGATCCCGCTGCCGAAGAAGGCCCCGCACCCCGGCCACGTGAGCAACGCCAAGTCGCCGGCCGACTACGGGCCGAACCAGGAACTCGTCCTGTGGCCGTACTTCGACTTCGCCGACACCCGCTGGACGTTCGGGGCGAAGTACCTGTTCCTCCGGCAGGACGTGAACAAAGGGCCGACGAAGATCGGGCTGGCTCACCGCGAGGGGTGGGTGGGGTACGTGAACAGCAACACCCTGTTCGTGAAGCGGTTCGACTACCGCGAAGGGGCGGTGTACCCCGACCGCGGCACCCGCTACCAGACGTTCAGCAACGAGGACATGCTGGAGATGGAGACGTGCGGCGAACTCGTGACACTCCAGCCCGGCGAGTCGGCGAGTCTGGTCGAAAGCTGGGAACTGTTCGGCGGGGTGCCCGACGTGAAGAGTGAGGCGGACGTGGAGAAGTGGGTGCTGCCGCGAATCTAAACGAGCCGCGACCGCGAGGGAGCGGTTCTCAATACCCGCTCCCTCGCGGTCGCGGCTCGTGCGGACGTTAATCCACCCCCACCACCGCGACCCCGCACACCGCCGCCACCACTGCCCGCAGTTCCGCTTCCTCGATGCGGGCGATGGCCTCCTCGGGGGTCACCCACTCGCGGGACCGCTCGCTCCGCTCCGGCCACTGGGTTCGCACCGACTCCACTTGCAGAACGAACACCTCGACCGCGTGCGGCACCCCGTACTTCTCGTACCGGTAGGTGCCGACCGACTGCTCGCCCACCCGGCCGGTCAGCCCGGCCTCCTCCCACGCCTCGGCGGCGGCCGCTTCGGACGGCGACTGCTTCACCTCGATCCGCCCCTTCGGCAGCACCCACCGGCGGCCGCTGCGGGACGTGACCATGCACACCAGCCCGTCCATCAGCGGGATCGCGGCGGCCTGACGGATGGCGGTCGGCATAGGCGACGGTGCCTCGCGGTGGTACTGGTAGTAACAGCATACTACGCCCCGCAGGATCGGGGCGACAAGCCGACCGGGGCGGGCGGAATTCGGCCGGAACGGCCGGCCCGCTCATCCGCGCCAGCCGGTCCGGCCGTCACCCCTGTCCGGAACCCCGCCACCCGATGACCACACGCCTGACCGTCCGGCACCTGATGGACCCCGACCCGGTGGTCGTCACCCCCGACCGCACGGTCGGCGAACTGCTGCCGCTGATGAACGACCGGCGGATCGGGTCGGTGCTGGTGGGCGACCAGGCCGGTCGCCTGCTCGGCATCTTCACCGAGCGCGACCTGCTGCGGCGGGTGGCCGACGCCGTGCCCGGCTGGCGGAACTACCCGGTGGCCGACTGGATGACCCGCGACCCGCACACCGTCGGCCCGGACGTGGGGTGGGAGGAGGCGGTGAACGAGATGACCCGCCGGCGGGTGCGGCGACTGCCGGTGGTGGACGACGGGAAGGTGATCGGCCTGCTGTCCACGCGGATGCTCATGGCCCGCCGGGCCGACTTCCTGAACCAGCAGGTGGAGGCCCGCACGGCCGAACTGCGGCGGGCGAACGACCAACTGCTGGCCCGTGACCAGGAGGTGCTGTACAACCTGCGGGCGGCCGGCAAGCTGCAGATGCAGTTGCTCCCGCACGCCCCGCCCGACTGGCCGGAACTGCGGTGGCGGGTTCACTACGCCCCGCTCGACCACCTGGGCGGGGACTACTACGACTTCGCCGAACCGACCGCCGACCACCTGGGCTTCCTGATCGCCGACGCCAGCGGGCACAGCGTGGCGGCGGCGATGGTGGCGACGCTCACGCGGTTCGCGTTCGCCGAGGTGAGTCGCGGCACCACCAGCCCCGGCAAGGTGCTGGCCGGGATGAACGAGCGGCTGCAGGGGATCACCGAGGAGCGGTTCGTCACCGCCTTCTACGGGGTGTTCGACCGCCGCACGCGGGTGCTGCGGTACGCCAGCGCCGGCCACCCGCACCCGCTGCGGTGGGTGGCCGACGGCGGGCAGGTGCGTCCGCTCGTCTCGCACGGCTTCCTGCTCGGGGTGGTGCCGGGCGAGGTGTACGCCGAGCGGGAGGTGACGCTGTCCCCTGGGGACGCCCTGTGCTTCTTCACCGACGGGCTGGTCGAGGCGAGGAACGAGATCGGCGAGTTGTACGGCGAGGAGCGGGTGACGCAGTGCATCGAGCACGCGGCCAACACCGGGGAAGACCTGCTCGACCACCTGCTCGCCTGCCAGCGGCGGTTCAGCTCCGGGGTGCCCCTGTCCGACGACGTCACCCTGGCCGTGTGCCGCCTCCCGATCGTGGAAGCGGGGGCCCCCGGGGCCGGGGGGGGGGGCCGCACCCCGGGCCGGCGGTGCCCCGGCCACGTGGCCCCACCCCACGGCCCCCCCGGGGGGGCGG
>CAYMHO010000286.1:0-3143 GCA_964390195.1 uncultured Fimbriiglobus sp. | reverse complement strand
CCGCCGACGTCACCCGGGCAGTGTGCCCCCTCCTGATCGGGTAAGCGGTAAGTCTGTGACCGGGTTCGGATGGCCTCACCCGTACAGTGAATTCCCGCTTCCAGTTCGCACTACCCTTCGCCGCCCAGGTCGGTCAGGGCGTCTCGCCACGGGCGGGCCGATTCGGAGCGGTCGCGGCGGAGTGGGGCGCGGTCGCGGTCGGTGCGGCGGGGGCCGCCGGCGGGCGGTTCGGCGTGCAGGCTGTCTTGCAGTTCCCGGAGCAGGGCGAGGCGGTCGGCGACGGGCCAGCGGTCGATGCCGAGTTGCTGAAGCCGGTTCGACATGAGTGCCTCCAGACGGGGACGGGAGAGGTGAAAGGCGATTTTCCGGCGAGTCGGGCGGGAGTGCAATACCTTTCCGCGGAATCGATTCAAGTTCAACCGGCGGTGGCGGGGAATCGGTACACCTTGCCCACCTTCCGCACGCACGCCACCGCAGTCGGACTCACCCGCCGACGCGAATCACCACCTTGCCGAAGTGGGAGGCCGATTCCAGGTGGCGGAACGCCGACTGGTAGTCGTCCAAGTCGAACACGCGGTCGATCACCGGGCGGATGGCGTGCTTCGAGATGGTCGCGCTCATCGCCTCGAACATGGCCCGGTTGCCGACGTAGATGCCCCGCAGGGTGATCCCCTTCATCATCAGCGGCAGGGGGTCGAACCCGCTGCCGCCAGCCAGCACCCCGATGAGCGCGATCCGCCCGCCGGGTCGAGTGGCCTTCACGCTGCGGTCGAGCGTGCCGGCCCCGCCGACCTCAACGACCAGATCGACTCCGACGCCGTTCGTCTGCTGGCGTACCCACTTCTCCCAGTCGGGTGTGATCTTGTAGTTCACGCCGTCGGCGGCCCCCATCCGGAGTGCCCGCTTCAGTTTGTCGTCGCTGCCGGAGGTGATGAGCACCTTCGCCCCGAGTGCCACGGCAAACTGAAGGGCGAACACCGACACCCCGCCGGTGCCTTGCAGCAGCACCGTTTTCCCGGCCGGGTCGAAGTCGGTGGTGAGGGCGTTCCAGGCGGTGACGGCGGCGCACGGCAGGGTGGCGGCTTCCTCGTAACTCAGGTGCGGCGGGACGTGTGCCACCCCGCACTCGTTCAGCAACACCTGCTCGGCCAGCACCCCGTCGAGCGCCCCGCCGAGGGCCGACTTGCCCGCCGCGTCGGTCAGCGGGCCGTCGGCCCAGTCCTGGAAGAAGGTGCCGCACACGCGGTCGCCCGGTGCCACTGACCGCACGGTGTCACCGACGGCCTGCACCTCGCCCGCGGCGTCCGAGCAGGGCACCCGCGGGAGGGGCATCCGCGGGTTGTACTGGCCTCTGGTGACGAGCAGGTCGCGGTAGTTGAGCGATACGGCCTTCACCGCCACCAGCACCTGACCGGGGCCGGGCGTCGGCTCGGCCCGGTCGGCGAACGTCAGGTGGTCGAGGCCGAACTGCGGGATGATCGCGGAGCGCATGGTGGTTCTCGTACCCCTCTCCCCTGGGGGTGAGGGGTGAGGGGTGAGGGGAACTAACGCAGCTTCACCGCGGCCAACTGCTTGTCGTTCCGTAGGAACAGCCGGCCGTCGGACAGGGCCGGGGCGGCGCGGGTGAGGCCGTCGAGCACCTTCGCCCGACCCAATTCCTTGTACTCCTTCACGTCGGCCGCGAACCGTACCAACTCGCCCCCCTCCGTGATCGCCAGAATCCCGCCGTCTACGGCGATCAGGTGCGCCACCCCGAACTTCTTTTGAGTCCACTTCACGGCCCCCGTCTGCCACTCCACGCACACCAAGTTGGCCGGCCCGGCGTCCTGCCGGCCGTTCAGCCCGTACAGATGGTCGCCCACCTTCACCGGCGTGTCGTACTGGCTGCTCAGGCTGGTGTCGTTCGCCCACACCTCGGTCAACTCGCCCTTGCCCATTGCCCACAAGGCCGCCCCGGTGCCGTAGCTGGCGGTGGCGAAGATCTGGTCCTTCGCCACCAGCGGGGTGGCGGCGTTCACGCTCGCCTCCATCCGCGAGCGGTGCCGCTGGGTGTACTTCACCTTCCCGGTGGCCACGCTCAGCACCACCACGCCGGTGCGGGTGAACACCACCGCGTGCGGGGTGCCGTCGATGTCGGCGAGGGTCGGCGTGCTGTAGCTAGGCGGGTCGTCCGTCGCCTTCCACGCCTCGTCGCCCGTCTTGGCGTCGAACGCCACCACGCCGGCCCCCTTCGCCCCGACGTTCACGATCACCTTGCCGTGCGCCACCAGCAGCCCGGCCCCGACGCCGAAGTACCCCTCCGGCGGCTTGTACTCCTTCATCAGGTCTTTCACCCACACCTTATCGCCGGTCTTCGTACTCACCGCGTGCAGTTTGCCGCCGTAGCCCAGGCAGAATGCCGTCTCGCCTGCCACCACAGGGGCCGCTTGCGGACCGTCCCGCCCGGCCACCGCGGCCGCGTACTTCCACTTCGGTTTGCCGGTGTCGGCGGCGAGCGCGGTCAGGGTGTCTTCGTCCCCCACCCGGTGCCACACGTACACCACCCCGCCGCTCACCACCGGCCCGGCGAACCCGGCCCCCACGTCGGCCGCCCACGCCACCGCCGGCGAGGCCTTCGCCCAGTCCCAGTTCAGCTTGGTTTCGGCGGATTGGCCGTCGCGGGTGGGGCCGAGTAACTGCGGCCAGTCGGCGGCGACGGCCGGGGTGGCGAGCAGGAGAACGAGGCCGAGGGTGCGGAGTGTCATAACTGATCCCGAGCGACCGGGGTGAGGCGTCCGCACTGCGGAATGACTGTGCCACCCACCGCGGCCGGGTTATATTAGTCGGACCCCCTTCCGCCCGGCCCGCCCGTCATGCACTACCGCCCGTTCCGCAACACCGACCCGCCGGCACTCATGGAGGTGTGGAACGAGGGGCTGGCCGGCACCCGCGGGGCGTTCCGCCTGCGGTCCCCGTCGGCGTTCGACCGCTGGCTGCTGTGCAAGCCGTACTTCGACCCGGCCGGGCTGATCGTGGCGTGCGACCCGGGGCAAGGCGACAAGATGGTCGGGTTCGCGCTCGGCGGGTTCGGCCCGACGGACGACCGCAGCGGGCTGGACACCGGCGGGGTGGTGTGCGCGGTGGTGGTGCGGCCGAGCCACCGC
>CAYMHO010000285.1:0-9085 GCA_964390195.1 uncultured Fimbriiglobus sp. | reverse complement strand
CGCAGATGCCGCTCTACCCGAAGAGGTGACAGCCCCCGCGCCGCGACCGCGCGGGAGCGGGTGTTCGATCACCCGCTCCCTCGCGGTCGCGGCTCGTTCAGATCGCCCCCACCACCGCGTCGCCCACCTGGGCCGTCGTGGCGGTGCCGCCCACGTCCTTCGTCCGCGAGGCGTCCGTCGTCAGTACCGCCGCCACCGCCTTCCGCACCGCGTCGGCGCTCGCCCGCAGTTCCAGGTGATCGAGCAGCAACGCCCCGCTGAGCACCGCCGCCAGCGGGTTGGCCACGCCCTGCCCGGCGATGTCCGGGGCGCTGCCGTGGACCGGCTCGAACATGCTCGGGAACTTCTTCGTCGGGTTCACGTTCGCACTGCTGGCCAGCCCGATGCTCCCGGCCACCGCCGCGCTCAGGTCGGTCAGGATGTCGCCGAACAGGTTGCTCGCCACCACCACGTCGAACGCCTCCGGCTTCCGCACGAAGTCCATCGCCGCCGCGTCCACCAGCAGGCTGCCCGACTGCACGTCGGGGAACTCCTTCCGCACCGCCTCGAACGCCACGTCCCACAGGGTCATGCTGTACAGCAGGGCGTTGCTCTTGGTGATGCTGGTCAGCTTCTTGCGAGGCCGCTTGCGTGCCCCCTCGAACGCCGCCCGGATGATCCGCTCGCACCCGCTCCGGGTGAACACGCTCGTCTGCACCGACACCTCGCGGTCGGTGTCCGGGTACAGTTTGCCGCCGACCGGGGCGTACTCGCCCTCGGTGTTCTCCCGGTACACCAGCATGTCGATGCTGCCGGGCGCTTTGTTCACCAGCGGGGACGGCACCCCGGCGAACAGGTACGCCGGCCGCAGGTTCACGTACTGGTCGAACTTCCGCCGCATCGGCAGCAGCAGTTGGTGGACGGGGATGGTGTCCGGGATGGTCGGGTCGCCCACCGCCCCGAACAGGATGGCGTCGTGTTTGGCGAGCGTGTCCCACCCGTCGGCCGGCAGGATGTGCCCGTGCTTCTTGTAAAACTCCGACCCCCACGGTAGATGGGTCAGCCGCAGTTCGTGCCCGCGGTCGTGCTTGGCCACGGCGGCCTCGATCGCCCGTACGGCCTGTGCGATGACCTCCGGCCCGATGCCGTCCCCGCCGATGACCGCGATGGAGTGTGTCGCCATGTCAGCCCCTACCCGGATTGTCCGGTCTGTGAAGGTTGTGCAGCTCGCCGGACCGGCACGACCGTTGTGCCTGGCGCCGCACGCACGCCGCCCACGAACACCGGGCGGATTCGGGGCGAACGGCGGCCGGGCCGGACGAGTTCCGGGGTAAACTTTACACACCCGATGGCCTGATGGCTCTGACGACCTGGACCTCCCGCGATGACCTCGCTCCGCCGATGGCTGACCCGCGCTCGCCGCCCGCTGCTGGTGCTGGCCGGGTGCGCCGCCGTCGGCCTGGTCGGGTGTGCGTCCGAACGGGATGAGCGGCTGGCCCAGTTGAAGGGCCGCGACCCGCTGAAGGGGAACCACATCCCGTCCCCGGACGTGCCGACCGGCCGTGACCAGTACGGCGCGAAACCGAAACCGGACCCACTCCTGCGGGCGGACGGCGGGCGGGGCGGGTACGACCCGGTCAGCCGGGACGGGTCGAACGAGCCGCTACGGATCCCGGACCGCCGACCGGGGGCGGTGTCCACCGGGCGTGAGCTGACCCTGGGGGCGACCGCAACCGCCGACCAACTGACGGCCGAGTTGCAGCAGATCGGGGCGAAGGTGTACACGGCCAGCCGCACCGAGACGGGCAGCTACGAGGTGCGGGTGATGCTGCCGAGCAGCAGCGGGGCGATGAGCGGGTACGTGGGCGGCGGGGCGACACCGACCGCCGCCCTGCGAGACGCCTACGACCAGGTGCGGAGCGGGTCGCGGTAACAGCCGAACGGCGTGACGAGAGTCCGCCGGTGCTTCCGAATTCTGGAACACCGGCGGACTCTCGTCACGTCGTTCGCCTTTTTAACTGGTCGCCTTCAATCACCTCGGTCCTAGGACAAGTTCACGGTGGTGTCTGGGTTGTTGGCGGATTCGCCCCTCCGCCCCCCGCGTTCGGCCGTGGGAGGAGGGCGAAGGCGGTGGTCACTAACGCCGCAGTATCCACGACTCCGCTACAGAATGCTGCCAGTTGAACGGCTAACAGCGCCACCAGGAACCCGTGCAGCAGAATGCCGGCGGCCAGCAACCCCACCGCCAACCAACACGCTTTCAGGTTGCGAATGCTTGAGGGGCGTAACACCGCTGCGAAAAGCAGGGCCGCTGCTGCGACGACGTCCAACCCCATCGGAAACCTCCAGAGGAGTCACGCGGTTGGGTCAGGCGTGACAGGCACCCCTCACCCGCCGTCCCCGCTCCGCGGGACGGCGACCTCTCCCCGGCGGGGAGAGGCGGGCGTGGCTGGGGCACTCGCCCAGCTTTTCGAGAAGGACAACCACCCCACCTCTCCCCGCCGGGGAGAGGTCGAACGCGGTGTGCAACACCGCGTTCGGGTGAGGGGTCGGCATCTCACCCGTCCGCCTCCGGCAGTGCCGCCGGTCCTTCGCCCGCGGGCAATCCCGGTTCGGCGGCGGAGTCGTACCGGATGGACACGATCGGGTTGCCCACCTTCTTGAACTTCTCCACGTCCGGGTGCGTCGTCGCGTACTCCTGAAGGCCCTTGCTGTCGAACGTCACCCGCCCGCGGGAGTAGGTCACCTTCACCTGCCCCTTCCAGTAGCTGCGGCCGAACGCCAGCACCGCCTGTTTCACCGCCAGCTCGGCCGCCGCCAACCGCTCGGCCAGTTGCTTCAGCCGCGGGGTCATGTCGGCGTCGATGGCGTCCAACTGCGGCTGCACCGCTTCCATCACGTCCAGCCGGCGGAAGGCGTACTCCCGCTGGGCGGCGAGTGCCTCCGCCCGCACCCCTTCGAGCACGCCGAGCAATCGGTCCAACTGCCCGGCGGTCATCGTCGGCCGTAGCGCGGCCGAGGTGTGGGCGTGGGCGTGCCGCACCGCCAGCAGTTTCACCCACGCCACTTCAAAAGGCGTGCCCGCCGTTTCCTCCCCGCGGTGCACCCGCAGGAACCGCTCCTGGTCCGGGGTGGTCGGCGTCAGGGTGCCGTTGGTGAGCGCTTCCATCCAGTGGCCGAACTTGCTCAGCACGCCTCGGTCGGCGTCATCCAGCATCGGGTCGTTCGGCACGGGGAACCCGCCCTTGCGGAGCCACTCGGCGTGATCGGCGGGGGTGGACATGGGTCGAACCTCGCCGCGGAGCGGCGGAAGATGTTAGCCAGGGGTGAGCGAGCGACAGCGAGCGTGACCCCTGGATCCAGTGCGAATACCCACAAGCCCCGGAGGGGCGACAGATCAATCCCACAGGTATCGCTCGTCGTATTCGACCTCGTGCCGATGCAGGAACTCCACGAACTCTTCCTGAAACGTTCGCGTCCGGTGGTGTTCCTCCTGGTTCTCAATGTACCGGCGGACGGTGTTCAACATCGACGGACTGACGGTGAACGCCCCGTATCCTACCTGCCACGCGAAGGCGCCCATTTCCGGGAGCGTTTCGTGTGCCCACTTCGTCGTACACGACTTCAGATCTCGGAGGACGTCCGCCACCGCTTTGGTGGCTCCGAGCCGAACCAACAAGTGGACGTGGTCCGGCATGCCGCCGGCGGTCAACAATTGCCCACCAAGCCCCCGAACGGTACTGCCGAGGTACTCGTACACTTTCGGGGCGACGGTCGGGTGAAGCGACGGTACACGATGCTTGGTGGAGAAGATCAGGTGGTAGTGCAGGCTCAGGTACGACGACGGCATGAGTGGCTCCCGTCTGTCGCCCCTCCGGGGCTTGTGAGTTGATTGTGGTCGGGTTCCAGGGGTCACGCTCGCCTGCGGCTCGCTCACCCCTGGCTAACGTCTGCCGCCGCTCCGCGGCGGATGCAGTACCTGATACGCGCTCCGACTCGCACGTGCAGTTCTACTTCTTTTCGGTTGGCGGTGCCGTTTCCTTCTCCAAGACCTTCTTCAGGGCCACCCTGCTCTTCTCGAAGTTCTTCTTGATGTCTTCGAGCAACTCGATCGTCTGTTTCGAGCCGTTCATCTTTCTCAGCAAGGTGATGTCGTGCTCGATGTCCGCGATGTGCCACTCGATGGTTTTCAGCAGCCTCCTGTTGAGTTCGTCATTGTCTCGTTGCAAATCGGTGGGCTTACTCAGATTCGTCACGGCATCGTTCGAGCGGTGGGCAGGTGAGACCGAGAAAGCCAACGAGAAGAAGGCGCAGGGCAGCATGTTGGCGTCCCATTGGGGAGAGCGAGCGGAAGCGTGAACACGAGGTCGAAGCTGTTTGGCCTCGACCAACTCCCGGCGTGCTGATCCAAACCTACATCCGCACCCCGACCGGCTCGACGGCGAAGCTGAACGACTCGCTCGTCACGCACGCCGGGATGGGCAGCGGGGCGCGGTTCTGGTGCGGATGGTTGTCGATCTTGAACGGGCCGGCGAAGCGGATGCCGAGGCCGTCCTTCCCGCGGTACAAGATGATGTTGTCGGCCGCCGCCGGCATGGCCACGTGGACCGGCCCGGTCGGCCCGAGGATCAGGTTCTCGGCCATCACCAGTATCCCGTCCACGGCCAGCGGCAGGCGGTGCCCGCTCACCAGTTCCAGGCGGGCGGACGGGCTGATGGGCACCGGCTGGTGGAACACGAACTGGCACGTCCCGCCGAGGGTGACGCGGTCGCCGGCGGCCAGCGGTGCCCGCTTGGTCGGCTCGCCGTTCAGCAGAATTTCCCGGCCCGACTCCAGCACATAGCCTTCGCCGTCACGGGACAACTCGGCGTGCATTCGTGACACGTCGGCGAACAGCGGTACATCGACCGGCGCCCCGCCGGTCGCCTGCCCGAACCCGACTCGTGCGCCCAGGCAGACCAGGTACCCGCCGACGCCGTCGATCCACAGGACGAACCGCTTGGGCAGCCCGGCCGGGGACGTTTCAACGGCCGACGCCCTGCGTGCGAGCGGCAACCCGTTGGTGGCTTCGGCCGGGTTGTACGACACGGTCAGGGCGTCGTGGGCCGGTTCGGGGTTGCCCCCCGCCCACGCCAACTCGACCACCCCGGCCCGGGTGACGCCGAGCGGGGCGGCCGGCAGCACGTCCCACGCGCGGGCGATCAGGCTGCGGGCGTCGCGGTGGTGCGGGGCGACGGCCGTGACCAGATCCCCGTACCGCAGCACCTCCGCCCACCGCCCGCCGGCCGCCGCCTCGTGCAGTTTCACCGTCGCCTCGCGGAACTGCTCGCGGCGGGCGTTCAGTTTCACCCGGAACTCGTCGAACCCGTCGTGCAGGGCGGCCGGCACCTTCCCCTTCGCCCGGTCGAGTATGCCGGCGGCGGCCGAGAAGTCGCCGCGGTCGGCCGTCTCCATCGCCAGCAGCCAGTCCTTCGCGGCGTCCTCCAGCCAGGCGAAATCGGGGTGATACGCCGACCGCTGTTTCAGCCGGGCGTAGGTCTCGATCACCCGCAGCGGGTTGCCGGCCAACAGCGCGGCCCGGCACTCGGCCACGCCGAGTTTCACCAGGGTGGTGCGGAGGTGAGCGAGTTCCGGGTGCGGGGAGTTGAGGCCTTCGGCCGCGAGCAGGTCTTTCCAGGAGGCGTCCGGGTCGTCGTTGCGGAGGTGCTTCTCGGCACGCAAGCGATACCCGCGGGCCACCTCCGGCAGCACCGACGCCGCCTTGCGGTAACCATCGGACACGAACGGGCCGAGCAGCTTCTGGGCCGACTCCGGGTCGCCCCGGCGGAGCGCCTGGCGGACCTGCCGGACGGTGAGCCAGAGGGTGATACTCATCGCGGCGGGCACCGGCGGCGGGACAGGAGTTGTCAGTATACCCGAACTCCGCTCAGCCGCGACCCGCAGGGGAGCGCGCTCCCCTGCGGGTCCCGACTAACCGACCAGCCCACACAATTCCCCCGCCAGGAACACCGATCCGGTCACGCACACCAGATCGTCCGGCCCCGCCGCAGTCCGGGCCGCCGCCCACGCCTCCGCCGCCGTGGGGTACACCGTTGGCCGCAGGTGCGGGGCAATGGTCGCCAGGGTGTCGGCCAACACCTCCGGCGGCACGCACCGCGGGTTGTTCCCGTACTTCGTCAGGTGGAATGCATCGAAATACCCGGCGAGCACCTTCAGCATTTCCGGGTACTGCTTGTCCGACGACACGGCGAACACCACCGCCTTGCGGCCCCGCACCGGCAAACAGGTCGAGAGGGTGTCCACGAGCGATTCGACCGACGGCACGTTGTGGGCGGTGTCGAGGACGACGGTCGGCCGTTCGGTAACGAGTTCGATCCGCGCCGTCCAGCGGACTTCGGCGAGTCCCTTGGCAACGGCCCGATCGGAGATCGGCATCCCCGTCCGTCGCAATTGCTCGATGGTGGCCACCGCGACGGCCGCGTTCGCCCCCTGGTGCCGGCCGAGCAGGCCGAGCCGCAGTGGGGGAAGGGAGTTGATCCGCACCGCCCGCACCGCCGGGTCGTACTCGAACACGAAATCCCGCCCGGCCTGCACCACCTTCGCCCCCACTTCCGCCGCCACCTGCTCGATCACCGCCCGCGGGCCGGGGTCGGTCACGCCGCACACCACCGGCACGCCCGGCTTGATGATGCCGGCCTTCTGGTAAGCAATCGCTTCGAGCGTGTTCCCGAGTTGAGCGGTGTGGTCCAGCCCGACGGAGGTGACGACCGACACCAGCGGGCGGCACACGTTGGTGCTGTCGTACCGCCCGCCGAGGCCGACCTCCACCACGGCGACATCACACCGGCGATGCACGAAGTGCAGGAACCCGAGGGCGGTGCCGATCTCGAAGAACGTGGGCGGCTGGTCGATCCGTTCCAGGTGTTCGACGGCCGGCACGAGTTGGGCGATGAGGGCGGTCAGTTCGGCGGACGAGATGGGCACGCCGTCCACCTGGGTGCGCTCTTCGACCTTCTGCAAGTGTGGGGAGGTGAACAACCCGACGCGGTAGCCGTCGGCCTGTAGCACCGCCGCGAGCATCGCCGCCGTCGAGCCTTTCCCCTTGGTGCCGGTGATGTGAACGGTGCGGACGCGGAGGTGCGGGTCGCCGACGAGCGAGAGCAGCGCCCGCATCCGCTCCAACTTCAGGTCGGCCGCGGTGGCGGCCCGCACCTCGTAGTTGATGCGGCCGTACCAGAAGGCGATGGCGTCGTCGTAGGTCATGGACCGGGGAACCGCGGGCCGCGAGACACGAGGGCAGGATACGGAACCGCGGCCGGCCCTACATTTGGGGTCGCTTGGTGTGCCAGTCGGTGGCGGCCTCGTACATGCGGGCGATGCGGAACATGCGGTCTTCGTCGAAGGCGGGGGAGAGCAGTTGCAACCCGACCGGCAGGTTCGACTTGGTGAACCCGCACGGGATGCTCATGCCGGCGATGCCGACCAGGTTGCACGAGATCGTGTAGATGTCCGACAGGTACATCGCCAGCGGGTTGTCAGTCTTCTCGCCCAGTTTGAACGCCGGCGTCGGCGAGGTCGGGCCGAGGATCACGTCGCACTGCTGAAACGCCGCGTCGAACTCGTTCTTGATGAGCCGCCGCACCTTCAGGGCCTTGTGGTAGTACTGGTCGGCGTACCCGCTGGAGAGCGCGTAGGTGCCGAGCATGATCCGCCGTTGCACCTCCTTGCCGAACGCCTCCCCGCGGCTCTTGCTGTAGGTGGCGATCAGGTCCGCCTTCTGCTTGGTGCGGTGGCCGTAGTGCATGCCGTCGAACCGGGCCAGGTTGCTGCTGCATTCCGCGGTGGCCACGATGTAGTACACCGCCACCGCGAACTTCGACCCGATCGGCAGCGAGATGGGCACCCGCTTCGCCCCGAGCGCCTCGTACTGCTTCAGGCTGGCTTCGATGATCGCCCCCACTTCGGGGTCGAGACCCTCGTCGAAGAACTCCTTCGGGATGCCGATGCGGAGGCCCTTCACCGGCGTGTTGAGCGTCTTCGTGTACTCCGGCACGGGCGAATCCACGCTGGTGGAGTCGCGGCCGTCGTGCCCGGCGATCACCTCCATCATCAGGGCGGCGTCGGTCACGTCGTGGGTGAACGGGCCGACCTGGTCGAGCGAGCTGGCGAACGCGATCAGCCCGTACCGGCTCACCCGCCCGTAAGTCGGCTTCACCCCGACGATGCCGCACAGCGCCGCCGGCTGGCGGATGCTGCCGCCGGTGTCGGTGCCGAGCGACACCGGCGATTCGCACGCCGCCACGCACGCCGCACTGCCCCCGCTGCTGCCACCCGGAATGCGGGTGGTGTCCCACGGGTTGGTCGTCTGCTGGTACGCGCTGTTCTCGGTGGACGATCCCATGGCGAACTCGTCCATGTTCGTCTTGCCGATGAGCACCGCGTCCTCGGCCTTCAGCCGCTCGACCACGTGGGCGTCGTAGGGCGGGATGAAGTGCTCGAGCATCTTGCTGCTGCAAGTGGTGCGGACGCCCTTCGTACACAGCACGTCCTTCACCGCCACCGGCACGCCGGCCAGTTTGCCGAGTTTCGCCCCGCTCTTCCGCCTGGCGTCGATCGCCTCCGCCTGCTGCCGCACGTCCGCCTCGTTCACCAGCAGGAACGCCTTCACCTTCGGCTCGCGGGCTTGGATCGCGGCGAGGAAGGCGTCGGCGATCTGGGCGGCGGTGGCGGCACCCGACGCCTGCAGGGCGAGCAACTCGGTGGCGGTCTTCTCGGTCAGTGACATGGGAAGTCCGGAGAAAGAGGTGAACCACAAAGGACACGACGAGCACGAAGAAATGCAGTCTTCGGAACTGTGTCTTCTTTGTGTTCGTCGTGGTCTTTGTGGTGAGATCTGCGGTCAGTGAGAAACCGGCTCGTCGGTGTCGAACACGGCCGGCACGCCGAAGAAGTCGGCCAACCGCACCGGGGCGTTCTGGAGGGCCGCATCGACCGGCAGGGAGGGCACCGGCACGTCCTCGCGGAACACGTTCTGCACCGGCAGCGGGTGAGCCATCGGCTCGACGCCGTCGGTGTTCACGCCGGCCAACTGATCGACGTACCCGAG
>CAYMHO010000284.1:6912-9187 GCA_964390195.1 uncultured Fimbriiglobus sp. | reverse complement strand
CGGCTCGGCCGTCGGCCCGACCGTCACGGCGATGGCGTGCCGCGGCTTCACTTGCGGGTCACCTTCTTCGGCTTGGGCGGGTCGGCCGGCGGGGGCGGTGCGGCCGTCCGCACCGCCGGGCGGGCGATGCCGCGGCGGACCAGCGCGTCGGCCACGCCGGGGTGCGGGTGGTCGACCAGTTGGCCGATCCGGTGCGGCCCGTGCTCCTTCAGCATCTCGATGAACATCGGCCACCTCGGGAGGGCGGCGGGGGCGGGTCCCGCCCCCGCCGCGGGTCACAGGGCGGGCACCCGCAGGTTCTGCGAGACGCCCTTCTGGGCGGCGGTGGTCGGCGTCTGCTCGCCGCGGTACAGTTCCGCCCACGCGGCCGCGAACGTGCCGGCGGCGCCGTCCCCGCCGGTCAGGTTCAGGTCGAGGTACCGCTTGCGGCCCCGCAGATCGATCTCGAAGGAGAAGAACTTGTTGTCGTCGGTGGCCGACGGCAGGGTGCTGGTGCTGCCGGCGTCGTTCGTCGAGGTGCCGAACACCGCCCCGGTGATGTCGGCGGCGCCGGACATGCCGGAGTCGTCCGACTCCTGCACCTTGAGGGCGGCGGCGGCGATGTCCATCGCCCCGAAGAACACCACCACCCGCAGGAAGCGGAAGCCGAGGGTGTCGATGGTGGCGGTGGTGAACGCGGCGTTGTCCACGATCGCCGCCGGCGGGGTGATCGACACCAGCTTGTGACAGACGGGCATCATGGTCGGCGGTCCTGGCGGGTGAGCGGGGCGGGGTCATGGGCCGGGGCGTGCGGGCGACACGCCCCGGCCGGGTCGCGGCGGGGCCGCCGGGTTAGGCGGCGAGTTTCAGGCCCAGCATGGGGCCCGCGTCGCTGGCGCTCTTCGGGTCGGTGATGGTGTGGTTGACGATGTCCACCCGCTCGGCGGTGAACAGCGTCTGGAGCTGCTTGATCAGGTCGTCGTTCACCAGCCCCACCTTGAGCGACCGCTGGCGGCGGTCGCCGAACTTGGTCGACAGCTTCGGATCGCCGAACAGGATGCCGGTGTAGCTGGCCGCGAAACTGGCCTTCTTCGGCATCACGTTCACGAACTCGACCGGGTAGCCCAGGAACCGCGGCGTGCCGGGGTCCTTGATGTCCGCCGGGGTGACCCCGCCGGCCGCCGTCTGCAGCGGCCCCATGCTCTCGGAGTACACCTCCTTGTGGCACATCCACCGCGGGTCGGCCCCGGGGTAACTCGGGTACTTGCCCACCACCGCCCAGTAGTCCGCCAGGGTGAGGGTGGCGAGCGTGTTGTGCCCGGTGGAGGCGGTCACCACCGAGGCGGCGTTGGCCGAGTCACGGAGCTTGGTGAGCAGGCCGACGATCCCGCCGTAGGTGCTGGTGCCGTCCCCGTTGAACGCGGCGTTGTCCTCGGCGTACGCGAAGGCGATCGCGGCCGCCGCCGCCCACTCGTCGCCCATGTCGATCAGGGCGTCCTCGTTCAGCTGGTCGGTGATCTTCCCGTAGGTGGCCAGGTCCTTGGCCGTCAGCGTGACGCGGTCGTAGGTCGGCTCACTCTGGGCGGTCGGGGCCTGCCCCTGGCCGACCCAGTAGGCCGTCATCGCGCCGGTCCACCGCGGCCCGCTCCAGGTGTCGCTCGACATGGGGACGATGCTCGCCAGCCGGCGGATGACCCCGTACTCCTCGGTCAGCCGCATGATGGAGTTGTCCATCACGTCCGGCACGAAGTACCCGCCGCGGGTGTTGTCGGTGGTGCTGAGCGTGGCCTGCGGGGTAATGCCGAAGTCGGCCAGCCGCTCGCGGCTCGGGCCGTGGCCGTAGAAGCAGGCTGCGACCCACAGGCCGGTGACGTAGGCGTCCCGCTCGGCGTTCGGGCCGGAGAACGCCTTCAGGGTGCCGTACCGGCGGGCGGTGACGGGCACGGTCGCGTTCGGGCGGGTCGGATCGACGACGCGGGTGGCGGCCCCGACGGGGCGGGTGGCGGCCCCGTTCTCGTGGGCGGACCGCCGCTCGGCCGCCAACTCGGCGTCGCGGAGGGCGGTGGTGCGGGCCAGGTCGGCGGTGGCCGCCTTCAGCCCGGCCTCGGCCTGGTCGAACGCGGCCAGGGCCTTCGTCTTGTCCTCGTCGGACACGCCGTCCTTCTCGGCCGCGGCCAGGTGGGCGGCCATCTCGGCCCGCAGGCCGGCGATCTTCTGTTCCTGCTTCGTGATCCTGGCGAGCAGTTCGGCCAGCGTCATTGGTGGGCTCCCGGCTGCCGGGGCCGACGCGACCGCT
>CAYMHO010000284.1:0-6812 GCA_964390195.1 uncultured Fimbriiglobus sp. | reverse complement strand
CCGCTCAGACGGGTCGGTCCTACCGAACGCCCCGGCGGATGCACAGGAACCGGGCGGGGCGGGTGGGGTTGAGTTGTGGAGGTACTGTACACCACTCCACCGCGGGCGGTCAAGCGGTGCGGAGCCTCCTTTTGCGGATTTCGACGTCCCAGTCCGTCCCTTTCGCTGTCGGCTCGGCGGCCGCCTGGGCGGTGGCGGTCAGGTCGGCGGTGCTCAGGCCATAGCGGCCGAGGACCTCGTCGAGGGTGGCCACCTTGTCGGCCATGCCCCGCTTGACGGCGTCCTCGGCGAGCACCACCCCGCCCTTGCCGAAGCTCTCCCGCACCTCGGCCTGGCTCACCTTCCGCCCGTCGGCGACCGCCTTCACGAACTGCTTGTAATACCCCTGCACGATCTCCGTCTGCTGACCGAGGCCGAGGTCTCCGAGGGGTTCGAACTGGTTGCCGGCCACCTTCTCCGGGGTGCTGCTGATGAGGGTCACCTTGATGCCGTACTTGGCCAACTCCTGCGAGCGGTCGACGTGCATGGTGTAGACCCCGACCGACCCGACCATGCCGCTCGGGCTGACCACCAGCTCGGACGCCTGAGAGGCGACGTAGTAGGCGGCGCTGGCGGCCATCGCGTCGGCGACCGCCACCACCTTCTTCGCCTTGGCGGCGGCCGCCACCTTCATGGCCAGCTCGTGGGTGCCGAACACGCTCCCGCCGGGGGAGTCCACGGCCAGCACGATGGCGGTCACGTCCGGGTCTGCGACCGCCTCGTCGACCGCCTGGCCGACCTGGGTGGTGCCGACGAACCCGAACAGCTCGTCGTACCAGTCGGCCCGCCGGATCATCACCCCGTGCAGCGGGATGACGGCGACGGCGGACGGCTTCCGCTTGGCCTTCTTGTCGGCGGCCGCGGCCCGGCCCTCGGCGAGGGCGGCCGGCGGGTCGCCGGCGTTCGCCCGGCGGGTGAACAGGTCGGCCAGCAGGCGGCCGGCGTTCTGTTCGATCGCCCACGGCTGGGCGGTGGCGGTGGTCAGCACGTGCTCACGCATGGGCGAGTTCCCCCTGGAGGTCGGCGGCCAGGTCGGCCGCCCGCTCGGTGTGCCACTTGTCCACGGCCGCCGCCACCCGCTCGACCAGCTCGGCCGGGCGGCACTCGGCGGCGGCCAGCAGATCGTCCCGCGACCGGGCCAGGTGGCGGTCGGCGAACCCGGCGGTCAGGTCGTGGTCGAACAGCTCCCGCACCTGCTCGGCATGCCTGCCGTAGAAGTCGTCCACCCACGCGACGAACTCGCCCGGCTTCTTCGCCGCCTTGACCGCCTCGGCCGCCTCCTTCCGCAGGCACTTGGCCAGCCCGCGGGTGAGCGCCTTGCGGAAGGCGGTGGCGACCCGGACGTCCGCCTTCGCCGGCGGCGGGGCCTTGGCCGCCGGCTCGGGCGGAGGGATGTCCTCGCCGGTGGCCGCGTCCACCCGGCCGAAGTTGAGCGGGTAGTACCGCACGTCGCGGGGGAGCGGGTTCCAGCCGAGCAGCCGCCGCCCCTCGTTCACCGACAGCAGGCCGATCTCCATGTGCGAGCGGATCACCTTCGACTGCTTCTCGCTGTCGCCCCGCAGCAGGCCGGCCAGCACGTGCTCGACGTACAGCCCGTCGTCCCCCGGCAGCAGGTCGGGGCGGAACAGCTTGCGGTTCGCCTCCTGCTCGACCCGCCGCAGGATGGGCAGCAGGCAGTAGATGACGAACCCGATGTTCTGCTCCTCGACCCCCGTCCCCCACGAACTCTCCTTCTCCACGTCGCCCATCAGGTGCGGGGGGATGTGCAGGATGCCGGCGATCTCCCCGCGGGTGAACTTCCGGCTCTCGAGGAGTTGGGCGTTCTCCGGGCTGACCCCGATCGCCTTCCACCCGGCGCCGTCCTGGAGCACGAGCAGCTCCGTGTCGCCGTCCTCCTTGTTGTGCACGGCCGAGACGCCGGCCCGGAACTGCCGGGCCTCGGCCTCGTCGGCGAACGACTTGCCCGCCGGCAGCTCGATGACCCCCGGGCTGCGGAACCCGCGGGTGACGAACCGAGTGGCCTGGCGGTCCTGGGCGAGGCCCTGGCGGAGGGTCTGCCTCATCACCCGCACCGGGCTGATCCCGGCCAGGGAGTCGAAGCTGAACCCGGCCACGTGCAGCACCTGGTCGCGGGGCAGGGTCACGTCGTCCCGGCTCTCCCGCGGGCGGTCGTACGCCCGCACCTCGTACACCAGCTCGTTCCGCGGGTTCGCCTCCACGCACACCACGTCCGGCCCGAGCGGGTACAGGTCGAGCAGCTCCCCCCGCCGGGTGCGGACGATCTGGGCGTACGAGTTGCCCCAGCACATCAGGTGGCCGACGCCCGCCTCCCGCCCGGTCATGGCGCTGGTGTTCGGGTTGAACTCGCGGGCGAGCAGGCGGGCGGCCGGGTGGCCGGATTCTTCGTCCTGGCCGCCGTCGGCCCGCTTGCGGTACACCTTGAGCGGCAGGCTGGCGATGATGCCGGCGACGAGCGACACGCCGGAGTAGAACGCCGGGTAGTTGAGGGCGGAGAACTCGTTCACCGGGGTGGCGGACGTGCCGTCCCCGCCGGTCGCCCACTGCACGAGCCACGGCTGCGGGCTGCTCAGGTTGCTGGTGGCGGCCAGGGGTGCGGACGTCCGCACCGGGTCGGCCCCGCCGCCGATGCGGTCGAACGTCTCTTTGGGCAGTCCGGTCATGCGGTCCACACCTTGGGGGAGTAATGGCGCTTGGTGCCGTCCTTGTCCGGGTCGGCCAGCCACCGCCCGAGGCCCATCAGCAGGGCGGTGACCCCGTCGATCTTGTCCCTCGACTTCTTCTTGATCGGCATCACCGCGTCCGTCCCGCTCACCTCCAGGGCCACGTTCCCGGCCATCCACCGCAGCACCGGGTGGCCGCCGTGCCGCAGCCGCTTCGCCTTCACCCCGTCGGCCGTCAGCCACTTCCACGGCGGGGTGTACGTCCGCTTGTTCTGGGTGAACTCCTCCAGGTCGAACCCGGCCTCCGCCAGCTCCGTCGCCTCGCTCCGGGCGTAGCTCGGGTCCATCATCAGCTTGAGGGCGAACCGCCGCCGGGCCGCGTCGAGCGCCTCCCGGATGGCCTTGAAGTCGGTCGTGTTCCCCGGCGTCCTCCGGACGTGCCCGCCGGCGAGGAACCCGCGGAACGGCTCCTTCCGCACGTCCCGCCGCGTCTCCTCGGGCAGCCAGAACAGCGGCACCGCCTTCAGCCCGTCCCCGCCGTCCGGGAACAAGAGCACCAGCGCCGCGAAGTCGTCCCGCCAGCCGAGGTCGAGGCCCGCCCAGCACGGGGTGCCGGCGGGCACGTCCTCCAACCTGACCGGGTCGCCGGCGGCCTGGTCCCACGCCGCCAGGTCGATCGCGTTTTCCACCAGCTTCTGCGTCCGCACGTTCAGGTGCAGCCGCAGGAACTCGACGTTGAACGCCGGGTCGGCCTTCGCCTTGTTGGCCAGCCGCCCCAGCTCGGCCCGGCTGACGCTCACCCCCAGGTTCGGGTTGCACTTCTCCCACGTCTCCGGGGCGTACGGGTCGGCCTTCGGGTCGGCCTCGTACACCACCGGCAGGAAGGCCGGGTCGAACGCCGGGTCGGCCTGCACCCGCTTGGCGTACGCGTACTTGTCGTTGCACACGCTCGGCCGGTCGTAGTCGGCCGTGGTCAACTGCACCATGAGCGGCTGCTTGCGGTTCTCGCTCACCATCGACGTCTGCAGGGCGGTCATCAGGTCGGCGTCGTTCTGCTCGTGCAGCTCGTCGATGATGATCAGGTGCGAGTTCCCCCCGTGCTTCCCGCCCCCGTCCCCGCTGATCACCTTCAGGAACGAGTTGTCCGGCTTGACGAACGACCGACTCATGCCGCTCGGGGCGCTCCCGCCGTACACCCGGCAGCGGGCGGCGAGCAGCTCGTTCTGGTCGACCATCCCCTGCATCTGGCGGAACAGCAGCCCGGCCTGGTCCTTGTCCTTGGCGGCGACGAACCCCTGCTGGCCCGGCTCGTCGTCGCAGAAGAACACGTACAGCCCGATCCCGGCACACAGCGGCGTCTTCCCGTTCTTCCGCGGCACGTAGAAGAACAGCTCCCGGTACCGCCGCACCACCCGCCCGCGGGCGTCCCGCCGCTTCCACCCGAACAGGTTGGCCACCACCGCCTGCTGCCACCGCTCGAGCGCGAACGCCTCGCCGGCGACCCCGCCCTCGATGTGGCGGAGCATCTCGGCGAAGAAGTCGAGGGCGTGCCGGGCGGCCCCGACGTCGAACCAGCACCCGTCGGCCCCGGCGAACGGGTCGTAACCGGGGACAAGGCGGAGCAGATCCTTCCACTCGGCCGACACGCCGACCCCGGCGTCCGGTTCAGTCGCCGACGCGGTCGCGGAAGAACTTGCCCGCCCGCGGGTCCGCTTGCTCGCCACTCGTAGCCCCTTGGACGCGGGTGCGGCTGGCCGGGGTGAGTCCGAACTCGCTGATGAACTGCTTCACCAGCCGGGCCGCGTCCCGCTGCAGTTGCACGGCCGGGTGGGCCTTCAGCCGCTCGCCCACCTTCACCCCCTGCTTGTCGAAGACCGGCCAGACGCACACCCGGCCCTCCTTCTCCAGCGTGCGGGTGGCGTCCTCCAGCTCGGAGAACGCCACGCAGTACGAAGCCAGGGCGGCCAGGTCGACCAGGGTGAGCAGGCCGAGCCGCTCCAGCTCGGGCACGATCCGCTTCCACTCGGCCTTGGCCCTCGCCGGCAGCCACACCGGCATCCGCGGCGAGCGGGCCAGCGGTTCCGGCTCGGCGGCGTTCAGTGGCCGCTTGCCCGGGTTGCCGGCGGCCTGCTTCATCTTCGTCGGCTTGGGCGGCGGCCCTCGGCGTCCCATCGCTCACCTGGGGGGAAATCGCTTTCAAAACCTGCGGCAATTCGCGCACGGCTACCCCCGCGGTCTACGGCGACAAAGGCCCGACCTTTCGACCCGCCCCCGGGTCGCCGTAATCGCCCGCCGCGTCGCCGTGGCGAACGCCCGCCGCGTGATCTCCGCTCGCCTGTGACGTCCGCGGTGCCGCACCGATCGCCTCGCCACGGGCCACTGGGGCGTGGCCCAGGCCGCCGTCCTCGGCGACCGTCTTCCGCGAGTGGCACGGCTTGCACAGGCTCATCAGGTTGCCCCGGTCCATCAGCAGGGAGCGGTCGCCGCCGTGCGGGGTGACGTGGTCGACCTCGGTGGCCTCGGTGATGACCCCGCGGTCCGAGCAGTGCTGGCAGATGGGGTGGAGGGCAAGGTGCGACAGGCGGAGGGCCTGCCACGGCCGGCCGTAGCCGCGGGCTGAGGCGGACAGGCGGGGTGCCGCGGGCCGCGGGGCGGCGGCATGGGGCCGGTGGGTGGGCGGGCGTTTAGGCATGGCTTTGTGTACACCACCGCCGGGGTTGGCGAAGTATACCACCCGGCCGGGCGGATCGGGATGGCGGATGGTGGCGGTGGTGAGCGAATCGGCCAGAGTTGGTCGCGGTGGTGCGGGCTGGCGTGGCGGTCAACTCGGGGGGAGCCCTCTACTCTCTCTTCCACTCTTCCACTCTTCCTCCTTCACACACTGAGAGAGGGGAAGAGTGGAAGAGAGAGTAGAGGGCGATTGATCGACGTCAGTAGAACGGCGGAGGTGGCGTCCACTCTTCCGCTCTTCCACTCGTCCGATGTGAAGCCGTGGCCGGCGTGACGGGGTGGGGAAATGCCGACAGCCGGCACGGGGCCGGGTGTGGCGGGCGGGAATCGGTCATTGATTGCCCGAGCGGCCCGGCGGATCGCTCGGGCAGCCCTTACCGTGGTCGACATAAGATCACGTTCGCCGGCTGCCTGAAGGGTGCAGCCGGCGTCAGATGCCCGCGGGAAGGTATGCGGCGTAGTGTTGCCCGGCGCAGATCGGGCAGATGCCGTGGGAGAACTGCGCCTCGGTTCGCTCCGAGACGAATTGCTCGACGGGCTGCCAACTGCCGCTGTCGTCGCGGATATTCTTGCAGTGCGCGCAGATCGGCAGTAACCCTCGCAACACCCGCACCTCGGCCAACGCCGCGTCCCGCTCTCGAATCGCCTCCTCGAGAGCGGCCTCTCGCTTGCGTAACGCGGTGACATCCGCGACGTGCACGAAAAACCCCAACACCACGCCGCCGGCGACATCGGGGGTGTAGGTCGCGATGCTGTCCCGGAACCCCCCGCCCGGCAGCGGGATGCGCCGCTCGAACACCTGCCGGTCGCCGCGGAGGGCGGCCCGGATGTAGGGAAGGTTCAACTCGTACAGCGGGCCGAGTAGTTCCTTCATCGACATGCCTACCATCTCGCAAGGACTCTTGCCGAACCACTCTTGGTACGCCGCGTTCGAGAACGCGCACCGCTCGGAGGCGTCCCAGTAGGCGACCATGGCTGAGATGTGGTTAACGACGCTCAACGCGAGCTGGGACCGGTCGTGGCCCATCTGTCCGTCCTCACGCCCCAACACGAAGAGTGTGACAAGGCCGACCTCGCCACCGCACTCGATCCCGGGAGGTTGCGTCCCCTACCAACTGCACACTAACCCCCACCTCCCGAAGGGTCAACGGGTCGGACCGCTCGCCCATGATAGTCAATCCGAGAACACGCTGACCGCCCCGCCGATCTGTTCCAGAATCACTCGTACGCTTGGCCCCGTCGGTGCCACTCATCCCCTCGTTCGGCGAGGGCTCGCTCGGCGAACTCGTGGAACTGCTTGGCGTTCATGAACTCCAGCGCGTCCGGCCCGTTCCGCTCGATCACGCGCGCGAACCCGTCGCC
>CAYMHO010000283.1:0-9212 GCA_964390195.1 uncultured Fimbriiglobus sp. | reverse complement strand
GGCGGAAGCCGGGCACCGGGCCGTCGTTCCGCCCGCACAGGATCAGCCCGTCGGCCGACGTGCTGCACTTGTGGTCGCCCTGGCACACCGGGCACGGGTGGGCCTTGCTCACGGGGATGAGCTTGCTGACGTTCTTCGCGGACATGGTGGCACCCCACTGCTGGAAACGGGAAAAACGGAAGTGCCCCCCGGCCATCGGGCCGTTTCTTCCAACAAGAGCCGGGGGTGGGGGAGGTGTACAAATGTGAACTTATGTACACCGAGAACAAGTGTGGGGTGCGAAGTGCCGGAAGTCAAATGAATCGGCGGCGGGCGGGGAAGTGTGTCACTTGTCGGTGGGGGTGCCGATCAGCTTGTCGGCGGCGGGGGCGACGGCCGACCACGGGGCGGTGAACGACACCGTCAGTTGCTTCCGCCCGCCCGCCGCGTCGGTCGGCTGCACCGCGTGGCAGGCGTCGGTCAGCGGGGTGGCCAGCGGGGACGCCAGCTCGCGGCCGAGCATCGCCTCCAGCATGGCCGTCAGCTCCACCTCCACGAACCGGCTCAGCCGCCGCCCCTCCGGCCCGAGCACCCGCACCGTCAGCCGCACCGTGCGGTCGTCCACCCCGGTCGCGGTGACGGTGAACAGCTCGACGCCGAACGACGAGAGCGGGTCGGGCGTGCCCCGCGGCTTGAGCGGCAGCAGGCACCTGCCCGACGCGGCGAGGGCGACGAGCGGGGGGTCGGCCGCCTTGCCCGCCTCGGCCACGTGCCCGAGCAGCAGCGGGTCGACGCCGGTCGGCCCCTTGCGGGTGGCGGCGTTCTTGTACAGGTCGGCCAGGTCGGCCTTGTCCGAGCCGATCAGGTAGGCGGACGGCGTCGGCAGCAGGGCGGCCCGCACCCGCCGGTCGGCGTTGAACGGGTTGGCCTTGGTGTCCCGCTTGTTCCGCACCAGCACCGCCCCGCTCGGGCCGGTCTCGGTCTCCACCCACGGCAGGCGGTCGAGCTCCTTGCGGAAGGCGTCCCCCTTCAGCACGTCCCCCTCGCCGGCGGCCACGCACCGGGTCATGTCGGTGTGGAAGGCGACGGTCACGCGGTCGAACTTCCGCGGGTCGAAGCGGAAGAAGCGGGCGAGCACGTCGGCGTACCTGCGGGCGTTCGGCGTGTCGGCGTCGGGCGGCGTGAGGGCGGCGTACCCCTTCGGGTCGGCCACCAGCACGGCGGCGGTGTCGTCGGGGAGCAGTTCGGCGACCGGACGGAAGGCCGATTTGAGCGGCGGCGGGGCGGCGGTGGTCGGGGCGGCGTTCGCCTTGGCGGCGGTGGTGGGGGTCGGGCCGTTGTTCTGCCCGGTCAGGGCGACGATCGCCGCCAGCACCACGATGAGGGCCACCCCGACCACCCCGGCGACGACCACGATGAGGAGCACCGGGACGCCCTTCGCCTTCTTCGGCGGGGGCGACTTCCGCCCCGGCCGGCGGGCGGACGGGTTGCTGCCGGAGTCGTCCGCCTTGCGGCTCCGCGGGGGCGTGGCCGTGTCCCCGGACGGGGTGGCGTCGGCCGGCGGCTTGGCGATCGGCTTGGCCTGCACCGTCACCACCCGCACCGTCCGCTGGCTGGGGGATGGGGCCGGGCGGGTGCCCGACCCGGTGGCGGTGGCGGCCGACGACTTGGCCACCGGGCGGGCGACCGACCGCAACCCGGAGTCGCCGGCCATCGCCTGGGCGGGCGGCACGGCCACCGGCTGGGCGGGCGGGCCGCCGGCCGGGGCGGGGGTGGTGGGGGCGAAATCGACGTGGTACCCGCCGCGGGCCGGGGCCGGCTCGCTGACGGGGCCGGCGTCGAGGGCCGGGATGCCGGCCAGCTCGGCCTCCAGGGCCGGCAGGGAGGACATGTCCGGCACGTTCTCGCCGGTGAACCGGGCCAGCTCGCGGGCCACGTCGGTCGAGGTGGCGAACCGCTCGTCCGGCCGCTTGGCCATCATCCTCTTGATGACCGCGGCCAGGGCCGGGGGCACGTCCGGGCGGTACTGGCGGATGTCCGGCACCGGGTCGAGCTGGTGCTTGATCAGCTTGTCGATGGCGGTGCCGCTGTCGTACGGCGGCGCCCCCCGCAGGAGGAAGTAGAGGGTGCACCCGAGGCTGTAGATGTCCGCCCGCGGGTCGACCGTGCTGCTGTTCCGGCTCTGCTCCGGGCTCATGTAGTCCGGGGTGCCGACGACCGTCCCGTCGCGGGTCAGGTCCATGTTGCTGGCGTCGTCGTCGGTCAGGCTCCGCACCAGCCCCATGTCCAGGATCTTCACGTGCGCCTTGCCGCCGGTGCCGGGGATGGCCCGCTCCCCGCTCACCAGCAGGTTGCTCGGCTTGATGTCGCGGTGCACCAGCCCCTTGTCGTGGGCGTGCTGCAGGCCGAGCGCCGCCTGCCGGATGTACTCGGCCGCCTCCGCCGGCGGCATGGGCGACCGCTCCTTGTTCAGGTCCTTGATCAGCCGCGACAGGTCCGACCCGTCGACGAACTCCATCGCCAGGAAGTACCGCCCGCCCACGTCGTCGGCCTCGAACAGCTTGACGATGTTCGGGTGGTCGAGGGCGGCGGCGGCGCGGGCCTCCCGCTTGTACCGCTGCACGACGGTGCGGTTGGCCAGCAGGTTCGGGCGGATGGTCTTGAGCGCCACCTCGCGGCCCATGCGGGTCTCGATCGCCCGGTACACCTTGCCCATCCCGCCTTCGCCGATCCGCTCCAGGATGAGGTACTGGCCGAACACCAGCTCGCCGGCCTTGCCGGTCTGCACCTTCCGGTGCATGTACTTGGTGATCAGTTTGGCGGCGAGGAGGGCGTCGGCCAGGCGGACGGGGTCGGCGGCGTGCTCGGCGAACAGCCGCTCGGCCTCGACCCGCTGGTCGGGCGAGAACCGCCCGCTCAGCAGGAGGGCGTCGTACAGGGACAGGTCGGCGGCTGTGTTCATGTCCCGGGGTGTGCGAACGCGAGAACGACCCGACCACAGACGGGGGGAAAACAACTTTGGGATTGTACCTCAGGATTTTGCGGCCGGGTGGGAAAAAGGCCGGCGGCGGACGGCCCGCCCGGCGTACTTCTTCTCCGGACGTTTGGGCGGGGTGTGCCGGTCCAGCTCGGGGCGACCCTCCACGGCGAACGCGACGAACTCCCACAGGTCGGCGAACCGGCGGTCGTCGGTGAACTCGGGCGCGTCCGGCACCGCCCGCCCGTTCATTCGATCAGCGGCCTGAACCCGTGCGAGCCACCGGAGTGGAGTCGAACACTCTGAAAATGGAGCCGCCCGCGGAGGTGAGCAGTTGTTTGCCGTCGTCGCTGAACCGGGCGAGCATACCCCACAGCTCCGCTTTCGCCTCCTTGAGCGTGAACACCTCCGCCCCGCTCACGGTGTCCCACACCCGCACCGTCCGGTCCTTGGCCCCGGTGACGAGCCGATCACCACTCGGGTGGAATGCCAGTGATGTGATCTCGCCCGTGTGCCCCTTCATGACCGCCAGCAGTTTCCCCTCGGTGACATTCCACAGCCGAACAGTCCCGTCGTAGCAGGCGCAGGCGAGGCGAGTGCCCGCCGTGTCGTAGGCGAGGTGCGTCACATGGTCGGTGTGACCCTTCAATTCGAATAACGTCGCCCCGGTTGTCGCGTCCCAGAGGCGAACGGTCCTGTCGAACGCGCCGATCGCCACCTTTGCACCGTCCGGGCTAAATGCGGCACACGTGATGTCACCTGTGTGCCCGGTCAGTTTCCCGAGTTCGGTTCCGGCGGTCGCATCCCACACCCTCCCGGCCCCCCGTTGGGTTTGACAGAAGAGCTTGGTCCCGTCGGGGCTGAACGTGAGATGGGGTCGCCCGTCGAACTCGGCGGCCAGGGTGGAGATCGCTCGGCCGGCCTGTCGGTCCCACAGCAACACCTGCCCGCGCTTGAACGCCACCGCCACCCGGTGGCCGCTCTGACTGAACGCGACTGCCTCCGGTTCGTCGTCTTTGGCTAACGGCGGATTGGGGACGTCCCAGCCGAAGCTATTGCCCATCTGTCCAGCTCGGACGTTGAACCGACGCCCTGCCCACTCAATGGCACACCCGCGATCGCTTTCGACTGCCCGTGTGGAGGACGAAAGGGTCGAGACGGCACGCAAGTCACACACCCGGGCGCTGTAGCCTGACTCGCTCCGCGCGACCGTCAACACGGTGTTGGAGTCGTTGCCGATTTCGACACGGTCGATCGGTCGGGTGTGCCCTTTCAGCAGGTGGGTCTCCTTACCCGTTTGGGCATCCCAGATGCGCACCGTCATGTCTTGGGATCCGGTGGCGAGCACCTTCTCGTCCGGGCTGAACGCGAGCCGAAAGACGCTATCGGTGTGGCGGAGATCGGACTTCCATCGCACACCGGTGCCTGATTCCCACAGCCGCAACGTTCCATCGTACCCGACCCAAGCCACTCGCGTGCCCCCGCTCCCCAAAGCCACGGCATTCTTGCCATGTCCGTCGCCGTTCGGGTCCGAAACGTCCAGGGAGGTGTCGCCGCGGAGATCACGAAGGAGAGTTTTCCCTCCCCAGTCGACGGTCAAGAGGGTCTTGCCGTCACGGCCGAAGACCGCCTCCTTGATGCCGTTCATGTGCCCGTCGAGGGGTACCGCTTTGGGCTCGCCGGATAAGTCCCACAACCGCCACTGCTTCCCCGCCTGCGTCTTGGTGACAGCCCGAGAGCCGTCCCGGTTGACGACGACCTCACCCACATAGGGTTCATGCCCGCCCAACACGGCCAGTTTTGCACCCGTCGTCGCGTCCCACACGACCACCGATTGCAGGTCCATACGGAACACCCGCTTGCCGTCCGGAGTGAGCAAGGCGTGCGTGCCGTGGGGCGACACGATTCTGGAGACCTCCTTCCCGCTGGTGGTGTCCCACACCTGGGCCACCTTGTCGTGAGTGGTGGTGAGGAGGCGGCGGCCGTCGTCGCTGAACGTGAGGCCGATTCCCACCTGATGACCGAGGGGCAGTTCGTACAGTTTCTCGCCGGTCGGGATTGCCCAAACCGTGACCACCTGCCCGCGGCCGGTGGCGAGGCGGGTGCCGTCCGCACTCATGGCCGCAGCGTGGACGTCTTTCACCTCCAGCGCCTGCCCGTGACACAACCGATGAACGTAGTCCCATTCCCACCCGCGAAGCCGAAGGGCGGTACCATCCAACAGGGCTACGGCCCCTGCCGCGTCGTTCTCGATCCACGCCTGGTAGGCCACCTGGATGGTGCGGCCGTACTCGACTCGGCCCACCTTCTCCCGCTCCCGCTCCGCGTCCGCCTGGGCCTCGGTCGCCAGTCGCTTCGCGTTCTCGGCCTGCTGCCACAGCGTTCCCAGGACGAACACGAACAACAGCAGGAACACCGCCGCGACTGAGCCGGCGTAGGCGGTTGCCAGGGCGGGCTTTCGCCGCACCCACCTCACCGCTTGCTCGACGACACCGGTGGGCCGAACCGAGATGGGTTTGCCGTCGAGCCAGTTGCGGAGGTCGGTCGCCAGCCCGCCGGCGGTCGGGTAGCGGTCGCGGGGGTCGGGCGACAGGCACTTGTGAGCAATCAGCGACAGGTCGGGAGGGACGTCCGGGGCTTTCGTGCGGAGTTGGCTCACGTCTCCTTTGGCCACGCGGGCGATCGCCTCCATCAGCGGGCCGGTGGTGTCGATGGGGCGTTCGCCACAGCACAGTTCGTACAGCATGACGCCGAGTGCCCACACGTCGGCTTCCGGGCCGACGAACTTCGTCCCCCCACCGGCCTGCTCCGGGGCCATGTACGCCGGCGTGCCCATCACCGCTTGCGTGTTCGTCAGGTCCGATCCCACCCCCCCGCTTGGCCAGCCCGAAATCGGCCACCTTCGGCGTGCCGTCGGCGGTGAGGAACACGTTGTGCGGTTTCAGGTCGCGGTGAACGATGCCCAGGGTGTGCGCAGCATTCACCCCGTCCGCCACCTTCGCCATCAGGTCGGCGACGTTGCGGAACCACGCGGAGTCTCTCGGCGCGCTCGGCATTCTCTCGCGGCTCACCAAGCTGGTGAGATCGCCACCGGGGCAGTATTCGAGGGCGAGGTACGGCCGGCCGTTGTGATCGCCGTACTGGTACACCTCCACCACGTTCGGGTGCTTCACCGCCGCCACCGCCTCGGCTTCCGCCAGGAAGCGGATGAGTGCCTTGCTGTCCACCGCCGTCCCGCCCTTCACCAACTTCAAGGCGACGGGGCGGTTCAACCCGAGTTGCCGAGCGAGGTACACCACCCCCATCCCGCCGAGGCCGATCTCGCGCTCGAGGACGAACCCCGGTGGCGCCTCGACCGCACCCGTCGGCACGGGCGCGACGGGTGTCACGGTGGAGTCGTCGCGACGGGGTTCCGCCGTGCGGGTGACATCCGGATTGGCGGTGCGGGTTGGATCGGTGTCGGGCGTCATGGTGGCGATTCTACCGCACGTTCGCCGGGCTGTTCAAGTTCGCGGGGGGATGGGGCGCACGGGTGACAATCTTGACCATGTTGAGAACGTCGGCCGGGGTGTATCCTGACGGTGGTTCACCTCCGGTACAGGGTCGTCGCCGTGCTCCCCCCGCTGCCGCCGAACTCGACCGTCCGCGACCGCTGGTTCCGCCCGCACCGCTGGCGGCTGTGGGTGCAGTTCGCCCTGCTCGGCATGTTCGTCGTCCTCGGCCCGCTCCTGTTCACCTCCCAGCGGCTGCTCGACTCCGGCCGGCAGGTGCTGGTGGAGCATGAGACCATCGATCTGAGCGACGAGGCCAACCTGCGGGTGAACGAGTTCCGCGAGGACATGGCGTACCTGTCGCGGGACGTGCGGCGGCTGGTGAAGGACCGGGCGAACGAGAACCGCACCCCGGCCGAGGTGGTGGTGGCGGTGTCCGACGGGCTGAACCTGCCGGGCGACCCGACGTGGGTCGACCCGACGACCCCGCAGGAGGCGCGGCGGCGGTTCCTGCACGGGACGGCGGTCGGGGTGTACGCGGTGCGGGCCGGCAACGGGAACGGGGAGGTGGCGGTGGAGGCGTCGTCGGTGGGGATGCCGGCGGACGCCGGGCGGCGGGCGGCGCTGCTGGCCAGCCTGAAGGAGGTGCGGGAGCGGCTCGCCCGGCCGAGCGCCTTCAACCGCTCCGGGCTGCACTACCAGCCGACCGCGAACGGGGAGGCGGGCCGGGCGATCCTGGCGACGGGCGAGGTGCGGGGCGACCACGTGATCGCGTTCGTGCTCGACTTCGGCCGGTATGTGGGCAACCGCCAGCGGATCTCGCCGCGGCACTACTACCTGGTGACCGACCCGAACGGGAAGGTGCTGGTGCACCCGACGGCGGCGGCCGACTGGCGTCCGGCGCTGACCGAGGTGGTCGGGTGGGCGGACCCACAGTTCGAAGGGGTGTCGTGGTTCGACACCGGGCTAGGGGCGGACGCGAAGCGGCGGCGGATGGCGCGGGTGCTGCGGCAGAGCGGGCAACGGCTGCCGGCGACGGAGGCGGCCGGGCTGACCAGCCTGTACCGCAAGGGGTACTTCGGACAGGAGTTGGAGCTGAGCAAGGTACTCGGCCCGGAGAAGGCGAAGGAGGCGGCGGGGCGGCTGAACCAGCGGATGTGGGAGGCGATGGCGACCGACCACCAACTGCGGGTGGGCGAGGTCAGCCCGGCGGTCGGGTACGTCGAGGTGTCGCACCCGACGGCCGACGGGCTGAAGGCGGCATGCCAGGTGGTGACGGCGTGGTGGCGGGCGGAGTGCGGCGACCCGAAGGCGGAGGTGCAGTGGTCGGCCCCGCTGGCGTGCAAGACGTACCAGGGGCAGCTCACCCCGCTGCGGGTCGACCTGAACGACGAGGACGACCCGGGCTGGCTGGTGGTGGCGGCGTCCACGGAGGAGTTGCGGCAGGACATCGACGACCGTTTCGGGCAGGTGTTCATGCGGTGGGTGATGCCGGGGCTGATCGCGTCCGGCATCCTGGGCTTCGCGCTGGTGGTGACGCTCACCCACTCGGTCAACCGGCTGGCGAAGGCGGCCAGGCGGTTGGACTCCGACACCCCGGTGCCGCTCCCCCTCGGCGGCCCGTACGAGGTGGGCGAACTGGCCCGCACCCTGCAAACGCTCGTCGGCCAGGTGCAGGACCGCGACCGCCAGTTGCGGGACCGCGCCGCCCGGTACGAGACCATCCTGCGGGCGGCCGGCGAGGGGGTGCTCATCACCAACGCCCAGGGGGTGATCGAGGAGGCGAACAAAGCCGCCGGGCGGATGTTCGGCCTCACCCCCGAGTCGCTCATCGGCCGGCCGGTGAACAGCCTGGTGCAGAACCCGGACGACCTGCCCGCCGCCCGCGACAGCGACACCGTCGCCGGCGCCCTGCCGGGCAGCCGCACCCTGGAGGCGGTACAAGGCAAGCGGCCGGATGGGTCCACCTTCTGGCTGGAGCTGAACCTGAAGCCGGTGCCCCTGCGGGACCGGGTGGTGGTGGTGTGCATCCTGCGGGACATCACCCAGCGGCGGGAGGCCGAGGCCCGCATCCGCAAGATGAACGAGGACCTGGACGGGCGGGTGAAGCAGCGGACGGCCGAACTGGAAGAGGCGAACAGTAAACTCGAAGTGGCCCTGCGGCAGGCCGAGGCGGCGGTGCGGGCGAAGGACACGTTCGTGGCGACGATGAGCCACGAGTTGCGGCAGCCGCTGCACATCATCATCGGGTTCACCGAGGCGCTGAAGGAGGAGGTGGCCGACCTGGGGGCGGGGTCGATCGAACCCGACCTGAACAAGATCCTGTCGGCCGCCAAGCACCTGCTCGACCTGATCAACGACATCCTCGACATGGCCAAGATCTCGGCCGGCAAGATGGAACTGGCGGTGGACACGTTCCGCCTGACCGAGCTGGTGGGGGAGGTGAAAACGCTGGTCGGCCCGCTGGCGGCGAAGAACAGCAACGAGTTCGTGGTGGACGCCCCCGCCGACCTGGGCGACATGACCGCCGACGCCCGCCGGGTGCGGCAGATGCTCATCAACCTGCTCAGCAACGCGTTCAAGTTCACCCACGCCGGGCGGATCGACCTGCGGGTGCGGCGTGTCACCGAACACGGCCGCGAGTGGGTGCGGTTCAGCGTGGCCGACACCGGCCGCGGGATGACCCCCGACCAGGTGAGCCGGCTGTTCCAGCGGTTCTACCAGGCGGACAGCAGCACCACCCGCGGGGCCGGCGGCACCGGCCT
>CAYMHO010000282.1:0-9323 GCA_964390195.1 uncultured Fimbriiglobus sp. | reverse complement strand
CGCACCTGGACTCGTGGGACCTGGGCACCGGGGCGACGGACAACGGCACCGGCAGTTGTGTGGTGCTGGAGGTGGCCCGCACCCTGGGCGTGCTGGCGAAGGCCGGCATCAAGCCGAAGCGGACCATCCGGTTCGTGCTGTTCACCGGCGAGGAGCAGGGGCTGCACGGGTCGAAGCAGTACGTCAAGCGGCACGAGGCGGAGATGGCGAAGACGTCCGCCGCTCTGGTCCACGACACCGGCACCGGGTTCGTGAAGGGGTTCGGGTTGCAGAACCGCGAGTCGGTTAAGAAGCTGCTCGACCCGGAACTGGAGTCGCTCAAGGCCGTCACCGGGTGGACCGGCCTCACCCTCCGCGGCATCGGCGGGACGGACCACCTGTCGTTCGACGCGGTGAAGGTGCCCGGGTTCGCCTGCGACCAGGACCCGGACGAGTACTACCTGACGCACCACACCCAGTCGGACACGTTCGACCACGCCAAGGAGGCGAACCTGGTGCAGGGGGCGCAGTGCATCGCGGTGACGGCCATGCGGATCGCCAACCTGCCGGCCCTACTCCCGCGGGACCGGGTGGAACAGCCGCGGCGCGGGCCGGGCGGCCCTGCGAACCCGCCGCCGTCCGACCCGACCAAGCCGGCCGACCCGAAGAAGGAAGAGCCGAAGAAGGAGGAGAAGGCGGACCCGAACAAGCCGGGCGACCCGAAGAAAGAGGAGAAGAAGGAAGAGAAGAAGTGATGTGACGCAAACGACACGAGCCGTGCCCACTGGGGCGCGGCTCGTGTCGTTTCAGACCTTCACACCCACCCGTTGCCGGACGGGTGAGGGGTTGGCAGCACGATCACCCCCGGCAGCGGGCCGGGGACGTCGCACGCCCGCCCACACCAGTCGCCCACCCGCAGGCCGTCGCCGACGGGTATCACCCCCCGCGGCAGGTGCCAGAACTCGGCCTTCCGCTCCGCCTTCCACACGGCCGGCAGTTCCACCACCACCTCGTGATCGGTCTCCGTCAACTCCGGCAGGCGGTGGACGTACAGCCTGCCGACGCTCACCAGCCCGCCCGTGCTGGGCACTGTGTCCTCGTCATGCACCCAGTTCAGCCAGCGGCTCGCCAGCACGGCGATGCGGGACTCGTCGGCTGAGAACCGCGGGGCCTCGCGGATGAACCCGCGGAGTTCGGCCACCCCGCCGACCCGCCGCAGCGGTGACGTCCGGAAGATGTCGTACCCCCACTCGCCCTGCCCGGAGAGGCGATCGGTCGTCGCCCACGCTCCGGACGGCGAGACGTGGAACGACTTGATGTGACAGCCGGCGTGGGTGAGCGGAAGGGTGAGTGACTCGATCACCTCGTCCGACGGCCAGCGGCACCGCCGGACGGTCTGCATGTCGTCGATCACTTCGAGGTACTGCTGTTCGCCGGCGAGCGTGAACACCGGGCTGGTGCGGAGGTAGTAGTCGTGTCGGTCCAAGTCTCAGTCGCCTCACTTCAGCGTCATCAGGTACTCGATCAGGTCGCGCATCTCGCGGTGCGTCAGCGCCTTGTCCACCGCAGGCATCGCGCTCACCGGGTCGGTCTTGGTGTCGATGTCCGCCTTCTTCACCGTCACCAGCTTGCCGTCAGGCAGCTTCACCTCGTAGTCGCCGTCCTGCTCCTTCATCAGAATGCCGGCGACCACGTTCCCGTCCAGCTTGGTGATGGTGATGCCGGCGTACCCGGCGGCGATCTTCGCGTTCGGTTTCACCAGCGACTCCAGCAGGTGGTCCCGCGTCTTGTCCGGGTTCCGCTTCACCACCCCATTCAGTTCCGGGCCGGCGTTCCCGCCGCTCTCGCCCGCCTTGTGGCACCGCACGCACTGGGCGGCCGTGTGGTTGAAGAAGATCTCCTTCCCCCGCTCGGCGTCGCCCCCGGTGCGGCTGACGGCGAACCGGCCGACCGGGTCGTTCGGCAACTTGGCCTCGAACGCCTGCCGCATCGGGTTCCGCTTGGCCGAGCCGTTCGCCTTCAGCACGTCCCACACGTCCACCACCAGTTCCTCGGGCACGGTGCCGGCGGCCAACTTCTCCGCCCAGGCGTCGATCTCGGCGCTCCCACCCTTCATCTTGCCGACGGCGGCGAGTGCCCGCTGGCGTTCGAGGGTCGGGGCCTTCAGGTCGTTCAGCACGGCCAGCAGCGGGGCAAGCGCCTTTTCCGGATCGACCTCGGCGTACAGCTCGCGGGCGGTGGCACGCAGGGCCGGCGACCCGTCCTTGACGGTGATAGCGTAGGCGGCGTCGAACCCCTTCGCCTTGCGGGTGGCGAGGAACCGCAGGGCGGCGGCTCTCAGGTTCACGTCCTGCTTGGCGTCCGCCGCCCACGTTTCAAACTGGCCCTCGTCCGCCTTCACCCCGAGCGCCGCCACCAGCCCGATGGCGTCCGACTGCAGCCGCCCGCTCGTCTTGCCCAGCAGGTCGGACAAACCGTTCTCAACGACCTCGGCGATCACCTTCCCGTCCCGCTTGTCGAGGGGCCGCCAGAACCCGTTCACGCGGTCGCGGGGCGTCGGCTCGGCCCACTGTTTCAGGCACGCCAGCGCTTCGGCCCGCACCGGGGCGGAGTACGCCGGGTTCGTCACCACGCGGAACACGGCCCTCGCGTTGTCCGGCCCGCCGACGCGGTAGGCGGCGTGCAGCGCACGTCGGGCGAGCGGGTCCGACTTGGCGGTGGTGTCGTCGGAGAGTGTGGCGGCCAGCTTCGGCTGCTCGCTCTCCAGCGGGAGGTCGTTGATCGCCCGTGCCGCCTCCGCCCGCACCAGCACGTCGGCGTCCCCGAGGAACGCTGACACCCGATTGTCACCGAGCTTGCGGAGTGCCAGCACGGCGCCCATCCGCACGGCGGCGGAGGGGTCCTTCCCCCGCGTCGCCATCGCACCCGTGTCGCCGATTCGGGCCAGGGCGGTGACGACCGCGTGCCGCAGGAACGGGTCGGCGTCGCCGTTCGCCTTCAGCAAGGCGAACAGCGGATCGACGGCCGGCTTGTGCTTCAACTGCCCGAGCGCCTGGGCGGCGAAGTATTGCACCCGCGCGGACGGGTGGGTGAGCAGCTTCAGCAGCGCCTCCGCGGCCGGCTCGTACCGGCGGTCGCCGACCACCTTGGCCGCTTGTGCCCGCACCTCGTGGTCGTCGTCGGTCAGCAGTTCGGCCACGGCCGGCAGCACCTTCAAGTCCTTCCGACTGATCTGCCACAGCCCCCAGATGCCGTGCAGGCGGGCGAGCGGGTCGCGACTCTCCTTCGCCACTTTCGTTAACTCGGCCATCGCCCGCTTCTCGGCGAGCACGAACTGCGCCCGCTGCCGCACCTTCAACTCCGGGTGTTCCAGCAGTTTCACCTGTTCGGCGGTCGTCGTCTTGCCGAACCCGTCGGCGAACAACTGCTTCATCTCCTTCACCGGCGTCGTCTCCAGCTTGGCCGGGGCGAACGCCGTGTAAATCCGCCCGCCGGCGCTCGTCCCGCTCCAGTTCAGATCGACGTAGTCGGAGATGTAGAGTTTGCCGTCCGGCCCTAGTTCCACGTCGGTCGCCCGGATCGGCTTGAGGAAGTCGTGGTAATCGACGATCTCGTACCCGGCCCCCTGCGGCTTCACCTTCCACGCCTCCAGCCCGCCGTTGCCGGTGTAGTTGCACATCAGGAACGCGTTCTTGTATCGGTCCGGCAGGCTGCTCCCGCTGGTGAACAGGAAGCCGCTCGGGCCGGTGCCGATGCTCCCGACGCACGGCACGATCCACGCCGGCTGGCCGACGTGCGGCAGGTGCCACATGCGTTCGGCGTGCCACGGCCCGGTCAGGTACGGATCAAGAATGGTCTGGTACGCCATGTTCCAGCCGCTGTCGCCGCCATCACACACGTATACCAGCCGGCCGTGGTCGCCCTTGTCGCAGTTGTTGTCGTCGGCGAACAGGTTGCCGAACTGGTCGAACGCCAGTTCCTGCGGGTTCCGCAGCCCGCGATGCACCACCTCCAGGTTCCGCCCGTCCATGTCACACCGGAAGACGCCCCCAGTCCGCGGGCCGACGAACTTCTTCCCCTCCTTGCTGGTCACGTTGAACCCGCGGTCGCCGACGCTGAAGTACAGCCGCCCGTCCGGGCCGACGATCAACCCGTGCAGGTCGTGGCCGAAGAAGGCGATGTTCGGCCCGAACCCGGTCAGCAACTCGTCCCGCTTGTCGGCCACCCCTTTGTTCTCGGTGTCGGTCAGCTTCCACAGGCTGGGGATGTCGGTCACGTACACGTCGCCGTTGTGGGCCAGTACCCCGGCCATGATGCCGTCGAGCGGGCGGTTGAACCCGCCGGCGAACACGGTGCTCTTGTCCGCCTTGCCGTCGCCGTCGGAGTCCTCCAGCCGCCGCACCTGGTCGCCGTATTTCGTGTACCAGTCCATCCCGCCGGGCACGCGGGCCTGGTGCTTCTCATACGCCTTCAGGCGGTCGGCGGGGGTCTGGATTTGCAGGTCGTCGTCCAGGAAGAAGCTGAACTTGAAGGCCGGGTTGTCGCGGTTCTCCACCACCCCGCGGCCCAGGCGGTGGACCTCCGCCGCGTACACCCGCCCCTTGTCGTCCACGCTGATGGCGACGGGGGAGAGCACCTTCGGCTCGGCGGCGAACAGCTCCACCTTCAACCCCTTCGGCACGTTGAACGCGGCCATCTGCTTGGTGGCGTTGTCGGTGCCGTCGGGCAGGTCGGGGTCCTTCACCGGGTCGGCGGCGACGAGCAGGGCGGACAGGAGGAAAAGCGGCGGAAGCACGAGCAGCAGGCGGACGCGCATGAGGGCACCCGGACGGGGAGACGGCGGAGCGGATAGCGTACCAGAAACGGCATGACGCCGCGAGGAGAAGGGCCGTCACCGCGGGGTGCTGACGGTCGGCACGGGGAAGGTGTTCGTGTACGGCGAGCTGTCGGTCGACTTAAACCCGGCCCGCACGGCGGCGAGCACCACCACCCCGGCCACGACCGCCAGCACCCTCCACAACCAGCCCCGCCGGGAGGGCGTCCAGCCCGCGTCGGGCACCTCGACCGGCCGGCCGGTCACCCGTTCCACCTCGCGGCGGACCTCGGCGTCGGTCATCCGCGGCGACTCGACCACCGGCGGGCGGTCGAGTACCGCCCCGAGCACCCAGCAGCGGGTGGTGTGCTCGCCGCACTCGCGGCAGTGCCGCAGCAACAGTTGGTCAGCACACCCGGCGTCTTCCAGGGCGTCGGACAGGATGGGGAAGCGGTCGAGGGCGACGTCCTTGATGATCCCGCGGGCGAGGGCGACGGACGTCTCCGTCCGCCACCGCGGATCGAACTCCCCCGCCTCGGTCGGCCGGACGGCGGTGCAGACCAGGTGTGGGGTGGCGGGGGGCATGGCGAATGAAGTGTAGCACGCCGGCCGTCAGATCGCCTCCGGCCCGCGTTCGCCGGTGCGGATTCGCACCACGTCCTCCAGCGGCAGGATGAAAATTTTCCCGTCGCCGATGCGGCCTTCGGGGCCGGTGCGGGCGGCCGAGATGATGGCGTTTACCGTCGGTTCGACGAAGTCCTCGTTCACGGCAATTTGCAGCTGCACCTTGCGGAGCATGTTTACGGTCAGTTCGTGCCCGCGGTACAGTTCGGTCTGCCCCTTCTGCCGGCCGAACCCCTGAACGTCCACCACCGTCAGGCGGAACACCTCCACCTTGTTCAGCGCCTCCTTCACCGCTTCGAGCTTGTTCGGCTGGATGATGGCGAGGATCAGCTTCATGGTGACGGTCCAACAGGAGGCATGCGGATGACGCGGATTTCAGCGCAGATCGACGCGGATCAGAGCAGACATTATCTGGCTTCATCTGCGTTCATCCGCGTCATCCGCGTGCCGTGTTCAACACAACCCGTCCGTGGGCCAGGTAGTCGTCGGTCACGGCATAGTTGGCGAACCGCAATGAGTAGCTGTCCTCGAACCACTCCCGGATGTGCGGGACGGCGGCCGGGTCGAACGCCGGTTCGACGCACACCGTCGGGCCGTACCTCACCCGGCGGATCTCGCCGTGCTCGACGATCAGCTCGCCCGCCTTGAACACGTACCGCGGCAGCTCGAACATCGCCCGGATGTCCGCCCCCGGTGTGTACACCGTCACGTCCGCGTCGGCACCAACCCCCAGATGGCCCTTGTGTTTCAGCCCCAGCATCTTCGCCGGCCCGGCCCGCGTGACGATGGCGATCTCGCTCAGCGTGTACTCCCGCTCGATCTGGTCCAAGACGCACCGCTCCTTCACCCGTTCCGGCACCCGCTTCAGTTGCTCGCGGCGGAAATCCCGGCTCATCAGCAACGCGATGATCTCCGGGTACGCCACGAAGCTGCCGCCGTTCGGGTGGTCGGTGCTCATGGCCACCCGCCACGGGTCGGTGACGAGCAAATACCACTCCAGCCCGATCGCCCACTGCAGGGCGTTCACCAGCGACTTCTCCTTGTACGTGATCGGCACGATCCCGCACCCGCCCTCGCACTCAGTCTCGCCGTTGAACCACTTGCGGCCGGTCACGCGGTGCAGGTAGTGCCCGAGCGGGCCGTCACCGGTCATGCTGGTCGTCTCGCCGAACATCACCTGACCGACGTCCACGGTGATGTTCGGGTGCGAGTTGACGTACTCGGCGAGTTGCGGCACCTTGCTGCAAAACGTCCCCTGGTCGTCCGGCCCGCCGCCGTAGCTGTGAAACTGGATGTGCGTGAAGTGCCCGCGGCGACCTTCCACCGCCTGCATGGTGTCGAGAGTGGTCGTCCAGTTGCCGGGCATCCCGAGCTGGTTGCAGTGGATGTGGGCGGCGTGCGGCAGGTTTAACTCGTCCGCGGCAGACGCAATCCCCCGCACGATCTGCCGCGGCGACACGTCGAACCCCGGCACGACGTCGTCCAGTTTGGCGATCCCGCTCCCGCCCTGCTTCCACACCTCCACCCCGCCGGCGTTCACCACTTTCAGGGCGTACCCGCGCGTCGCGTTGAGCAGCCAGCCGCAGAAGTCCCGCAGGCGTTCCGTTTCGCCCGCGGCGATCTGCTTCATCGCGTAGTGGTTGTTGCCGACCAGCACGAAGAAGCCTTTATCAATCACCGGCGTGTCGTGGAACTCCTCGTGCGTGTGGCGTGCCCCGAGCGGGGGGATGGCGGCGTCGAAGACGGTGGTGTAACCCAGGCCGGCGTACAGGTAGCCGGTCACGAACGTGGTCGGCGTGCTGCCGCCGGTGCCGCTTCTCAACAAGTCGGTGCGGCGGAACGGGGACGAATCGCGGCGGTCTTCGGGGCGGAGCTTGCGGGCGACGTTCACCTTCGGCCCGGCAATGTGGGCGTGCATGTCCACCCCGCCGGGCATCACCACCAGCCCAGTCAGGTCGAACACGCGATCCGGCGGGTCGTGGTCCGGCGGGGGGACGATCTTGCCGTCCCGCACCCACAGGTCACGGACCGCGCCGTCGATCCCGTTCAGGGGGTCGTACACAGTCCCGCGGGCCAACTTCACCAGTGCCATGAGGGGGATTGTACCGACCGGCGAAATCGCACACGTCACATCGCCCAGAGCATCCAGTACCCGATGACCCACCAGTACAGTGCCACCGTGAACCCGCTGAGCCACCCGCCGACGAGCGTGGCCGTCCGCCCGGTCGGGTTCACCCGCCCGGTTCGCATCCCCTTCAGGTCGAGGAAGGCGATCACCACCCCCGTCGTGCAGAGGGTCAGGCCCACGGCCAAGAAGCCGAATCCGACGAGCAGGTACGCGAGCACCTTGAAGTTGATCCAGCCGATGGTGAACCCGATTCCCGGAATCATGAAGGGGTAACTGAGCACAGCCGCCGCGATGATACTCCCGCCGCGGCTTCGGCGGATGGTCGCCCCCGGCCATTTGGCCGCCTGCTGACGGGTCGGGCTGTCGAGTTCGGCGCCGCAGTGTTTGCACTGCACGGCGGAAAGCGGGACCACCCGCCGGCAGTCTGGGCAGTCCTGTTCGTCGGCACGTTGGGCGACGGGAGGGTTGTCGGACTTGACGACGAGCAATGGGACGGCCGGCAGTTGCTCCCCACAGATCTGGCACGCCGGGCTGCCGGTGCGGTTGGGCGACCCGCACTCCACACAGCGGATGAGGTCGAACACCCGCCCGCAGAACCAGCAGTTAGCCGCGTCCGGGCGGAGCGGCTTGGCGCAGTTCGGACAGGCTCTGGTGGCCGACGCCGACATGGGGCGCTCCCCGGTGCAGTGGGGATGATACGCCCAGGAAAGGCGTTTCGCCGCGAGGCGGAGACGAGCGCAGCCCGCGCTCGTCTCCGCCTCGCGGCGAAACGTCCGGACTCATGTCCGGGTTACTTGCCTTCCTTCTTGGGCTGGGCGGCCAGCACCACCACCTCGGTGGCCACCTTGTCTTCGCCGGCCATCACGGCCACGCGGGCGCCTGTCTTCAGGTCGGCCAGTTTGACCTCGGTCCGCTTCGGGGCGGGCTTCTTCTCGGCCGGCTTCTTCTCGCCGTCGGCCGGCTTCTTGTCTTCGGCCTTCTTCTCTTCCGGCTTCTTGTCGGCCGGCTTCTCGCCGTCCTTCGCGACCGGGGCGGCCTCTTCCTTGAAGAACTTCGTCTTGTCGTTGGTGGTGAACTCGACGGTCTTCTCGCCGCCGTCGCCCTTCATGGTGACGGTCAGCTTGTCCCCGTCGATCTTGGTCAGCATGCCGGTCACTTTGGCGGCCTTCTTGTCGGCCTTCTTCTCTTCCGGCTTCTTCTCCTGGGCGATACCGAACCCAGCGGCGAACAGGGTGGCCACCACGGCCAGCGAAAGCAGACGCATCGAACAACCCTCGGGAAAGGTGGGGCGGGAATCGCCTCCTCTCCCATGAACACGGCCCGGCCGCGAAGGTTCCGCGAAAAACTCACTCCCGCCGCCCGAACACGTTCCCAGGCATCTTTCGCACGACCTTCTTCATTTCCAGCAGGGTGAGGGTCCTCACCAACTCCCCCGCCGGCAAGTCCAGGTCGCGTGAGAGGTCGTCGATGTGTCGCGGTTCTGTGAGGTGGTCCCAGATTCGCCGCTGTGTGTCGTCCAACCCCGGCGGCGGGCCGGACGGTTTGGGCGGTGGTGGGGACTGAGATTGCGTGCGCGGCAACGATTGACGAGGGACCGGGATGGGCACCGACAACCCGCCCAGATCTTCGAGCAGGTCGTCCACGTGCCGGATCATCCGCGCACCTTTTCGGATCAGGTCCAGGCACCCCGCGCTCGCCGGGCTGTCGGACTGGCCGGGTACCGTGAACACCTCCCGCCCCTGTTCGGCCGCGTGGGTGGCGGTGATGAGCGCCCCGCTC
>CAYMHO010000281.1:0-9397 GCA_964390195.1 uncultured Fimbriiglobus sp. | reverse complement strand
CTGTCCATCGGGTCGGTGGCCGGCCTGTCGGCGGTGCTGTTCGGGGTGCTGATGATGAGGGGCATTCCGCCGCTGCCGGCGGCCGGGCTGGTGGTGCTGGCCGGGGCGGTCATCGGGCTGGTGAACGGGCTGGTGGTGACCGGCCTGCGGGTGCAGTCGTTCCTGGTCACGCTGTGCGGCATGTTCGTGTACCGCGGGATCGCCCGCTCCCTCACCCCCATCGACCCCGGCATCTCCGAGGTGCTCCGCGACCAGCCGCAGATGAAGGAGCCGCTGTTCGACCTGCGGCTGTGGGCGTGCGGCAAGGCGGCCGACGGCGGCCTCGAGTTCCCGGCCATGTTCGTGGTCATGCTGGCGGTGGCGGCGGTGGTGGCCGTGCTGTTGCACCGCACCGCCTACGGGCGGTACTGGTACGCCATCGGGTACAACGAGAAGGCGGCGGTGTACGCCGGGGTGGGGGTTCGGGTGCAGCGGGTGGCCGTGTTCGTCGGCTGTTCCGCCCTGGCGGCCGCCGCCGGCGCCCTCTGGTTCCTCAACCGCCCGAGCGTCAGCCCGGTGAACACCGGCGTGCCGTGGGAACTGGTCGCCATCACCGCGGCGGTCCTCGGCGGGGTGAGCCTGAAGGGCGGGGAGGGGACGGCCGTAGGGGTGGTGTTGGGCGCCCTCCTCCAACCGCTCATCAGCAACCTGATCACCTTCCTTCAGGACAAGTACCGGTGGATTAACGACTCGGCCGAGCCGTGGGTGATGGGGCTGATCCTGCTGTTCGGCACCATCGCCGATGAGGTGATCCGACGGTCGAAAGCCGGGCGGTAGCATTCGCCCGTCCGGTCGGATAGGCTGTCCGGGTCCGTTCCCACCCCCGGACCCCTTCTCATGACCCGCCACCTCTCCGCCCTGCTCCTCGGCCTGCTCGCCGTCAGCGCCGTTACGGCCGCCGACCAACCGAACGTGCTGCTCGTCGTGTCCGACGACCTGACCAAGAACGCCCTCGGCTGCTACGGCGGGAAGGCGAAGACGCCGAACATCGACAAGTTGGCCGGGAAGGGCGTGCGGTTCGACCGCGCGTACTGTCAGTTCCCGCTGTGCAACCCCAGCCGGGCGTCCTTCCTGACCGGCCTGCGGCCGGACACGCTCCAGGTGTACGAGAACGCCACCCAGTTCCGGCAGAACAGACCGGACGTGGTCAGCCTGCCGCAGACGTTCCAGAAAGGCGGGTACTTCGTCGCCCGGGTGGGCAAGCTGTACCACTACGGGGTGCCGGCCCAGATCGGCACCGACGGCCTCGACGACCCGAAGAGTTGGGACAAGGTGGTCAACCCGAAGGGGTTCGACAAGGACGACGAGGCGGCCGACCGCATCTTCACCCTGACGCCGAAGAACATGGGGTCGGCCCGGTACGGCGGCACCCTCAGTTGGCTGGCGAGCGAGGGGAAGGACGACCAGATGACCGACGGGCTGATCGCCGCCGAGACGGTCAAGCTGATCGAGGCGAACAAGGGGAAGCCGTTCTTCCTGGCCTGCGGGTTCTTCCGCCCGCATACACCGTATGTGGCGCCGAAAGGGTACTTCGCCGACTACCCGACGGACAAGATTCAGCCCCCCAAAGTGCCGGACGGGCATGTGGCGGCGGGACCGGCTCCGGCCTTCGGTAGTGCCAAGAAGGAGCAGGAGGGCATGACCGACGCCCAGCGGAGGGAGGCGATTCAAGCCTATCTGGCTTCGACCGCCCACATGGACAACCAGGTGGGGAAATTGCTCGACGCGCTGGACAAACTGAAGCTCACTCAGACTACTATTGTGGTGTTCATCAGCGACCACGGGTACCACCTGGGGGAGCACGGCCTGTGGCAGAAGATGAGCCTGTTCGAGAACTCGGCCCGCGTGCCGATGGTCATTTACGACCCGCGGGCGAAGGCGAACGGCAAGGCGTGCGGGCGCACGGTGGAACTGGTGGACCTGCACGCCACGCTCGCCGACCTGTGCGGGCTGACCGCCAAGACGGACGGGGCCAGCCTGAAGCCGCTGTTGGCCGACCCGACGGTGAGGTGGGACAAGCCGGCGATCACCCAGGTGAGCCGCGGCACCCCGACCGCCACCGGCGACAAGGGGCCGAAGGTTCCGCCGCTCATGGGGTACAGCGTCCGCACCGAGCGGTATCGGTACACCGAGTGGGGCAAGGGCGGGGAGAAGGGGACGCAGCTGTTCGACTACAGCACCGACCCGGACGAGTTGACCAACCTGGCCGCCGACGCCAAGCACGCCGACACGGTGAAGGCCATGAAGGCACTGCTCACGCGCTGACCCGCCGAAGGACGGCATGACCCCGGACGACGAAACCCGCCCGCTCGCCGCCCTGGACGAGCACCCCACCCGGCAGGCCGACCCGGACGGGCCGACCGCGCCGCCGGCCCTGCTCGGCACATTCGGCGACGACTTCGACCTGCTCCGCGAACTCGGCCGCGGGGCGTTCGCGCGGGTGTACCTGGCCCGCCAGCGGTCGCTCGGGAGGCTGGTGGCGGTGAAGGTGTCCGAACGGGCGGCGGTCGGCGAGGGGCCGGTGCTGGCCGCCCTCGAACACCCGCACATCGTCCGCGTGTTCTTCGAGACGACCGACCCGGCCACCGGACACACCGGACTGGTCCTCCAGTATGTGAGCGGTGCGCACCTGGGGGAGGTGCTGGCCGACGTGTTCCGCGGCGGGCACACGCCGACGGCCGGCACTGACCTGCTGTCGGCGGTGGACCGGCGGGCGTTCGACACGGTGCCGTTCGACCCGTCCGCCTTGGCCGACCGGGAGGTGTACGCCGGCGGGTACGCGGCGGTGGTGTTCCGGCTGGGGGCGAAGCTGGCCGAGGCCCTCGCCCTCGCGCACAGCCGGAACGTGCTGCACTGCGACATCAAGCCGAGCAACGTGCTGCTCGACCGCTACGGCCGCCCGCTGCTGGCCGACTTCAACGTGGCGGTACACCTGCCGGGCGAAGGGTCGGCCGTCCCCGTCGGCGGCACCCTGGCGTACATGGCCCCGGAGCAACTGGCCGCGTTCGGCGGCGTCGCCGAGCAGCCGCCGGTCGGGCAGCGGTCCGACCTGTACGCCCTCGGGCTGGTGCTGGCCGAGGCACTCACCGGTAAGCCGCCGCCGACCGGCGACCCCGCCGCCGAGGGGCTTCAGTTGGTGCTGGGCATGTGGAACGAGCGGCGGACCGATCCGGACGACTGGCTGGCCGCCCACCGCTCGGCCGTCCCGCCGGCGGTGTGGCGGGTGCTGCGGCGGTGCCTGGCGTTCGACCCGGCCGGGCGGTACGACACCGCCCTGCAACTGGCCGCCGCCCTCCGCGGGGCGGCCGACCAACTCGACCGCCAGGCCGCCGTCCCGCCCCCCAGCCGCCTCGTCCGCGACGTCGTCCGCCGCCCGCTCCTCTGGCTCGTCGTCCTCACCTTCCTGCCGCACGTCGTCGGCTCCCTGGTGAACTTCGCGTACAACGGCACCGCCGTCCCCCTCTCCCCGGCCGAGAACGCCCAGTTCCTGCGGATCACCTTCTGGTACAACCTGCTCGCGTACCCGGCGTGCGTCGCGGCGGCAGTGACGGTGGCGTGGCCGATCGCCCGCTTCCTCTGGAACGGGGGCGACAACCGACTCGCCTCCGCCGAACTCGACCGCCTGCGGCACCGGGCGGTCCGCCTGGGGCGGTGGGCGGCGGTCCTGGCGGTGGTCGGCTGGTTCCCCGGCGGGGCGGTCTTCCCGCTCGCCCTCACCCACTGGGCGACCGGCCCGGATTGGGAGCGGTTCGGGCACTTCGCCGTGTCGTTCTCGGTGTCCGGGCTGATCGCCATGACGTACTCGTTCCTGGGCGTGCAGGCGGTGGTCATTCGGGCCATCCTGCCGCGGCTGATGCACCCCGAGCAGACGCCCGAGCAGCGGCGGGAGGACGCGGCCCTGCTGACCGGCGACCTGGGCGGCACCCCGCTGGTGGCGGCGACGGTGCCGCTGGCGGCGGCGGTGGTGCAGGTGGTGTTCGCCCCGTCCACGGTGACCCCAGCCTTCCAGGCGGTGGTAACGGGCCTGATCGTGAGCGGAATGGTTGGGCTGGGCGTGGCCATCTGGGCCACCCGCCGACTGCGGAAGGTGGTGGCGATCGTCTGCGGCGAGCGGGGGGTGAGTTAATCTCAGTCCCACCACTTAGCCCCCCCCACACACACGCGGATGGTTTAAGCCACCCCTCCCACCGGACCGAAAAACCATTGCGGGGCACTTAAACGTCCCTTGCCCGCCAAGCACTTACGGCGAAATGGATTGCTCGGGCGAGTGCCCGAAGCTAGAGCGTTCGCACTGTGGAAAACCACAGTACGTCGCCACTTTTGTAACAGTCGGTCTAACGCGAGATATTTATCTTGTGCAGAGCGGCACGGTCTGGCTACCTTGCTCGTGGTGACAGACACAGTCGCCACCGGGTACACTCCAACCACACGGCACGGACCCACCGCATGAGCCGCAGCAATCGCCCCCCCCCAGTCGGACTTTCGATCGTCTAAATCTGGAAACTCTGGAGACCCGCGAGGTGCCGGCCGCATTCTTCTGGCTGCCGGAGGAGGACGGCGACTATCTGTCCACCACCGCCGCCAACTGGCGGACCGGGCCGAGCGTTCTCGCCCCCGCCTACACCGTCGCCCCCGGCGCGAACGACGACCTGTACTTCCAGGGGGATGCGAGCACGGACAACTGCACCATCCCGGACATGGGCACCACCTCGGGGGTGGTGTACAAGAGCTTGAACCTGCTGTTCGGCACCCCGCTCACTCCGGTGGCGGGGCCGCCGGGCAGCCCGCTCCCACCCCCGATCCCGACGCCGTACACGGGCACGGTGACGATCGAGGACAGTTTTGCCATCGGCACCCTGGTGATCGAATGTGGGGCAATCGCGCAGGCCGACGAATACTGACTCACCCCACCCGTTCCCTACGCCTCACACGCCGGCACGCTCACCATCACCACCGAACTGGACTGGACCGGCGGCACGCTGAATAGCAACGAGGTGGCTGGGTACATCACCCTCGCCCCGCTGTCGATCGGCATCGCCGCGCCGTCGTTCACCAACCCCGGCATCAACGGCACGGTGGGGCTGGGTTCGACCCTTTCCACAGATGCTGGCGCCCAGATGACGGTCAACGAGGGAAAGTACCAGGTGAACTGTGCCCTCGGGTTCAGCGTGCTGTCCGGCGGCTCGCTCGTCCTGGCCGCCCCGGTGCCCAAGAACATCCGGCCCAATGGGATGATCGAACTCACTCAGGGCGGACTGACGCAGAACGTGACTGAGGATGCCGAGGCGGGGCTGGTGAGCGTGAGGCGGGGCGGGATCGCAACTGTGAGGTGCGTGGTGGGTGAGGAGAAGGGGAGTAGCCCCCTGAAAGTCCTGTTCGGGGGGGTGAAGCCGCGGCTGCTCAACCGCGGTACCACCAACATCAAGGAAGGCGTGACGGTCGAGTTCAGCCCGGCCGTCGATGGCACCGGTGAGGGGGTGGGCCTCCGGCAGTTGTCGAGCGAAGCCAAACTGCTGATGGAGGCGGGGACCGGGATCATCTGCAAGAAGAAGACGAGCGTGTTCATCAGAGACGGCGACTTCGAACTGGTCGAACAGATGAGCACTGAGGGCGTTCCGTATGCGGATCAGGGCCAGGTGTCCATCAAGGCCCCGGACCACGTCGCCGGCGACTACGCGCTGGTCATGGGGGTTGATGCGGTCATGGACCACCCGAACGCGACCGTGCCGATCGAACTGTACATCGCGGGTGCGCTCCGCTCGAATGCGGACATCACTCTGTACGCCAACCAATCGACCGGAACGTGCGACACCATTCTGGTCGAGCAGCAGATCGTGTTCAACAACGCCGACCTCTATGTGAAATGGTTCTATCCCGGTGATCACTACAACTCCAACATCACCTCCTGGCCGCTCATTCGCAGCCAGTACAGCGACCCGACGGGCAACACCGTCGCCATCAACAACATGCCGATCGCTCACGTGCCCGAGGACTCGCAAATTGGAACTTACACGCTGTCGCTCGACGACAACAGCAAGGTGATCAATCTCAATGGTACGGTTCCCTGACCCCCGGTCGGCCGCACCGCTCGCGTGCTGCGGCCGACTCCATTGGTTTCCTGCCATGACATCTTCACAAACTGCACGAGTGCTGGTGTTGGCCGCACTGCTCCTGGGGCCGCGAGTCGCGGTCGCCCAGGCGGAGAAGAAGGTGGACCCGAATGAGTTGCGGGCGAAGACCTGCCGCACCGCGATGAGCGGTGGGAAGTACGTGAAGGGTGTCGTCGATAAACTGGACGCCGACACCATGGTGCTGGTGGCCGAGGACGGCAAGACCGGGGAAGTCCTCGAGTACACGCTGGTGCCCACCGACGTACTCCGCGACGGCGAGACCTCCGAAACTGCCTCCGGCCGGTTCAGCCACCGCTGGAAAGACCTGAAGGTGGGGGATACCGTCGAGGTGAGGATGAACACCGACCACATCGACAAGCTCACCTACTGCGTCGAGCTCTGTATCTGGGAGAGGCCGAAGGGGAAGTTGCCCCCGTGGCAGAAAATGGACAACCCGGAGAACAAGAAGTTGTTCCTCCAACTCTCCCTGCTCAACGACCTGACCAACGGGGACGATGTGAGCGACGAGGAGATCCAGAAGGCGTTCCCGCCCACGCCCGAGGTGAAGGACTTCAAGGGCTATGTGCTGCGCCCGGCCTACCCCGGCGGGTTGCCGAAACAGTGGCAAGAAAAGCTGGACACCATCCGCGCGAAGAAGAAGGAGCAGGAGTTGAAGGCCACGCCACCGAAGAAAGAGGACAAGAAGTGACCCCCGCGCCGAGCACCCTTCGGGGTGCCCGGTGGCGTTTCCGGGAGTGTCGCCGCACGCTCCGCGGGCGGAATCGTTGGCCGCCCACCGGGCGAAGGACGAGAAGGGCCGCACCCCGCTCGACCTGGCGAAGGAGCGGAAGGACGCGGCGGCGGTGCAGCTGTTGGAGGCGGGCAAGTAGCGAGGTGCAGGCGAACCCGGCCCGCGAGGGTTGGTTGCTGTAGCCGGGGTCTGTGACCCCGGTCCCGGCCTCACAGAGGCCGGCTACAGTGTTCGTACCCGCGGCCCTGGCGGGCCGGGTTCGCCCGGATGGTCACTTCACCCCGAACAACTCGGGCAGGTACTTCACGCTGATGCACCCCTGGTTCAGCACCTCCTCGTGGAACTGGCCCAGGTCGAACTGGTCGCCCCGCTGCCGCTGCACCTTCTGCCGCAGGGTGTAGAACGCCATCCGCCCGATGAAGTACGTGCTGAGCTGGCAACTGCTCTGCTTCGCCCGCGCGATCTTGCCCACCGCCTCGCCTTCCGTCTGGAAGCCCCGCCCCACCAGCAGTTTCATGGCGTCGTCGTCGCTGAAGTCGGTGCAGTGCATCTTGTGGTCGAGAATCGCGTTCACCACCGCCCGCAGGTAGAACTTCAACTGGTGCAGGCGGAGCGACAAATCCCCGTCGCCATACCCCTGGTCGAGCATCATCTGCTCGGTGTAAACGGCCCACCCCTCCGCGTACACGCCGCTGTACAGCACCTTCCGAATCAGCGACGGGTGGCGGTTGGCGTACTCCAGTTGCACATAGTGGCCTGGGTAGGCTTCGTGAATCGTGAGCACTTGAAGCATCGCCCGGTTGTACTCCTTCTGGAAGGCGGTGCGGCGAGCCTCCGGCCAGTCGGACGGCGGCGGGGCGACGGCGTACAGGCTGTTCGCCTTCGGGTCGAGCGCCGGGGCCGGGTTCAGGTACGCCGCGGAGAAGCCCCGCTGGAACTCGGGCATCTCGATCACCTGGCAGCGGTCCGGGTCGGGCAGCGTGAGGACCTTCTTCGCGGTGATGAACTCCTTGATCTTGGCCACCGTCTTCTTCGCGTCGCCGACGATCTCCTCCGGCTTGCCGTGGTCGTCGCCGAGTTTGTCGAGCACCTTGGCGATCACCTCGCGACGGCCGGCCTCGTCGTCCGGCGGGAGGGCGACACCGGGGAACAGCTTCGACCACAGTTGCTTGGCGACGTAGTACATCTCGCGTTCCACCCGCACCCCTTCGGCTTCGGCCATTTGAATCACTTCGTCGGCCGTGTACCCGGCGTCCAGGTCGAGGGTCAGCTTCTTGGCGAAGGCGGCTTTGCCGATCCGCCAGTCGCCGGTCGATCGCGGGAGGACGTCCTTCTCCAGGAACGTCTGATACTCCTTCAGCGCGGCGACGGCCTTCTTGGCCGGCTCCTTGAGCGGGCTGGTGGCCGGGTTCTCCTTCGCCACCTCGAAGATCTCCTTCTCGTAGAAGGTGATCGCCCCGAGGTTCCGCTTGATGGCGATCTCGGTGAGGGTCTTCGGCGCCTTGCTGAACAGCGTCTTGTCGGACTTGTCCATCGCCGCCGCCACCACCTTCGGGATGTACTCGATCCGCTTGGCGGCGTTCTCCACGTTCCGCTCCCGCGGCAGCGTCGATTGTGTGAGCAGGCCGAACACGCTGTCCGACAAGTACGTCCCCATCACCCGCGGGTCGGACTCGAACGGGTCCAGCCCCAACTCCCACTGCTCCAGTTGCGAGTTGACGGCGTGCTTCCAGATGCGGAGGTCGAGCTTGCCGGCGTCGCTCAGTTTGGAGGTGTCGAACTTGTCGAGCGTGGCCTTCCACTTCTTGGCCTCCTCGCGGTCGGCGGCGCGGGCGGACGCCGACAGGTCGTCGAGGCGGTCGTCGTACTCGTGGTTGCCGCTCGCGGAGGCGAACGCCGGGTGCCGCTTGAACTCGGAGTCGAGGTACTGGCGGAACAGGTCGGCGAGCGCCTGGTCGTCGGCGACGGCGAGGGTCGGGAGCATGAGCAGTGCGATGAGGGGGAGCAGGCGGGGCATTGGTTGGAAGACCTCACCCCCCGGCCCCCTCTCCCAGCGGAGAGGGGGTGTTCAAGGGGCCAACGGGGATGGTACGTCCGCTCACGCGGCTGAGGACGGTTGCGGTTGGGCGGGAACGTCGGCCGGTTGAACACCCCCTCTCCCCTGGGAGAGGGGGCCGGGGGGTGAGGTCTCCGCTCCTTGCCCCGCCACGCTCTTCACCCACTCCAGGTCGCCCCGCTTCCACAGGTAGGCGAACCCGACGAGCAGGATGCCGAAGAAGACGAGCAGTTCGACGAACGCGAACCGGGCGAACGCCAGCCCGGTCGGCCCCGCCTCCGGCTTGGTGGCTTCGCCGAACACCACCGCCCACGGGAAGAAGAAGGCGATCTCCACGTCGAAGATGACGAACAGCAGGGCGACCACGTAGAACCGCAGGTCGAACTGGATCCACGCCGTGCCGACCGGCTTCTCCCCGCACTCGTAGATCTCGCCCTTCTC
>CAYMHO010000280.1:0-9499 GCA_964390195.1 uncultured Fimbriiglobus sp. | reverse complement strand
TGGGGCCGATGGTAGTCCTTCCCGGGCGAGAGTAGGTCATTGCCGGCGCTTTCTAAACCAACCCCCGTTGTGGTCGTCAGACTGCGGCGGGGGTTGGTCGTTTTACCACCTCCCTGCCGACAACTCGCCGTTACCGCCTCCGTCGCATCCCATCACGCTGACACGCATCCGTCAACTTTTCCCTCCGCCTTGCCGATATCTGTCTTCTCACTAACCTGAGTTTTTGGTCCCTCTCCCCAGACCCGATTCCTGCCATGTCCGCGATCGACACGTTCAAGGCCGAACCGATCGACTTCATTGAGGAACTCCGGCTCCGCCGCTGGGCCCGCGAAAACTACGTCCCCTCGGGTGAGCGCAGCCCCGCCTGGCATCCGATCATTCTCGAAGAGATGACCCGGAAGGATCGGGAGACCAGCGACACTCAGCTCGCCAGTTGATCCCACCTCCGGCGTCGTCGCTCACCGACGCACGGAGGCACACCGATGGGCTTTTTCTCCGGCCGCCTCACCTTCTTGCGGTTCAAGGTGGACGGCCCGGCCCCCGGTCTGTTCGGCGAAGACCACCTCGAACGCCTCACCGCCTTTGCCGCCGGACGTTCCCGCCTGGCCTCCGCCGACGGCATCGAGGTCGGCTGGACCGCGACCGAACACGTCCTCGACACCGACTTCGAGTTCGCCAAGAACATCATCAACGACACCCTGCATTTTGACCTCCGCATCGACACCGAACGCCTGCCCACCGATCTGATGAAGGCGTACTTCGCCGTCGAACTGAAAGCTCTGGCCGCCAACAACCCGTCCGGGTTCGCTACCGCCCGCCAGAAACGGGAGGCCCGCGAGTCGGCCCGCGACCGGTTGGAAGAAGAGGCCAAAGACGGCCGGTACAAGCGTCGCAAGTGCGTCCCCGTCCTCTGGGACGGTAAAACCAACGAAGTCCTCTTCGGCAGCACCTCGCTCACCCACGTCGATCGGCTGGTCACCCTCTTCCAGCAGACTTTCGGCTACGGTCTCGACCCGATCACAGCCGGCCGCCGCGCCTTCCAACTGGCCGACCTGCACCAGCGGACCCGCCAGGTGGACGACAGCGCGCCGTCGGCGTTCGTACCCGGCGTCAGCCCTGAAGACGTCGCCTGGATCGCCGACGACACCAGCCGCGACTTCCTCGGCAACGAGTTCCTCCTCTGGCTGTGGTACCAGCTCGAAGGGCCGTCCGACACCATCCCGCTGCTCGACAAGTCGGACGCGGTCTGCATGCTCGCCCGCACCCTCACACTCGAATGCCCCCGTGGCCAGACCGGGCACGAGACGATCACGCACGAAGGCCCGACCCGCCTGCCCGAAGCGAAGAAGGCGATCCAGTCGGGCAAACTGCCCCGCAAGGCCGGGCTGACGGTGGTGCGGCACCAGGAGCAGTACGAGCTGACGTTCCACGCCGAGACGCTCGGCATCGGCGGGGCGAAACTGCCGAACATGCCTGAGGACATCACCGACCCGCGAGCGCGGCTGGAGGAGCGGGCCACGCAGATCCGCCACCTGATCGAAACCCTGGACCTGCTGTACGACGCCTTCGGCCAGCAGCGGCTGAGCAAGGACTGGTCGGACACGCTGCCGAAGATGCAGAAGTGGCTCACCCGCGAGGAACGCCGGGCGGCGTGATCGCGGGCGAGGTGGAGCGGCCGCTACGGGTACAAGACCACGCAGTTCGGGAGCGTCCGGCTGAGTTCCTGTACCCCTTCGCGGTCACTTTCGTGTCGTTCAAGCTGAGGTGGATGAGGTTCGATAGCCCGGCCAATTCCTTCAACCCGGCGTCCGTCACGGCCGTCCCGTACAGATCGAGCCTGACGAGGCCGCGGACCGCCCCCACGCTTTTCATCCCCGAGTCGGTCACGCCCGTTCTGCCGAGATCGAGCCAGATGAGGTGTGGGAGCGATGGGAGGACCTTCACCGCCCGGTCCGTTACCTTGGTCCGGCTCAGGTCGAGGCAGTTGACGTCCTCCGGCCGCCTCGGATGGCGGTGGAGGGATAGCCAAGTTGCGCTCCCCCCAGGCGTTCGCTTGGGCTCGTCGGCGTTGTAGACGACGCACTCGAGGGCCTGCAGGTGTTTGGTTTCCCACAGGGCGGACACCACCTCGTCCGTCACCCGATTTCGGTAGTCGTCCCCCACGAACCATCGGAGCCGAACGAGTTTGGTCAGCGGGGCCAGTGAGCGGAGGCCGACGGCCGTCACCAGGGTGCCGTCCAGTTCGAGGTCGGTCAGGTGCGTGGCGGCGGCCAGTTCCTTCAGCCCCGAATCCGACACCTTCGTTCCACTCAACACAACCTTTGTCCGGTTCGGAAGCCGGGCGATCGACGGGGCGAACTCTTTCAACCCGGCGTCGCCCGCGTCGGTCCGGATGAAAGACACCTCCGGTGATTTCAGATCGACCTGGTAGCGGTTGCTCTGCTCGGGAGGCGTCCACCGCATTTGCACGTCCACGCAGTAAGAGTCGAGGGCCGTCAGCAGTAGGCGGAGGACCTGCGGCTTGGTCAGGTTCGGGTGATCGACCAGATCCAGATCGAGGCACGGGAATTTGGAGAACCCGTCGGGCAGTCGTTCCATCCGCCACACGCCGGGTGTTCGGTAGGCCTCGGCACTCTGGCCCTGAAACGAAGCCGCCTCGCCGCCCGCGTTCATCAGGAGCACGGACCCGCTCGGCAACCCGTGGACGTAATCCACCAGTTGCTCGACTGACTTCACAGTCTGTTGCTTCTTCCAAAACCGCGACCGGATCACGTTTTGCATGGTGGCGGTCAGGTCGTCCGGGTTTCCGGCCCCCTCCCACGCGGGGTATTCGGGAGGCGGTTGTACGAGCATGCTGGGTGGCGGCTGACGGCCGCATTGACAGCCGCACACGCCGCCGAGTGCGGCGGAAGTCAGGAAGACAAACAGACTGGTGCGTCGCTTCATGGCTGCCGCTCCCGATCAGATTCCCGCACGAGTGCCCGCTGGTTGATACTACCGCCTGTGCGTGCCTGACCAAAGGGGTGCACCACCGTCGATCAGCACGCGAGACGGCCGGAGGGGCGAACCTCTGTCGGCCGGGCGTGTCGTGTATCCGCTCCTCACCCGGAGGTTCGCGATGACCGATGCCGACTGGCGGAGCGGACGCACGCGGGACGACCTGTTGAGCATGTTGCACTTCGTTCAGGGAGAGTGGGACGAGCGGCGGAGCCGACTGTTCGGGGTCGCGGTGATGCGGCGGATCTGGGACCTGCTCACCGATCCGCGGTTCCGCGACCTGGTGGACGCCGTCGAAGGGTGGGCCACCGGTGTGACGGGCGAGGCCGAGTACACCGCCGCCCGCTGGCGACTGCCCCAGATATCCAACTGGCGACCGCCCGCACCGTCACCGCTGCTCTGGGAACCGCCGCAGCAACTTTTCCGATCCGTTCACATCGGCGGACCCGGTCCTCACGCCCCACCACCGGGCGTGGTCAATTTCCGCGAACTGCCCGCCTGGGTGCGGAATACGCACCACGCGACCGTGAACCTGGCGGGCTTCGACCTGCGGGCGGTGCTGCTGTACGCGGCCGACGCCCGTGCCGACCACACCGCGGAACAGTCTCCCGCGCTGAAGCCGTTCGACGACCGGATCGTCGCCATCAACCGAGAAGTGGACGCCCTGCAACGGGGTTACGACGACGCGGTGTGGCGGGGGATGTCCGGCGCCGAGCAAAAGGGGGCGGCACTCACGCGGCGGCGGCAACAGGCCGAGGGGGAGGCCCGCGGCTGGCGGGGTGAACAACAAGCCGTGCGCGAGCAGATTGCCGACGCGACCCGCACCGTCGAGTTCGCGGCGCAGGCGGACTTGCTCCGCTGCGTCGCCGGTAACCCGTTCGCCCCGATCACGGTCTCACCGCACTGGCGGAACGAAACGGTACTCACACTCGCTCGCGGCATCGTCGCCGACCGTGCGTTCGACCGCCTGCCGATCCTGGCCGACGCCCTGGAAGAAGCCGGATGCGATCACCCCGACGTGCTCACCCACTGCCGTCACCCCGGCCCGCACGCCCGCGGGTGCCGGGTCATCTCCGGGCTGATCTCGTAGGGTGGGCCGGGCGATCGGGGGAACCGAGCCTCGCCTCCCGCGTGCCCCCCACCCGGCGGCACTGACGGCGGTCAGACGGCGTCCACGTCGCCGCCGGGGCGGTTCACCTCGAACGCCTTCTTGACGGTCTGGCGGAACAGTTTGGTCAGGCCGATGACGCCGAACACGATGGACACGATGTACGCCGGCAGGGTGAGGATGCCCGGGCAGCAGGTGAGCATGTACTGCGGGCCGAAGAACACCAGCAGGCAGGCGAGCAGGTAAATCGGCAGGCAGCCGGCGAAGCAGGCGATGAAGGAGAACCGCAGGTTCTTCGCCTGCTTCATCAGCCGCCCGCCGAACGCCTTCACGCCGCCCATGGCGATGCCCGACACGCCCAGCCCGATGGTCATCGCCACCACCTCCCACCCCACCCCGCCGCCGCCGCCGCCGCCGGTGGCCGCCCCCATCAGCACGCCGATCAGGATGTACAGCCCGCCGAACACCACGTCCAGCCAGCCGAGCACCTCCAGCCCGCCGCCCGGCGAGGCCAGGTCCCGCTTCGCCTGCCACACCCACGCCTTCGGGTCGGGCGAGTCGTACGGGCTTTCGTACCGCGGGCGGCGGCGGGGGCGGTCGTCGTCGTCGTCGTCGTAGCGGGACCGCGAGCGGGAGCGGCGGCGACGGCGGTCGTCCCACGAGTCGTCGTCGCGGTCGCGGTCGCGGTCGCGGTCGCGGTCGTCGCGGCGGGACGAGCGGCGGGCGTCCGGGTCTTCGGCCCGGAACACCTGCTGGCACATCGGGCACTCGACACGGTGGCCGAGGTCGGTGGGGGCGACGCTCACCTGGCCGTTGCACGCCGGGCAGGGGAGGACGATCGGGTCGTTCGACCGGCGGGAGGGGCGGTCGGGCGGCGGGGCGGGGGGTTGCGGACCGCGGGTGCTCGGGCGGGCGCTCTTCGGCTTCACCGGGGCGGGCGGGTGCGGGGGAAGCAGCGGGGCGGGCGGGGGCGGCGGAGGTGGTGGCGGAGGGGAGGGCGGCCAGGCGGTCAGCAGGTCGTCGGCGGGGACGATGACCTGTTCCGGCTCGTCGGTGACGGTGTAGGTCGGCGTCGGCGTCGGCGTCGGCGTCGGTTCGGGTGCGTGGACAGGGGCAGGCGGCGGGGCGTCTTCCGTCTTCTCCGGTAGGCGAGCAAGGAAGGTGGCCAGGCAGGCCGGGCACTCCAGGCGGTGGCCGATGTCGTCCGGGTCCAGGTCGAGTTCGACGCGGCAGTTCGGGCAGACGACCACGGGCACGGCGGGCGCTCCGGCGGGCGAATGAACGCAGGTTAGGTGTACGAACCGGGCCACCTTCGCACATCCGCCCGCGGGTGGTCGGCGAGAGGAAATGTATCGGCGTGGGGGGGTTGCATTGCAAGCGCGGGCGGGTTGTGCGTATTCTGGATAATCCTTTCTTCGTCCTCCCCGCGATCCGGAGCGTGCGGAATGAGCATCCGAGTGCCCCTGTGGCGTGCGGGCGTGTGGGCTGGAGTGGCGGGCGTGGCGGCTCTGGTCGGGTGCGGCAAGGACCCGCAGCCGGTCGCCCAGGTGCCGCCGGCCAACACCCCGGCCGAGACGCCGCCGACCCAACCCCCGGCCCCGCCCGTCAGCCCGCCCACCGGCGCGGGCACCGCCCCGACACTGCCCGGCGGCGGGGCGGTGCTGCCCGGCGGGTTCGCGTTCAAGCCGGCCACCCCCGGCGGCACCCCGCCGACCGGCGCAGGCACGTTCGTGCCGCCGACTTCGCCCACCTTCACCCCGCCGGAAACGCTCGGCGGCGGTGGCCCGGTTCCGCCCGGCACCCCGCCGGCTCCGGCGACCGGCCCCGGCCCGATGCCGCCGAAGCCGTCTGACCCGCCGAAGCCGGCCGATCCGCCGCCGACCGGCCCCGAGCCGGAGACGCCAAAGCCGATGACCCCGGCGAAGGTGGAGTACCCGTCAACGGTCGGCGGGCGGGACCTGAAGGGCTGGCTGAAGGAACTGGAGTACACCGGCGGCGGGCCGGTGCAGCGGGACGACCAGGTGCGGGAGACGGCGGTCAAGATGATCCCCACCTTCGGCCCGGACGCCCGCAAGCCGGCGGTCAAGCCGCTCATCAACGCCATCAGCTCGGACCCCGACCCGGGGGTGCAGATCGCCGCCATCACGGTGGTCAGCAGCATGGGGTTCGACATGCGGGACGAGGTGAAGCCGGTCATCCAGATCCTGAACCAGCGGCTGAAGCAGTCGGGCAGCGGGAACATGGTGAAGATGTACTGCGTGCGGTCGCTCGCCTCGTTCGGGCACGACGCGGCGGCGTCCATCCCGTTCTTCAAGGAGAACTGCCTGGACCCGTCGTGGGAGACGCGGAAGGAGATCGCCATCGCCCTGAGCATGATCGGGGCCGCCCCGACGGACGAGAAGGGGAACCCGAAGAAGGGCAAGGACGGCCACCCGATCGGGCCGAACGTGGACGCCATCAACGTCCTGCTCGACTACCAACTGCTCGACCGCAGCGTGAACGTGCGGCTGGAGGCGGCGAAATCGCTCCTCGCCCTCGGCCCGCCGTCGATCAAGGACCCGCTGGAGTACATCGAGAAGACGAAGAAGCCGATCGAGGCGATCGACAAGGCGGTCAAGTTCGAGGGCGGGAAGGGCGGGAAGACGAACGCCCGCGGGGCCACCCCGGACCGCGGCATGTACGTGTGGACCCTCCTGTTGCAGGTGATGTACGACGACCGCAAGGCGAACGACAACCTGCTCGAGTTGGCCAAGCTGGTGAAGGAGCCGGACGGGCCGAAGGCGGACGAGGTGCGGCTGTTCGCCATCCAGGCGCTCGGGGTGGGCGGCGGGCTGCTGCAGAACCCGACGCTGCCGAAGGGGACGGTCGAGAAGGTGGTGAAGGCGATCGCCGACGCCCTCGCCTACGAGCACGAGCCGGTGCTCCAGTACACCGCCCTGCAAACCCTGGCGATGATCGGCAAGACGGCCGACGCCGCCCTGCCGGCGGTGGAGAAGCTGGCCGCCAAGTCGCCCAAGCCGCCGCCCGAGGGGTCGCCCAAGGGCACCCCGCCGGACGACAGCATGCAGCGGATGGCCAAGCAGACGGCCGAGGTGCTGGTGGGCAAGCGGAAGATCGAGGACTTCGGCAAGGAGGACCCGAAGCCGGGCGAGAAGAAGGACGAGGTGAAGGCCGCCCCGCCGAAGTAGCCCGAGCGGACGTGACACCCGCGGGGCGTGCGTTCCGCACCGGGGGCCGGGCCGATGGCGTTCGACGTGTCCGTGGTGGTGCCCACCTACAACCGCGCCAGGGTGCTGCCCGAGACGATCGACGCCGTCCTCGCCCAGACGCACCCGCCGGTCGAACTGATCGTGGTGGACGACAGCTCGCCCGACCACACCGCCGAGGTGGTGCGGGGGTACGGCGAGCGGGTGAAATACCTGAAGGTGCCGAACGGGCGGGCGGAGTTGGCCCGCAACCGCGGGGCGGCGATCGCCCGCGGCAACTGGCTGGCGTTCTGCGATGACGACGACCTGTGGAAGCCCGACCTGCTGAAGCGGTTCGCCGAGGTGGTGGGCGCCGCCCCGGACGTGCGGTTCCTGTTCTGCGACTTCCACATCGTGCGGGACGGGGTGTGGCAGCCCGCCCGCAAGTTCGACGAGGCCCCGGCCGGGTACTGGGACGGCGACTTCACCGCCGTCGGCCCGGCCCGCGTGTACCGCGACCCGATGACACCGCGCACGCTGCGGTTCCAGCCGGTGTTCATGTCCTGTCTGGCGGTCCGCCGCGACTGGTTCGACGAACTGGGCGGGTTCAACCCGGCGTTCAGCGGCACCGGATCGGCCGACTGGGAGTTCGTCCTGCGGGCGGTGGCCGCCCCGCCGGTGGCGGCGGTGTTCGAGCCGCTCGCCGGCATCCGCAAGCACTCGGGCAACATGTCCGGCGACCTGCTGTTCGTGAAGGAGGGCGAGGTGGCCATCCTGCGGCACGCGCTGGCGCACTACCCGAGCGTGGCCGTCCACCGCGAGCTGATCGAGGAGCAGATCGTCGGGCGGTCGATCGACGCAACGGAGTTGGCGTTCGCCCGCGGGGAGTTCGACCGGGTGCGTTCCAATTCACGAGCGTTGCCGCGGCACCGGGCGGGGTTCAAATTGCGGCTGAAGCGGTGGGTGGCCGGGCTGCCGACTCCGCTGGCGAAGGCCGCCCGCCGGGTGCTGACCGGCGCCCGCGGCGGGTAAATGCTCCCGCCCTACAATGGCCGCACCTCCCACGGCGAGCCATTTCACATGTCCAAGTTCCGCCTCGAAGCCGACAGCATGGGCCAGATCCGCGTGCCGGCGGATCGCTACTTCGGCGCCCAGACCGCCCGCAGCCTGACCCACTTCGCCATCGGCACCGACACCATGCCCCGCCCCGTGTTGCGGGCGTTCGGCGTACTCAAGAAGGCGGCGGCACAAGTCAACCACGGCCTCGGCCTGTTCAAGAAGAAGGCTGCTGACAAGCTCGAACCGGCGGCGAAAGTCGGGTTCATCCTGAAGGCGTGCGACGACGTGATCGCCGGCACCCTGGACGACCACTTCCCCCTCCGCGTGTGGCAGACGGGCAGCGGCACGCAGACGAACATGAACGCCAACGAGGTGATCGCCAGCCGGGCGGCCGAGCTGGCCGGCGGCCCGCGGGGGGACAAGAACTGGGTCCACCCGAACGACGACGTCAACATGAGCCAGAGCTCAAACGACACCTTCCCGACGGCCATGCACATCGCGGCGGCGGAGGAGTTGGTGCATCGGCTGATCCCGAGCGTGATGCGCCTGCGGGACACGTTCGCGGCGAAGGCGGAGGAGTTCGCGGCCATCGTGAAGATCGGCCGCACGCACCTGATGGACGCGGTACCGCTCACGCTCGGCCAGGAGTTCGGCGGGTACGTGGCACAGCTCGACTACGGCATCGCCGCAGTGCGGCAGACGCTGCCGATGCTGTCCGAGTTGGCCCTCGGCGGGACAGCCGTGGGCACCGGGCTGAACGCCCACCCGGAGTTCGCCGTGCGGGTGGCGAAGGCCATTGCCGACCTCACCGGTCTGCCGTTCGTGACCGCCCCGAACAAGTTCCAGGCGCTCGCCGGGCACGAGCCGCTGACGTTCGCCAGCGGGGCGCTGAAGACGCTGGCGGTGGCCCTGATGAAGATCGCCAACGACATCCGCTGGCTGGCCAGCGGCCCGCGGTGCGGGCTGGGCGAATTGACCATCCCGGAGAACGAACCGGGCAGCAGCATCATGCCGGGGAAGGTGAACCCGACGCAGAGCGAGGCGATGACGATGGTGTGCGTACAGGTGATGGCCAACGACGTGGCGGTGGGGCTGGCGGCCAGCCAGGGGAACTTCGAGCTGAACGTGTTCAAGCCGGTGCTCATCCACA
>CAYMHO010000279.1:0-9510 GCA_964390195.1 uncultured Fimbriiglobus sp. | reverse complement strand
GGGGAACTTCGAGCTGAACGTGTTCAAGCCGGTGCTCATCCACAACTTCCTGCACAGCGTCCGGCTGCTCACCGACGCCTGCCGCAGCTTCCGCGAGCACTGCGCCGCCGACATGCCCGAGACCGACTACGCCGCCCTGCCGTATGCGGTGAACCCCGAGACCGGGCTGGTGGAGGTGGACCAGGCGAAGATCACCACGAAGGCCGGCGGCAAGACGCGGACGGGCATCGCCGCCAACCGCAAGCAGATCGACGGCTTCTTGAATACCTCGCTCATGCTGGTGACGGCCCTCAACCGGCACATCGGGTACGACGCCGCGGCGACGATCGCCAAGACCGCCCACAAGAACGGCACCACCCTCCGCGAGGAGGCGGTGAAACTCGCCCCGAAGCTGCTGAAGGAGGAAGGGGTGCTGACCGGCGAGAAGTTCGACCAGATCGTGCGGCCGGAAACCATGACCGCCCCGGCTGTGGACGGGTGACAAGCCACTGTCAGTGGAGTGAGCGTCTTGTATCGCTGCCGACAGTGCGGCCACGAGATGAACGACGGGTGCCTGCCGCTCCGCGGTTGTAGCCTGTACCCGCTCATCCTGTTCACACTGTCGATGGGCTGCTGGTTGGGGTGCGTGATGGGTGTCAGGTGGTGGCTTCCGGTGCCGGCCGATGCCCCACCGCCGGAAATCCCCTGGTGGTGGTGGCCAATTGGAATTGTCGTCGAACTGGCAGTCATGATCGGTACGGCTGTGGCGTTGGGCTACGCTCTCGACCGCGCCGAGTCGATTTGGATGCGGTGGTCGAAGTGCGAGACGTGTGGAGCGCGGAGTTGGTCGGAGGAAAAAGACAAAGGGCCACACGGCTTCGGGCTGTGAGGGAAAGACCAATCCCGTCGCGGCTGTCACCCGTCGGTAACGTGTCGGCACCGGTTCGCCGGTTGTGATATGTTGCGTGGTGTTCCTGGAGGGGTCCCGATGTGCCGCGTGTTCGCCTGTGCCGTGCTGCTGCTCGTCGTCCTGCCGGCGTTCGCCTTCGGTCGGAAGGTGATCGCCCCGCGGCCGCCCTACCCGGTCCTGTACACCGCCACCTCCGACGCGGTGGTGACCGGCACCGTCACCGCCGTCGAGGACGACACGGTGAAGGCCAAGTCGCACCCGGACGCCCCGGACGCGACGGAGTACAAGGTGCTGGTGGTGAAGGTGACGGACGCCGTCCACGGGGTGAAGAACACCACCCACGTCCGCGTCGCCCTGCCGGCCGACGAGTTCTTCCGCCCCGGCCAGCCGCTCCAGCCGGACGGCAAGTTCCTCTTCTACCTGACCCAGCACTCGACCACCTCGCTGCTGCTGCCGAACCCGAACCAGAAGCCGGTCAACCTGACGGACAAGCACGCGGACGAGTTGGTCCGCCGGGCGAAACTGGTCGGGGCCGCGATCAAGGACCCGATGACCGCCCTCAAGGCGGACGACAAGGACGACCGCGTGCTGGCGGCCGTCGGGCTGGTCACGTACTACCGCCGGCACGCCGGCCGGGAGCACGAAACGGCGTACCGCCCGGCCGACGAGAGTAAGCTCATCCTGGAGGCGCTGGCCGAGGGGGATTGGACGAACGGCCGGTCGCTCGACGAGGGCGGGGTGTACAGCCTCGCGTTGGGGATGAACCTGGAGGACTACGGCTGGCGGCACCTGCCCAACCCCGGTCAGCAGAACCCGGCCGGCGAGGAGCAGGCGGCGTTCAAGAAGTGGCTGTCCGACAAGGGCAAAGACGCCCGCGTCAAGCAGTTCGTGCCGAAGAAGTGACCGAACGGGAGCGCGGGCGATGCCCACCTACGCCGAATACCTGAACATCGACCCGCTGCTGACGCTCCAGACGCCGGGCACCGAACACGACGAACTCCTCTTCATCGTCGTCCACCAGACCTACGAGCTGTGGTTCAAGCAGGTCCTGCACGAACTCGACCGCATCCGCACCCTGCTGGCTGCCGACGACCTGTCCCGGGCCGGGCACACCATGAAGCGGGTGCTCACCGTCCTGAAGGTGCTCGTCGCCCAGGTGGACATCCTCGAAACGATGACCCCGCTCGAGTTCCTCGGCTTCCGCGAGCGACTGGGCGCGGGCAGCGGGTTCCAGTCGGCCCAGTTCCGCGAGATCGAGTTCGTCCTCGGGCACAAGCGGCCGGCGGCGGTCGAGCAGTTCCCGCTGGGGTCGGACGCCCGCGCCCGGCTGGAGCGCCGGTCCCGCGAGCCGGGCCTGTGGGACTGGTTCGTTCAGTTCCTGGCCGGGCGGAAGTACGCCGTGCCCGCCGACGTGCTCACCCGTGACGTCACCCAGCCGCCGACTGCGTCGCCCGAGTTGCAACGCACGCTGATTCACATCTACCGCACTGATCCGGCCGTGGCCGAGCTGTGTGAGCGGCTGGTGGACCTGGACGAGGGCGTGCAGGAGTGGCGGTACCGGCACGTGAAGATGGTGGAGCGGACCATCGGCACCAAACCGGGCACCGGCGGGTCGCCGGGGGCCGAGTACCTGCGGACGACGCTGCTGCGGCCGGTGTTCCCCGACCTGTGGGCCATCCGCACGGAGTTCTGATGCTCCCCGCCGACCTGTACCGCCGGCCGAACGCGCTCGCCGCCGACTACTCGCACTTCCGGGTGGGCGAACGGTTGCTGCTCACCGGGCACTCGCACCAGGCGTGGCCGGACGTCGGCTTCGCCGCCGTGCAGCGGTGCTGGCTCGATGCCGCCGAGTTCGTGGACGACAAGTGGGGGCCGGCGTTCGGGAAGTACGAAGCGGTGTGCCGCGGGTACGCCCGGCTGTTGAACGAACCCGATGCCGCGATTGCACTCGGTCAGAACACGTTGGAACTGGTGACGCGGTTCGTCTCGGCGTTGCCGCTGAACGCCCGCCCGCGGCTGGTGGCCACCGACGGCGAGTTTCACACCGTCCGCCGGCTGCTCGACCGGCTGAGCGAAGACGGCGTCGAGGTGGTGAAGGTGCCGGCGGCGCCCGTCGAGACGCTCGCCGAGCGGTTGGCGAACGCGGTGAACGACCGCACGGCGGCGGTGTTCTGCTCGACGGTGCTGTTCCAGTCTGCCCGCATCGTGCCGGGGTTGCCGCACCTGGCCGAAGCGTGTGCGAAGCACGGCACCGAACTACTCCTCGACAGCTACCACCACCTGAACGCGGTGCCGTTCGACCCGACAGGGTTGGAACGAACCTACATCGTCGGCGGCGGGTACAAGTACCTCCAACTCGGCGAAGGGGTGTGCTTCCTCCGCCTCCCGCCGGACTGCCAGTTGCGGCCCGTCACCACCGGCTGGTTCACCGAGTTCAGCGAGCTGGCATCCGGGCCGCGGGGCGGGGTGGGGTACGGCCGCGGCGGGATGCGGTTCATCGGGGCGACGTTCGACCCGACCAGCGTGTACCGGGCGGCGGCGGTGTTCGACTTCTTCCGCGACCGCGGGCTGACGCCGGAGTTACTGCGAACGGTCAGTCGGCATCAAGTCGGTTTGCTCGCCGAACGGTTCGACGTGCTGAACCTGAACCCGGCGGTCATCCGCCGTGACACCGCGGTGTCACTGGATCAACTCGGCGGGTTCCTGGTGCTGGAATCGCCGCACGCGGCGGAGGTGAGCAAGCGGCTGAAGGCGGCCGGCGTGTGGACCGACTCCCGCGGCCCCGCCCTCCGCCTCGGCCCGGCCCCGTACCTGTGCGACGATCAGTTGTGCGACGCGATGGCGAAACTCGGCGAGGTGTGCCAGCAAACGCCGCTCTGACGAACCACTCACTGGGCGAACGGCAGCAGGGCGGTGCTGAACGCGGCCACGTCGGGGAAGCGGTCGGCGGGATCGCGGGCGAGCGCCCGGTGGATCACCTCGGACAGCCCGGCCGGCACCCCCGGCCGACGGCGGCGGATCGGCACCGGGGTGCCCGTCACCAGCACGGCGATCTGCTGCCGCACGTCCTTCGGCAGGTCGATCGGTGGGGCGCCGCACAGCAGGGCGTACAGGGTGGCGGCGGCCGAATACTGGTCGGCGGTCGGCTTCACGTCGCGGAAGTGCGTCACCTGCTCCGGGGCCATGTACGCCGGCGTGCCGCCGATCTCCCCCTGCATCGTCACCCCGCTCAGCTTGCACTCGTCGTAGGTTCGCGCCAGCCCGAAGTCGGCCACCTTCACCACCCGCTTGCCGCCCTGCCGCCCGACCAGCAGGTTGCTCGGCTTCACGTCCCGGTGGACGAACCCGTTGTGGTGGGCGTGGGCCAACCCGGAGAGCATCTGGCAGGTCATCCGCACGGCCGCCCGCACCGGCAGCGGGCCTTTCGCCTTCAGCACATGGCCGAGGTCCGGCCCGTTGACCAGCTCCATGACCAGGTACACCACCCCGTCGGTGGTGCCGCTGGCCAGGTGCCGCACGACGTGCGGGTGGTCCAGACCGGACAGCACCGCCGCCTCCCGCACGAACCGCTCGATCGACCGCTCGCTCACCCCGACGGCCGGGGTGATGGTCTTCACCGCCACCCGCACCCCGTCGGCCGTCCGCACCCCGCGGTACACCACCCCCATCCCGCCGCGGCCGATGGCCGAGCCGATGCGGTAGCCGGGGATGACGGGCGGGCCGTCGGGAGCGACGAACCGGGCGACCTCCACGCGGGTGGCGTCGGCGGGCGGCAAGTGCTGGGTGACGAGGTCGTCCGGATCGGGCGGCGGGGCGATCACCCGGAAGACGGTGTGCCCGGCCTTCACCGTATCGCCGTCTTTCAGTTCGGCGGACTCGACCCGCTGGCCGTTGACGTGGGTGCCGTTGCGGCTGGCGAGGTCGATGACTCGCACGCGGGGCGGGTGGACTTCGACCAGGAAGTGCCGGCGGGAGAAGTACGGGTCATCGTAGGAGAGTTGCAGGTGCGCGTCCTTCGTCCGGCCGACGAGAAACGTGTCGTGCCGCTCAAAGGCGAACTCCTTGCCGGCGTGTGGTCCGTCGGTCACGACGAGGCGAACGGACAAGGTACGGATCTCCGAAGGCCGTGGTCAGGTGCTTATCGCTTCGGCTGCACCTTCTGCATTTCCAGTAACTCGAGATCCCAGATCCGGGCGGACTTGTCGCTGCTGCCGGTCAGCACCCTCTTCCCGTCCGGGCTGAACGCCACCGCGTTGATCAAATCGGTGTGTCCGGTCAACGGCCGGACTGTCTTGCCCGACTCGGCGTCCCAGATGCGTGCGGTCCCGTCGCTGCTGCCCGTCAGGACGTACTTGCCATCAGGGCTGAACGCCACCGCGTTGACCGGTGTGGTGTGGCCCGCCAACGGCTGCATGAATTTTCCCGAGCCTGCGTTCCAAATTCGTCCCGTCTTGTCGCTGCTGCCCGTCAGGGCGTACTTACCATCAGGACTGAACGCCACCGCGTTGACCGAGTTGGTGTGCCCCACCAACGGCTGGAGTAGATCCCCCGATTCCGCGTCCCAGATCCGGGCGGTGTCGTCGTGGCTTCCCGTCAGGACGAACTTGCCGTCCCGGCTGAACGCCACCGCGTAGACCGACGAGGTGTGCCCCATCAACGCCCGGAGGAGGTCCCCCGACTCCGCGTCCCAGATCCGAGCGGTCTTGTCCCCACTTCCCGTCAGCACCCACTTCCCGTCAGCACTGAACGCCACCGCGTTGACCGAACTGGTGTGTTCGGTCAACGTCCGCAGGAGCTTCCCCGATTCTGCGTCCCAGATCCGGGCGGTCTTGTCACTGCTTCCCGTCAGAATCCTCTTCCCGTCCCGGCTGATCCCCACCGCAAGGACCGAGTTGGTGTGCCCGACCAACGTCTGGAGTAGTTTCCCCGACTCCGCATCCCAGATCCGGGCGGTGTCGTCAGTGCTGCCCGTTACGACAGTATTGCCGTCAGTGCTGAACGCCACCGCGTAGACCGACGAGGTGTGTCCCACCAAGTTCGTCACTGGGTTCAGTTCCGATCGGAGCCGTTTCCATTCGCCCTGTCGATGGCCCTCCGAGACCCTCGCCAACAATCGTTTCGCTTCCGACGAGTTGCCCGCCTTGAGGTTCTTCTCCGCTTCCGCGAGTAGTGAATCATCCTTTTCCGCCTCCTCCAATTTCCGCCGGACTTCGTCGGCCTTGGCTTTTGCTTCGTTGGCCTTCTCGTCGGCTATGGCCTTGACCTCCCTGGTCCTCTCTTCGGCAATGGCTAGAGCCTCCTTGACCCGCTCGTCGGCTCTCGCTTGCGCCTCCCTGACTCGCTCGTCGGCCTTACTTTCGGCGCTACGGATTCGGACATCGGCCGCGTCGTTCGCCCGCTGTTCCGCCGTCATCAGGAGTTTCTCAGCCTCGGCTTTATCCAACCGGGCGCGGGAGGCGTCCTGCTGAATCCCCGCCAGGAACATCACGCCCAAAAGAATGAGCACCAGCGTCGTCCCCGCCACGATCATCGCCGCCTGTGTGGCGTGCTGTTGCATCCACCGGAACAGGTGGACGAACACGCTCCGTCGGCGGGCGGACACCGGCTCGCCCTCCTGCCACCGCCGCAGGTCGTCGGCCAGCGCCTGGCAGTCGGCGTACCGCTCGGCCGGGTTCTTCCGCAGTGCCTTCAGGCAGATCGTTTCCAGATCCTTCGGGATCGCCCGGCGGAGCAGCTTCGCCGGGGTCGGGTCGGTGTGGATGTGGTGGTGCATGACCACCGGCAGCGGGCCGGTGAACGGCACCTTCCCGGTCAGCAGTTCGTACAGCACCACCCCGCAGGCGTACTGGTCGGCCGCCGGGCCGACCGCCGCCGTGTCCCCCCGCGCCTGCTCCGGGGCCATGTAGCTCGGGGTGCCCATCACCGCCCCGTCGCGGGTCAGCTTCGCCTCCTCGTCCTGCTTCGAGGCCAGCCCGAAGTCCATCAGGTGGACGCGGTCGGCCTGGTCCAGCATCACGTTGTCCGGCTTCACGTCGCGGTGGACGATCCCCTCCTGGTGGGCGTAGGCGAGGGCCTCGGCCAGTTCCCGCACCAGCCGGGCGGCGCGGTCGCAGTCCAGCCCGCCGTCGCTCGCCTCGACGGCGTCGGCCAGTTTGGTGCCGTCGATGAACGCCGCCGCGATGTAGTGCCGGCCGGCGTCGGTGCCGGCGTCGAACACCGGCACGATGTGCGGGTGCCGCAGGTTGGCGGCGGCTTTCGCCTCGCGGAGGAACCGCTCCACCCGCTTGGGCGAATCGAGCACCGCCGCGTGCGGCACCTTCAGGGCGACCTCGCGGTCGAGGTGCGGGTCGTAGGCGCGGTACACCGCCCCGAACGCCCCCTCGCCCACCTTCGCCCGCACCACGAACCGGCCGACGTGTTGGAACGCGATCGCGGTGGCGGTGACGGTGGCCGGTTTGGTGAGCTTCGGGCTAGCGTCGTCGGTGGTCGGCTTGACGGCGGTGGCGGTGGCACTCGGCGGGACGACGAACGCCCGCCCACAGCGGGAGCACTTGGTCGTCTTGCCGACGGCGGTGTCGGCCGCGCGGGAGGTGTGGGCGCACGCCGGGTTTGGGCAATTCACCGCGATGGGCATGGGCGAGTCTCGTCCGGACGGACAGGCGGATATTCTAGCGGATGGGCGGTCGATCTGGAACGGGGTTCCGGCGGAGAACCGATTCGACCGGCTACCTCCCGCACGGTCGGCGGGCGTCTCTGTGTCGCCGGGTTGGGGAGTTGGGAGACCGCCGCCGGGATCCCGGAAAAAATCCCGATTCCCCGCGAACCTCCCGAACCCGACGGCTGTCTGAGGAGAGTCCCGCGGTTTGGTTCGCGGGAATCGGACCCACAAAAAAGCGACGGAAAGTGGCGCAAGAACTGTCCCCCGCGGTCGAACATCCGGTATAAACAAAGACCGGACGCGACCGCGGGCCAAACGTTTTTGGCCCCAGCCGCGTCTGACTTTTGTGGACACCTTAAACCCCCTTTTCACTCCCTTACGCTCGATGTCGTAGCCATCCCGCTCACCGGCGTGGCGGTTCTCACGAACCCCCGCCACTAGCTCCGTCCGGAGGTGCCCTGTGCTCATCACGACCATCCAGAACGCGATCCGCTCCACGACCCTCACCGCCACCGCGGTGAAGGTCAACGGCGACCGCTTCGTGCTGGGTCGGATGCAGGCCGAACCGACGGCGGAGTCTTCCCTGTCCCAGGGGCGCACCTTCTTGCCCCCGCTCCCGTTCCCGGACCAGAAAACCGGGCGGAAGGACGACGGAGACCCCCAAGCGCGGTATCCGCTGTCACCCGCCCCGGCCGGTCCGGTCGGAAGTGTCCCCGGTTCCCCGGTGTGTCGAACGGTCCTGGAGGCACGGCTAACACCGTCCGCCAGAACCGAGGCCGCCACCCTCACCCTGGAGTCCAAACTGGACCCCTTCGGCCGACGCCGCGACTGCCAATCGCCGCCCGCCCGTTCGGTGTTCCATGCGGACTGCAAAGCCGACCCGAGTTGGCCCCAGGTGACGGTGAGTGCCACGACCGCCGCATCCCAGTGAGGTGACGCCCGGCATACGCGAACCCCGCAACGGAATTTGCACACGGACCAGGCGCGAGCTTGGCCCGGCTGACAGACACCAGCGAAAACCGCGTACCGCTTCGGCTTCACCGGGATCCGGAATCCCGCAACCCCAAACCCCGTGCTGACGGCCGGCCACGACCCCGGCTTCGGTTCCGAGTTCCGAGTTCCAGGTTCCAAGTTTCTCTGTGTTGAAACTTGCTGAACTCGGAACACGCAACTCGGAACTCGGAACTGCCCGTCAACGCCCCGTCGCACGACCGCCGTCCCACCGCGGATGACCCCGCACCGGGATGCGCCGACGTGTTCGCACCGTGAACCGGCCTCGCGCCGGTTCGCCCCAGGTGCGTGTCGCGCGCCCCCTCGCGGACCGCCCGGCAGGACCGGACGCCGGCCCCCCAACCTGATCGGGGCGGCCGCCCGGCACCGCTGGCAACGTGGGCTACTGGTGGTCACACAACACCAGATCGGGACAGGACTCTGATCATGAGCTGGACCGAAATCACCGTCCTCGTGGACAAGGCGAAGACCGGCGATCGGGAAGCGTTCGGCGAACTGGTCGTGCGGTTCCAGAGCAGCGTGTACGCCATGGCCCTGGCTCGGGTGCGGAACCCGAACGAGGCCCAGGAACTGGCCCAGGAGGTGTTCGTCCACGCGATGCGGAAGCTGCCGCAGCTGCGGGACCCGCGGTGCTTCGCCGGCTGGTTGCGGCGGATTACCGCCCGGATGGCCATCAACCGGCTGACCCGGCGGGGTCCGGCCTTCGGCACCGACCAGGAGATCTTGGAAGGGGTCGAGGGCGCGGTGAAGGCCCCGGAACACGAGCTGGAGGCGAGCGAGGCCAAGGCGGAGCTGCACGCCGGGCTGAACAAGCTGAAGGCCGAGGACCGGGCTACCCTGGAGGCGTTCTACCTGCGGGGGAAGAGCCTGATCGAGATGAGCGAGGAGTTCGAGGCGCCGATCGGCACCATCAAGCGGCGGCTGCACGTCGCCCGGAACCGGCTGAAGGAGA
>CAYMHO010000278.1:0-9521 GCA_964390195.1 uncultured Fimbriiglobus sp. | reverse complement strand
CAGTTCAAGTGGCGGTGCATCGGCCCGGCGAACATGGGCGGGCGGGTGACGGCCATCGCCGTCAACGAGGCCGACCCGAGCAACTACTGGATCGCCACCGCGTCCGGCGGGCTGTTGAAGACGGTCAACAACGGCATCACTTTCGACCACCAGTTCGACACCCAGACCAGCGTCAGCATCGGCGACGTGGCGGTGTCGGCGAGCAACCCGCAGGTCCTGTACATCGGCACCGGGGAGAACAACCCGCGGAACTCGGTGTCCTACGGGGACGGGGTGTACAAGAGCACCGACGGCGGGAAGACGTGGGCGAACGTCGGGCTGAAGAAGTCGTTCCAGATCGGCAAGGTGCTCATCCACCCGAAGGACCCGAACACGGTGTACGTCGGGGCGCTCGGCCGGCTGTACGGGCCGGGCGGCGAGCGGGGGGTGTACAAGACGACCGACGGTGGGAAGACGTGGGAGCGGGTCTGCTTCGTGGACGACAACACCGGGGTCATCGACATGCGGATGGACCCGACCGACCCGAACACGATCATCGCCGCCTTCTGGGATCACAAGCGGGACGAGCACGACGGGTTCTTCGGTACCGCCCCGGTGCCGGACAGCTACGGGCCGGTCGTCACGCACGGGCCGGGCGGCGGCCTGTACAAGACGACCGACGGCGGGAAGAACTGGAAGAAGCTGACCGACGAGAAGTTGAAGAACGGCCTGCCCACCGTGAAACTCGGTCGCGTCGGGCTGGACTACAGCCGCAAGACGAAGGGCCTGCTGTACGCCATCATCGACACCGAGAAGGTGGGCACCGGCACGTCGTCGGCCGCCTACTTCGGGGCGGTCATGGACCCGGTCGAGAACAAGGGCGGGGCGAAGCTGACCAGCGTGACGGCCGACAGCCCGGCGGCGAAGGCCGGGCTGAAGGACGGCGACGTGGTCACCAAGGTGGGTGACGCGAAGGTGGCCACCGACGACGAGTTGATCAACAGCTACGCCGACAAGAAGCCGGGCGACAAACTGAAGCTGACCGTCGTCCGCGACAAGAAGGAACAGGTCATCGAGATCACCCTCGGCACCCGGCCGGGCGAGGGCGGCCCGGCCCCCACCCAGGCGGTGCCGAGTGTCGGGTTCACCCAGGGGCGTAGCCAGACGGCCGGCGTGCTGGTGGGCACTGTCACCGAGGGCGGCCCCGCGGACAAGGCCGGCATCAAGGAAGGGGACGTGATCGTGGCGGTGGACGGCAAGGCGGTGGAGAACGTGCAGGACCAGCGGACCGTCCTGGCGGCGAAGAAGGAAGGGGACAAGGTGAAGTTCAAGGTGAAGCGGGGCGAGGAGACGAAGGAGCTGGAAGTGACGCTCGGCCCGCCGGTGGTCGGTGGGGGCGGCGGTGGTGCCGGCGGCCCGGCCCGCGGCCAGAGCGCCAGCAAGCCGTACGGCTCCGGCCTCGGCGGCCAGCAGGCGAACGTGCAGGGGCGGCAGGGCAAGGACGGGTACCAGACGGGCGGGGTGTTCGTGAGCAAGGACAACGGGGAGAAGTGGGAGCGGGTGAACAGCCTGAACCCGCGGCCGATGTACTTCAGCCAGCTCCGGGTCGACCCGAGCGACGACAACACCGTGTACGTGCTGTGCGACACCCCGACGCCCATCTACGTGAGCACCGACGGGGGCAAGAAGTTCGACAACCTGAGCACCGCCCGCGGGGTGCACGCCGACGCCCACGCCCTGTGGATCGACCCGAAGGACGGGCGGCACCTGATCATCGGGTGCGACGGCGGGTTCTACGTGACGTACGACAAGGGGCAGAAGTGGGACCACCTGAACAACTTCGCCCTCGGCCAGTTCTACCACATCGCGGTCGACAACCGCAAACCGTACCGGGTGTACGGCGGGCTGCAAGACAACGGCAGTTGGGGCGGGCCGAGTGACACCCTCAAGAGCACCGGCCCGGTGAACGAGGACTGGATCTACGTGAGCGGCGGGGACGGGTTCGTCTGCCGGGTGAACCCGACCGACCCGGACGAGGTGTACACCGAGAGCCAGGGCGGGGCGATCAGTTGGCGGAACTTCCGCACCGGCGACCAGCGGGGCGTCCGCCCGGCCCCGGTGAAGGAGGGCGAGCAACTCCGGTTCAACTGGAACACCCCGTACTTCCTGAGCAGCCACAACCCGAGCATCTTCTACAGCGGCGCGCAGTACGTGTTCCGCAGCGTGAAGAAGGGGGCCGACCAGAAGGCCATCTCGCCCGAACTGACCCGCACGAAGGCGGGCAGCCTGGTCGCCCTGGGCGAGTCGCCGAAGACCCCGGACGTGCTGTGGGCGGGGTCCGACGACGGCTTCCTGTGGGTGACGAAGGACGGCGGGGTGAAGTGGGAGAACGTGACCGAGAACGTGAAGAAGGCCGGGCTACCGGGGTTCCGCTGCGTGGCCACCGTCGAGCCGTCGCGGGACAAAGCCGGCCGCTGCTACGTCGCCTTCGACGCCCACCGCCAGAACGACGACAAGCCGTACCTGTTCGTGACGGACGACTACGGGGTGACGTGGAAGAACATCACCGGCAACCTGCCCGAGTTCGGCAGCACCCGCGTACTGCGGGAGGACTACAAGAGCACCAACATCCTGTACTGCGGGACCGAGTTCGGGGCGTTCGTGTCGCTGAACAAGGGGGGCAGTTGGGCCAAACTGGGCGGCGGCCTGCCGACGGTCGCCTGCCACGAGTTCGCCCAGCCGACCACCGCGGACGAACTGGTGGTGGCCACCCACGGCCGGAGCGTGTGGGTGATGGACGTGAACGCCATCCGCCAGATGAGCACGAGCACCCTGAAGACGCCGGTGACGCTGTTCACCCCGTCCACCGCCACCCGCTGGCGGCTGAACCCGAACGGCCGCTCGCCGTACAGCGAGACCGACCGCAAGTTCGCCGGCCAGAACCCGGACCGCGGGGCGGCCATCGACATCCTCCTGCTGGAGAAGGCGAAGAAGGTGGGTCTGAAGGTGGTGGACGTGAGCGGCAAGACGGTGTGGGAGTACGGCCAGGGCGGTGGCGGGTTCGGCGGCGGCCGCTTCGGTGGCGGCGGCGGTGGCGGTGGCGGCGGTGGCGGTGGCGCCGCGCTCGACCCCGAAGCCCGGTTCAAGCAGACCGACGCGAACAGTGACGGCAAGATCAGCAAGGAGGAGGCGGCCCAGTCGCGGCGGTTGGCCGACGCGTTCGACACCGCCGACGCCAACAAGGACGGGAGCATCGACCTGGAGGAGTACAAGAAGTACGCCGCCACGGCCGTGCCCGGTGGCGGGCAGGGCGGCGGGGGCGGCGGGCAAGGCCCTCCGGGCGGCGGGTTCAGCGGTCCGGGCGGCGGTCAGCCGACGGCCCGCCCGCTCACCGACCCCGGCCTGCACCGCGTGCGGTGGACCCTCGCGGGTGCGGGCGGAGCCGTGAAGCCGGGCATCTACCGGGTGGTGCTGACGGTGGACGACAAGGAGTACAGCCAGGCGATCACCGTCGAACTCGACCCGAACCTGCCGAAGGACGCCATCGCCGTCGAGGCCGAGGAGGAGGAAGGCGAGGAGGCGATGGAGGAGAAGGAAGTGATCCGGCGGGACCGGTAACGACCGAGCAGCCGCGGTTTGGCCGGGGCCCCCCCCGGGGGGGGCCCGCCCGCCCCCCGGGGGGGGCCGCGGCAAACCTGTTTTTCGCCCTCCCGGAGGTCGAGTATGTCCACCCCGGCCGAACAGCGGGTCCGCGACTTCTACGGGTTCGACTTCCCGGACGAGTTCTTCTGGTACCGGGAGTTCCTCGCCAAACTGCCGCCGGGCGTGCTGGCCGAGGCGTGCGACATGCGGCCGGCCTACCCGTTCGACTTGGCGGACGGCAAGCCGGTGAAGGACCACCCCGCCCACCCGCTGTGGGAGGGCCGCTACTACCACGACCTGCCCGAGTTCGTCACCCTCTTCCACGGCACCACCGACGGCCTGCACTGGGGGTACTACTTCGACTCACCCGGCGAGATGCCGCCGGTCGTCTGCCACTACTGGCACGGTGACACGTTCCAGCACGCCGTCGACGGCGACACCCTGTTCGAGGCGACCCGCTGGCAGGTCGAGTCGAGCGAAGAGGGGTTCCTGGAGATGATCGAGGACGACCCGGACGAGGAGACACACTACCGCGCACAGATCGACCAGTTGGCCGTCATCCGCCGGGCGCTGGGCGGGTACTGGGGCGGGGACCGCGAGGAGACGGGCGCCGACTACGAGGACACCTACGGCGGGGCCGGCTGGCGGGAGCCGGTGGCCGACACCTGGGACCACCTGGGGATAGTGGTCGCGGAGAAGCAGTACAAGAAGTTGTCGGCCGACTCATTCCGGGTGGCCAAGGGGCGGGCCGAACCGCAGCCGACGCAGGTGATGGGGCTGGCGGCGGAGGCGATGCAACTGCTGCTGGACGGCTACCCCGGTGCCGCCCTCAAGCTCGGCCGCGACCTGTGGGTGTGGGCGAAGGAGTTCCCCGAGTGCTACGACCTGCTCGACTCGGCGTACGCGGCCCTGCGTCGGGAGCCGCTCCGCCGGCTGCTGGCCGAAGCCCGCGCGTGGCGGCAGGCGTGCGACAAGGGGAAGTAGCCGCGAGCCGCAGGCGAGCGCGTCGAACCCGGCCACACGCTCGCCTGCGGCTCGCGGCTACAATCACCCCATGCCCTCACTCGACCAGGCCGCCGTCTTCCGCCGCCTGCGGCTGACGACCCTTCGCAACTCGCTCGCAGTCGCCCTCAAGTCGGGCAAGGTGAAGCTGTTCACCATGCTGGCCACCAGCGCGGTCGTCGCCGGGTTCGTGTACGGCCTCGCCCACTACGGGTTCTGGGAACTGGCGAACGCCAAGGTGCCGCTCAAGGGGATCGTCGGCGGGCTGCTGTTCGACCTGCTCTTCTTCACCCTCGGCGGGATGCTCCTGTTCAGCACCGGGGTGGTGCTGTACGCCAGCCTGTTCACCGCCCCCGAAGCCCGCTTCCTGCTCGCCACCCCGGCCCGCGCCGACCAGATCTTCGCCACCAAGTTCCGGGCGGCCGTCGCGTTCAGCTCGTGGGCGTTCGTCATCCTGGGGGTGCCGGTGCTCGTCGCGTTCGGCGTGCAGGCCGGTGTGCCGTGGTACTTCTACGCCCTCATCCCGCTGTTCCTCCTCGGGTTCGTCCTGCTGCCGGGGGCGGTGTCGGCCACCATCGCCCTGTTGCTCGTGCGGTTCCTGCCGAAGAACCGCAAGCAGGCGTTCGCCCTGCTCATCCTGCTGTTGACGCTGCTGCTCGGGGCGTGGTTGGTACGAGCGGGGATGCAGGCCCGAGAGGCGTTCATCAGCGGCGGCAAGAAGGACGACGTGACCGATCTCCTCGGCCAGTTCCAACTGACCCAAAGCCCGTGGATGCCCAGCCACTGGATGACGACGGGTTTGCTCGCCGCCGGCAACGATCGCCCGGCCGACGCCCTGCTCCCGCTGGCGTTGCTGTGGAGTCACGGGTTGATCGCGTACCTGATCGCTGCGGGTGTGGCCCGGCTGACCTACCGCACCGCCTTTGACCGCGTGTCGGGCACCGGCCGGGCGAAGAAGAAGTACCGGGCGAACGTGCTCGACCGGGTCATGGAAGGGATGGTGTTCTACCTGAGCCGCCCGGTGCGGCTGCTGGTGGTCAAAGACTTCCGCACCTTCCGCCGCGACCCGACGCAGTGGGTGCTGCTGGTCATTTTCGCCGGCATGCTGCTGCTCGCCGGCATCAACTTCCGCGAGTTCTCCAAGCGGGTGGAGGGGGGCATCTCGGCGGACGTGCTGAGCCTGGTGAACCTGGCCGCGACATGCGTGCTGCTGTGCGCCGGGCTGAGCCGGTTCATCTACCCGCTGATGAGCCTGGAGGGGCGGAAGTTCTGGATCCTGGGGCTGATGCCCATCCGCCGCGAGCAGATCCTGGCCGGCAAGTTCGCGTTCGCCGCCACCGGCACGCTGGTCGTGGCCGTCGGGCTGACGTTGCTCGGCGACCTGTTGCTCGGCGTCGGGCCGGTACCGCTGCTGGTTCACCTGACGGCGGCGGTGTGCGTCGGGCTGGGGCTGAGCGGGCTGAACGTCGGGCTGGGGGCGATGATGCCGAACTTCAAGGAGACCGACCCGTCGAAGATCGTGGTCGGGTTCGGCGGGACGGTGAACATGATCGTCGGGCTAGGGTTCCTGGTGCTGGTGGTGGCGTGCTCGAGCGGGCCCGTACTGCTGGCCAGCCTGCGGAGCCTGGTGAACCCGTCGGCGGAAGGCTGGCCGTGGTGGGCGTTCGCCGGCGTGCCGGTGGCGGTGGTGATGACGGCGCTGGCCGTGTGGCTGCCGCTCGCGGCCGGGGCGCGGAGCCTGCGGAAGTCGGAGTTCTGAGTTGGGTTCCCCTCTCCCCTGGGGGAGAGGGGGACAAGATCACAGGAACAACTTCCACGCCACCGCCGCCACCGCGATCACCGCCCCGCCGATGGCGGCGCAAATCAGGTCACGTTGCCACCGGCTCTTCGGCCGAACCGCCGCCAGCAGGAACCCCCACTTGACTCGGGCGTCCTTCGGCCAACTCGCGCTCCGCCGGTCGATCTCCGTCAGCAACTTGTTCCCGCCCAACTTGGCCGCGTCCGACGCCACCGCGAAGGCGTGCCCGTCCAACCCCTCCGGGTTGGGCGACAGCCGGTCGTTCGCGGCCCCCAGGGCGATGGCCAGGAACGCCTCCGCCGCGTTCGCACACTTGCCCACCTCGGGCAGCCGCTTCCGCAGTTCCCGCAGCAGGTTCTCGAACAGGTCGGTGCCGTCTTTCGCCAGGGTGTCGCCGAACCCGTTCATCGCCGCTTCCAGATCAGACTGGAAGCTGTTCTTGTTCACCCGCCCGGCCAGGGTGCGGGCGACGGTGTCGAACAGGTCGTCCTTCGCGGCGCCCGGCAACACTGCCGGGGTAACGGCGATCGCGGTCGCGACGGGGGTGATGTCGTTCGCGTCGAACGTCGGCGAATCCAGGTACGCCCGCACCGTCCGCACGGCGTCGATCCGCGACTTCACCTCGTCGCTCACGCCGTCCTGATCCCGTAGCTTGACGAGGAAGTTCAGCACGGTGGAGTTCGTGTACACGTCGGCCGGCGGGGTCGCCAGGAACCGCGTGCCCAGCCGATCCAGCCCGGACCGACCGGCGAACAGTTCGAGCAGCTTGTTCCCTTGCGTGCGAATCAGGCGGTCGGCGTCGAGCTTGTTCCCATCCAGCGTCGTCTCGAAGAAGCTGTTCAGCGCGGCCGGCGAGTACTCCGCGGCGGCGTTCACCACGTCCTCGAACCAGCCGCGTTCGGGGGCGTGGTCGAGCAACCCGGCGTACAGCTTCTCCGCCCCGTCGCCCTTCAGCAGCTCGAGCACGAGCGGCGGGTGCTTGGCCAGCGTGGTCACCAGCAGGGCCGACGGCTCGGGTTCACGCTTCAGCGCCGACCGGGCGGCGGTCAGTTGGTACGCCTTCGGCAGGTCGAGGGCGAGGAACTCGCCGAGCCGCTCGGCCGGCACGTCCAGCCAGCGGGCGAACGCCGGGTCCACCCCGCTCGTCGGCTGCGTCTGCTGTTTGAACCGCACGAACCGCGGCAGGAGATACCACCGCATCTCCCAGCTCAGCGCGTCCGGGTCGGTGCCGCGGGTGAGCAGCTCCCCCCACACCGCGTTCGCCTTCGCCGGCGCGACCATCGGCAGGATCACTTCGAACGCGTTGGCCGTGCGGTTGCGGTCGCCGGCGGCCAGGGCTTCGTCGCCCGCGGTGCGAACGCTCGTCGCCAGCTTCGCCAGCACGTCGGGCTTCTGCCGTAGGCTCTGCACCGCCCGGCCGAACGACCCGTTGGCGAACTGGCGGTCGTCGATCGCCCACTCCAGGAACTGTTGCAGGGTGTCGGCGCGGGCGCTCACCCAGGCGGCGAGCGGCGGGTGCTGGAGGGCGTCGGCCGCTTCCTCTTTGGTCAGGGTGCCGGTGCCGCGGGCGAGGCGGAACACCAGGTCGAACTTGGCGGCCGCCTTCAGCCCGAGCCGCTGCCACGTCGCTTTCAAGTCGTCCAGCGAAGTCAGGTTGCCGTCGGCCAGCGCCGCCACCGCGAACGGGGCGAACGGCACGTCGGCTTTCAGGTCCGTCCGCTTGCCGGTGAACGTGTTCAGCCCGACGCCGGTGCGGTAGCATGCTGCCGGCAAATCCGGGCCGTCCGGGCCGGGGTCGTACCCGACCACGCGGGCCGAGCAGCCTAGCGGTTCGGCCTCGGCGGTGCTGAACGTCAGCCGCTCGACGAAGTCGGGCGGGAGGGCCCGTCCGACGGCGTACACCACCCACGCCACGTCCTCGGCCGGGGCGGCCAGAAACAACTGCGTTTCGGCCGGCGTGCCCAGCAGGGCGATGAAGGCGAACTCGAGCAGCTCGCGGTGGTACGACCCGCCCAGCCACTCCTTCAGGCCGGCGTCGTCCAGCACGTCCGCAACCGGCAGGTACGGCAACTCGGGCAGGTCGGTGCCGCTTTCCGGCGGGGTGCGTTGCCACTGCGGGCTGCCCCACGTCTGGATGGCGAGGAGGGCGTCGGCGGTGTCCGGGACGTTCAGCAGGGTGTGGGCGAAGAAGCCGTCGGCGTGGGGCACGGCGTGGGTGAGCACGCGGCCTTGCGGGGTGTTCAACAGGGCCAGCCGGGCGGCGGACGGGCGGGCCTGCGGCGGGGAGTAGAAGGAGTGCGGCAGGACGGCGTGCAGGGCGTCCGGGCGAACCCCCGCGGACGACGCCGTGACCGCCGGCAGGCGGAGGGACTTGCCCGGCGGGGGGGTGAGTTCGGTGGCTTTGCCGAGAGCCGTGCCGGTGCAGTAAAGCTGATCCATGCGCCAACCTTCCGGGGGTGGGACGGGTGCGAAACGGGGGGTTCGACTGCACCATAGAACGGATTTGAGGGTGGGGCGGAGGGGGTGTCCGGGGGACAACAGTCGGCCGGGTGGCAAAATCTTGAAACATTCCGCTCGCATTTTCTGGACGGGCTGTTATTATCCCCTCACGGTTTGGGCGAGAGACCCCGACCGCGACGAACGAGCGCCTTCACCTTCGACCGGACCGTTTGCGTATCGCCGCCTCCGAGAGCACCTCCGAGACTGCAACCGAATCGTTCGAGCGAGGTTCCCGAAGCCAACCAGCCTGGGTAGTAGACCAGTGCTGCGGTTCGTTCGTCCGTCCCCGGCACCTGCCGGGGCCGGCACTCGAGCGCGGCCAGACAGTGGCCGTAAGGTGATTCGTGAGCACGAAACTGTATGTGGGCAACCTGTCGTTCGGCACCACCGACCAGGACCTGATGGAGCTGTTCGGCCAGTACGGCCAGGTGGTGAGCGCCCAAGTGGTGAGCGACCGGGACACCGGCCGCAGCCGCGGGTTCGCCTTCGTCGAGATGGCGAGCGGCGCTCAAGAAGCCATCCAGGCCACCCACGGCCAGGACTTCCAGGGTCGCACCCTGACCGTCAACGAAGCCCGCCCGCGTGAAGAGCGGCCGCGGGG
>CAYMHO010000277.1:0-9538 GCA_964390195.1 uncultured Fimbriiglobus sp. | reverse complement strand
TCCCGCGGTTCGACGATGCCGGTCGGGTCGAACCCGTGCACCTCGCCGCCGAACTTCACCTTGAAGTCGGTGACGTCGATCCGGGTGATCGGCCGGATGCCGCTCTTGCCGGCCAGCAGGTTCCGCCAGTATTCGGGCACCGACAGCCCGATCGGGTTGACGGTGCCCAGGCCGGTGACGACGACGCGACGGCGGGGGGACATGGCAACAGGTCCGGGGAGAGTGTCGAGGAGCGAGTGTCGGGGAGCGAGTGCGACGGCGGGAGGGGAGGCCGGCGTCCGCGAACCTCGCCACCAGCCGGGATCGGAACTCGCTCCTGGCCACTCGCTCCTGGCCACTCGTTCGGGTTACGCCTTGGCGGGCGCGTCGCCGCCCCCGCCCTTTTCCTTCTGCTTGACCTCGATGTAGTCGATGGCCTCGCCCACCGTCTTGATCTTCTCCGCGTCGGTGTCCGGGATCTGGATGTCGAACTCCTCTTCCAGTTCCATCACCAGCTCGACGATGTCGAGCGAGTCGGCCCCGATGTCTTCCTGGAAGCTGGTGGAGCGGGTGACCGTTTCCTTATTCACGGCCAGGTGCTCGCACACGATCTCGATCACTCGTTGTTCGACGGACACGCTTCGATCCTCCGGGGCGGCTGACAGGCGGAGCGGCATCAACCGTGGCTGGGAAACGGCCGCCGGGCGGCCGGGCAGACGCAGGCGAAAACCCGAACCCATACACTACGCCGACTGAGCGGGTTCGGAAAGGGCGGATGCGCCGACTCCCCTCTCCCCCGCCGGGTGAGGGGAGGGGGGGCGACCGCTACACCCCCACGTTGGTCACGTCGGCTTTGCGGTTCACCCGCTTGAGCAGGCCGGCCAGCACCCGCCCCGGCCCCACCTCCACGAACTTCGTCACCCCCGCCGCCATCAGCCCCCGCACGGTCTCCTCCCAACGGACAGGGGAGAGCACCTGTCTCACCAGAAGCGGGGTGATTTCGGCCGGATCGGTGTGCGGTTGGGCGTCCACGTTCGACCACACCGGGGTGTTCGCCGGGCTGAAGGCCGCCTTTGCGAGTGCGGCGGCCAGTTGGTCGTCGGCCGGTTTCATCAGGTCGGTGTGGAACGCCCCGGCGACGGCCAGCTTGATGGTGCGGAGTTGCCGGGCTTCGGCCAGCTTGCACAACTCTTCGATGCCGGCCGCCCCGCCGGACACCACCGTGTTGCCGGGGCAAAGGAGGTTGGCCACCCGCAGCACCCCACCGACGGCGGACTGAGCTTCGGCGACCAGCGTTTCGACTTCCGCCACTTCCAGACCGAGGACGGCGACCATCCCGCCGAAGGTGGCTTCGGCGGCGGCCTGCATCGCCTCGCCCCGTGCCTTCACCACCCGCAGGGCATCGTCGAACGTCATCACCCCGGCGAACACGAGGGCGGTGTACTCGCCCAGGCTCAACCCGGCGGTGGCGGACACGCCACCGAGCAGTTCCGGCTGAGTGGCCTTCAGTTGTTCGAGCGCCGCGAGGCTGGCGACGAAGATGGCCGGCTGGCTCACGTCGGTGGCGTTCAGCCGCTCGGCCGGACCGTTGGCGCACACGTCGACCAGGTTGTACCCCAGCACAGCCGAGGCGCGGTCGAACAGGGCTTTGGCGGCCGGAAGGGCGGCACACAGGTCGCGGCCCATGCCGACGTGCTGGGCGCCCTGGCCGGGGAACAGAAAAGCGGTGGACATGGCGGATGCAGCCCTAAAGGGCGACCAGAACCCGCCCCGGAGGGGCGGCAGATGTTAGCCAGGCGTGGAACGACCGAAGGGAGCGGAACCCCTGGGATGAGCGGGCCTACCGGTAAAGCCCCGGAGGGGCGACAGACACCATTTCTGTCGCCCCTCCGGGGCTTGCGTCGTGTTCGCATCGGTTCCAGGGGTTCCGTTGGTCGCCGACGGCTCGCAACTCCACCCCTGGCTAACGTCTGCCGTCGCTCCGCTCGGTATGCGGCACCTACTCGTCTTCGCCCACGGCCGGCATGGCGGCCAGTTCTTCGACGATCTTCTCGTTCAGTTTCACCCGGACTTCCTGAGCGGCCACCCCCAGCGCGTTCGCGATGGCTCGGTCGTCCGAAGACCCGTGGCAGATGATGCAGCAGCCGTCCACCCCGAGCAGCGGCGCCCCGCCGGTGCTGCTGTGGTGGAACCTGTCCACCAGCTTCGCCAGCAGTTTCGCCCCCAGTTCCTTCTCCGCCTGCAACTGCCCGATCACCGAGTGCCCGATCAGCTTCACCATGAACTCGAACATGCCCTCGGCGTGCTTCAGGATGACGTTCCCGTTGAACCCGTCGGTCACGATCACGTCCACCGTGCCCTTGTGCACGTCGCGGCCTTCGACGTTGCCGACGAACCGCTCGTTCAGCGGGCTCTTGCGGAACAGGTCGAACGCCGTCTGCACCAGGTCGTTCCCCTTCCCTTCCTCCTCGCCCACGTTCATCAGGCCGATGCGGGGCTTGTCGATGCCGAGCATGTGCTTGGCGAACACGTCGCCCATCACCCCGTAGTGCAGCAGGTGGCTCGGCTTGGGGTGGACGTTCGCGCCCACGTCGAGCAGCACGCACTTGCCGCCGGTGGCGGTCGGCATGACGGTCGCGATGCCCGGCTTGCGGATGCCCTTCAGGAACTTGCGGGTGAACACCCCGGCGCCGACCACCGCCCCGGTGTGGCCGGCGCTCACCAGCCCGTCCACCTTCTTGGTGGCGAGCAGTTGCCAGCTGCGGGCGATGGAGTTGTCCGGCTTCTTGCGAAGTGCCTCGACCGGCTTCTCGTTCATCCCGACCACTTCGGAGGCGTGGAACACCTCCAGCCGGTCGGCCGGGTGTGGCGTCGTGGCCAGCAGGGGGTCGAGCTGAGCCTTGTCGCCGACCAGCACGACGCTCAGGTCGGGCGCGGCGGCGAGCGCGGCAACGGCCCCGACCACGTTCGGCTTGGGGCCGTGGTCCCCGCCCATCGCGTCGAGCGCGATCCGCATGGTTACTTACCTTCGGTGGCTTCGTCCTGAACCAGGATGGCGGTCCGGCCCTGGTAGTGGCCGCAGTTGCCGCACACCCGGTGCGGGAGCACCGGCTCGTTGCACTGCGGGCAGTACTGCACCTGCTTCGGGGTGACGAAGTGGTGACTGCGGCGGTGCCCTTGCTTGGACTTCGACGTGCGACGCTTCGGAACAGCCATGACCGCCTCAAACGCTGCGAGGGTGCGAGCAAACGTAAGACAGACATCATAGGGGCACGCCGGGGGCTGTCAACGGCGCCCCCTCGACCGCCCGCCCCGTAGATTGCCCCCATGCACGACGCCGCCCTGCTGATTTTCGCCCTTCTGCTGCTCGGCGGGGCGATTCTGCTGCTCCTGTTCCTGCGGTACCGCCACTCGCCGGCGGTGTTGTGGTCCAGGCGGATCGTCCACCGGCGGGCCGAACTGACCGCCCGCCGGGCGGAAGTGCTGGCCGCCCCGGCGAATGCGGCCGTCGCCCAACTCGCCGACGAATTGTTCACCCGCCACCTCCACACCGTCCCCGTGTCGGCACTGGCGACCCAGCCCGGCATCGGCCCGGCGACGGTGGACAAACTCGAATCGGCCGGGTGGAAAACCTTGCCGGACGTGAAGTTCAACCAACTCGACGACCTGCCGGGGATGGGGCGGGCGAAGGCGGCCGAGGTGCGAACGGCGGTGCGGAAGGTGACGGCCGACGCTCGCGGCCGGTTCGACGCGGGGGCGTGCCCCGAGGGGGTGGAGTTCCGCCGGCGGGCCGCCGAACTGGCGATGACGGCCCAGGCCGAGGACGACGAACGGAATCGCCAGGTGGCGGCGATCGACGCGGCGTTGGCACGGCTGAATGAGTTGGCCCAGATCGCGGCTGGGGTGTCGTTCTGGAACAGCCTGTTCTACCAGAAGGTGCCGGGGCTGACGGACGAGGTGTTGCACGCCGACCTCCCTGGTTTGCCGCCGATCCCGACACCCTCACCCCCGCCCCCGACCCCTTCGCCGCGACCCGCGGGAGGGGAGCCGCAGCCCGCTCCCGCGGGTCGGGGCGAAGAACCCGAACCGCCCGCCCCGCCCTTCCTCCCCCGCCTGCGTGCCGTCTGCCGATTCGGGCTGCTGGTGGCGAAGGCCGACGGGCGGTTGGCGAAGGCGGAACGGGCCGTGCTGCGAGGCCACCTGGGCACGGTGTACGCTTCGGACATGGTTGCCCTGCGGTTCCTGGATGTGGAGATCGACGAGGCGGACAAGCTCAGCCTGAACGAGGCCGACGTGATCGCCGGCGTGCAGCCGTTCCCCCCGGCCGACCGCCGCGAACTGCTGGAACTGGCCGACCGCATCGCGTCGGCTGCCGGGCAGGTGAGCGCGAAGGAGCAGCAGTTGCTCGCCCGGTTGCACGCGACGCTGGGCGAACCTGCCCCGCCCCCGCCGCCCACCCCCACCGACCCGCGGCACAACCCGGACCTGGACGCGGCCTTCGGGGCACCCGCGGACGCCCCGCCCCCGCCCCCGTCGGCCGACCTCCGCCACAACCCCGACCTCGACGCCGTGTTCGGGGTGTAGGGCGGCCCTCCCGGCGTATAACAACCCCGTCGACTCCCACCCCACACCACTTTTTGAAGAGGACAGCCATGTCCCGCGCCACCTGTTTGCTTCTGCTGGCCCTCAGCCCGGCCCTGGCGACCGCCGCCCCGGCGGACGACGGCCTGCCGAACGAGGCCAAGAAGCTGCCGTTCAAGGACGACGCCCGCATCGAGTTCGTGGCCGGCACGTCGCCCGAGTGGAAGACCCTGACCGCCTTCTGGAACGAGACGACCGAGCAGGCGACCGACCCGAGCACCGGCCAGAAGGTGACGAAGCGGCTGGTGAAGATCCGGGTGCCGCTCGGCCTGTCCACCGCCCCGACCGTCCCGGCCGAGAACCCGATGACCGTCGCCAAGTGGGAGCTGGGCAAGACGCTGTACTTCCACAAGGGGCTGTCCACCAACGGCACCCGCTCGTGCGCCAGTTGCCACGACCCGGCCCGCGGGTGGACCGACCAGGCGAAGACGTCCAGCGGCATCAACGACCAGCTCGGGCCGATCAACTCGCCGACGGTCCTGAACTCGGCGTACAACCGCTTCCAGTTCTGGAACGGGCGGGCCGACAGCCTGGAGAACCAGGCGCAAGGGCCGGTCGGCAACTCGCTGGAGATGTTCGGCGGGGGCAAGGGCGACGCGTGGGAGGAGGCGGTCGAGCGGGTGAAGAAAGACCCCGCCCTGGTGAAGCGGTTCGAGCAGGTGTTCGGGCACGGGCCGAGCCGCGACGCCACCGCCAAGGCGATCGCCGCCTACGAGCGGACGGTGCTGAGCGGGAACAGCATCTACGACCGGGCGGAGGTGAACAAGCGGAAGCGGCTGTCCGACGACGACACCGGCAAGCCGGACCTGATCGCGGAGGACGTGTCGAAGGCGATCCAGTCGGCACGGGCGGCGAAGGACAAGGCGGCCATCCGGGCGCTCGGCGGCAACCAGCCGAACGACCTGGACAAGACGCTGGGCGAACAGATCGCCAGCGGGCGGGCGCTCTTCTTCGGCAAGGCGCGGTGCAGCAACTGCCACGTCGGCGACGGGTTCACCGACCACGGGTTCCACAACCTGGGCGTCGGGGCGAAGGACGGCAAGCTGCCCCGCGGCGAGTTCGGCCGGTACGACGCGCAGGCGACCGGGCACAAGGACGCGGGCATGGTCGGCGGCCACAAGACGCCCGGCCTGCGGGGGCTGCTCGACACCGCCCCGTACCTGCACGACGGCAGCGAGACGACGCTCGAAGGGGTGATCGACTTCTACGACCGCGGGGGGAACGTGAACGAGTTCCTGTCGCCGAAGATGCGGGACGCCGACGCCGAGGCGACCTACCGTAAGGCGAGAGCGGAGGGGAAGAACCCGCCACTGCCGACGGGGGCGATGCTCGACCGCGCCGGCAACCCGGTCATCCCGTTCCAACTGAAGCTGAAGCCGGAGGAGAAGGCGGCGCTGGTGATGTTCTTGCGGGCGCTGCAAGGCGACCCGGTGGACGCCACCGTGGCCGACGAGAAGTGGTTCCCGTCGGCGAAGTGACTGCCACCCCTCCGCCAGCCGGTGGGCGGTGGCACCGCCCGCCGCCTACACTTCGGCTGTCGCCGTCCTCGCCCGGAGCTTCCCATGCCGACCGTCGCCATCGTCTACTACTCCGCCCAGGGGCACACGCACACGCTCGCCGAGGCGGTGGCCGAGGGGGCACGCGGGGTGTCCGGCACCACCGTCGTGCTGCACCGCCTGCAGGACGCCGACATCCAGAACGGGCGGTGGAAGAACGACGCCGCGCTGAAAGACATCTCCGCCGCCGACGCCATCGTCTTCGGCACCCCGACGTACATGGGCGGGTACTCGGCCCAGATGAAGGCGTTCATCGACGCCTGCGGGGGCATCTGGTTCCAGCAGGGGTGGAAGGACAAACTGGCCGCCGGGTTCACACACAGTCAGGGGCTGAGCGGGGACAAGCTGAACACCCTGCAAGGGCTGGTGATCAACGCCATGCAGCACAGCATGCTCTGGATCGGGCCGGGGCTGCTGGTGGAGGGGCCGGCGCCGGAAAACGTGAACCGGCTGAGCAGCTACAGCGGGGCGATGGCCCAGACCTTCCCGGGCGACGCCCCGGTGAACGAGGGGGACAAGAAGACCGCCGGGCTGCTGGGCAAGCGTGTCGCCGAAGCCACCGCCCGGTGGGTGAAGGGGAAGTGAGCCGGAGGGCGTTGATCGCCTCCTGCCTGTAGCCGGCCTCTGTGAGGCCGGTCGGACCGGGGTCACAGACCCCGGCTACAACAAAACCACAGTCTATTCCGCCCCGGTCGGCCACTGCTCGGTGGGGGTCCACCCCACCAGCTTCTCCGTTGGGGCGAGGTCGTACAGCAGCGGGCCGCGGGGCTTGCTCGTGACGTACACCGCCGCCCACGGGGGCAGCTTATTCACGTCCGTTTCCACCGCCGCCGCGAAGAACCGCCCGGCGTCGCCCGGACTCAGGAACACGTCTTGGGCTTCGGGGTCGGCGGCAATGAGCGCCGCCTGCCCCGGTCGTGGGCACCAGCCCAGCCGCACCGCGATCACCTTCAACCCGTGCTGCTCGGCGTACACCCGGCCCAGCATCTCCAGAAACACTTTGGTGCAGGCGTACAGATACCGCGGGCGGTAGGCGGCCGTCACGGTGACGGGAATGTTGCGGTCTTCCAGGTGGCCGTCGATCACCTGCCCCGTGCTGGCGAGGATGACTTTCCGAATGCCAGCACGCCGGGCGGCTTCCATCACCCGATAGCTGCCCAGCACGTTGCTCGGCAGCAGTTCGCTCTCGAAGTTGTCCGTGTCGGCTGGCGGGAAGTGCGAGTCGTCCGGCGCTGCGGCGAGGTGAATGACGCAATCGGCGCTGGTGATTGCTTTGGCCAACACCTCGGCATCGGTCAGCGAGCCGACGAAGCTGTTCTCCTTCAATACCCCCGGTGTCGGCATCAGGTCGAACCCAATCACCGTGTGCCCGCGGGCGGTCAGTTCCGCCACCACTGCCCGCCCGATCCGCCCGGCCGAACCCGTCACCAACACGCGCTGCGACATGGCTGTGTCACCTGAAGAGTGTGCGATCAGGGTATCGGGGACCGGCCGTGTGCGGCACCCCGCCGGCGGTGTATGGTGACGAGAGCGGTGCGTGGAGGGTCGGGAATCGGGTGAGTCTCAGTCTCACCACTTTGCACACACACGCCCTCCGACCTCATTCCGCCAGCATCGAAAACTGCAACAGCAGCGCCGGCAGAAGTTTATGGCAACTACGCCGATTGGCGGTCTCCACGCCCCCGGCGTCGCTCTTGAGACGAGTTGAACGACACGCCCCCCGACACGGGTTCCGCCATGCTCCCGAACTACACCCCGTACAAGAACCTCCCCCCGCTGGCCGGACTGTGCAGCATCGAGGAAGCCACCAAACCCGGCCTGCCGCTGGACGAGTGCGTGCGGCGGTTGAAGCGGTTCCACTACTGCTTCAAGCGGCTGCACCAGATCCTCACCGCCCGCCTGACCGCCGAGCCGATCTACGAGCTGAAAACGGCCTTCGCCCACCACGCCTACCTGTGTGCCGAACACGTCGCGGCGCTGCGGCAACGCATCAGCGAGATGCGGGAACCGCCGCTCGGGTTGGAGGATGTGCCGCACCCGGCGCTGGAGGTGTTCTTCGACGAGATCTTGTGCGCCCCTGCAACGGAGGAGTTGGTGTACGGCCTTTCTACGGCCGTGTGCGTATTGTGGGGTGCGATCGACCGATACGAAAGTGAAACGCACCCGCTCACTGACGCTCCATCAAAGCGTGTTCTGCGTTTCGCCCGGATCGAACTGTACGACATGATGGAGTGGTATCGCTCCGCTATGAGAGCGCTAGTAGTTGCAAACTCGGCGAGAGACCAGCAACTGCAAGAGTGGACGGGCGATCTCATCGCGATGATCGGTTGGGGGAAGGGAAGAGCGGATACCGAAGGTTCGTCAGAGTCGGACGCCAACCACAGTCCGGCACAGCCGGACCTAACTCGTCGCTACTCTGCCACGCCCTACACCTACGACCCCGTTCCGCAGCGGGACGAACGCTTCGCCGACCTGTGGAACCAGGGGGTGAACGCCGAGGCGTTCCTGTACGACGAGGCGAAGCCGGCCCGCGACAAGGTGCTGATGATGCTGTTCAAGCGGCTGCGGGAGATCGACGTGCCGGAGATGATGGCCAGCATCATCACCCAGACGAAGGGCAAGCCGTGGGGGTACTACCTGGCCATGAGCCGGCAGCTGTGGGACGAGGCCCGGCACGCCATGATGGGCGAGGTCGGGTTCGTCGCCCTCGGTGTGGACTGGACGAAGGCCCGCATCACCTGGAACTGGAGCTACCGGCTGAACACGGAATGTACCCCGTTGGAGCGGCACGGGGTGTTGTTCTTCATCGAGCAGGGGCTGATGCCGAAGACGGGCAAGCGGTACGAGTTCGAGGTGGCCGGCGAGAGCGGCATCCCGATCGCCGCGACGATTCAGGACTTCGACTGGGCCGACGAGGTGCTGCACAGCCAGATCGGCCGCGAGTGGTACGTGAAGCAGTTCGCGAGTTTGCAGGAGGCACTCGACTTCGGCGACAAGGCGTGGACCAAGATCACCAGCAACTGGACGACGGTGAAGGAGCAGGGCCTGACCGAACACCGCAACTGGTGGCCGGCGATCTACGAGCAGGCGTGTGCCTCGGCCGGGCGGCAGCCTGATCCGACGGTGCTGGGTTACGACGAGACGTATGAGGCGAAGCGGGCGGACCTGCGGGGCGTTGTGGGGGAGTAGGTGGTGTGCTCTCGTCTATGCACGGGGGCGTGGGGCACCCTCCCACCAGCCGCTTTCGCTCCGCTCAGCACGGCGACCTCCCCCACAAGGGGGAGGTCGGTTCGGTGCGCAGCAAGGTCGCGCCCGGCGGATCACGTCCTTGACTGACCGAGTACCTTTGGGGGTGGTTTTGC
>CAYMHO010000276.1:0-9539 GCA_964390195.1 uncultured Fimbriiglobus sp. | reverse complement strand
CCAGATACCACGGCTCCCAGTAGTTCACGTTGCTCCGCTTCTCGTCGAACACGATCCCCGGATCGGAGGTCGCCCCGCACGCGAACCCGTCGTGCAGGGCCGCCGCGAACATCGCCCACTTGCCGCCGTAACTGTGCCCGACCACCCCGATCCGCTTCGCGTCCACGTTCGGCATCCGGGCCAGCGCCGTGCAGCAGTTCGCCGCCTCGTAAGCGTGGAACGATAGCGGCTGAATCTTGCACTTCTCTTTCGTCGGGTAGTAGGTGTTCGGGTCGCCGCCGAGTGACAGCGTGACGAACCCCCGCTTGGCGAGTTGGATGGCATAGTCTCGGTACTCGGACTTCCCCCGCCCGACGGCCGTGTTCGCCTCGTAAAAGACGACCAGCACCGCGGGGAACGGCCCCTTGCCCTCCGGCACCAGCAGGAACGCGTCCTCGACCGTGCGGCCTGGGGCGGTTTCGATCTTCAGCTTGTATTGCGTCACCGTCTCCCGCTGTTCCTTCTCGCCGAGTTCGACCTTCGGCTTCTCGATCATTGCCGGCCACTCGCCCATCAGCCCGTGCCAGTACTTCTTGATCTCGGTGCGGCGCTTCTGCCAGTCGGCCGGGGTTTTCACCTCGGTGCTGTCGTCGAACTTCAGCGGGGAGCGGAAGGTGCCGAAGTCGGCGGCCAGCTCCTTCGGCGGGGTGAAGTACGGGGCGATCTTCGCCGGCGGGTCGGCGGCCAGAGCGGGGAAGGCGAAGAGGAGGACGAGCGAAGCACGGGTGAACATGGCGTGTCTCGGCCAGAAGGCGGGATGGAGATTGTCTCGCAAAGTCGCCAGGCACGCAAAGAGGATGAGAAGACAGATTCAAACTTCACTTCTCTTTGCGGCCTCCGCGTCTTGGCGAGAAATCTCCGGCTTCCCCACCACCTCTGCGGGCCTGATTTCGACGGGAGCCGTGCCATACGTCGCTTTCAGGTTGTCTTCGGTGAACACGTCCGCCACCGGGCCGCTGGCCACCTTCCGCACGTTCATCAGCGTGACGTGATCGAAGTAGTCCCGCACGGTGCTCAGGTCGTGGTGCACCACCAGCACCGTTCGGCCCTGCGTCCGAAGGTCGCGGAGCAACTGCACGATGGCCTGCTCGGTCGGCGCGTCCACCCCCTGGAACGGCTCGTCCATGACGTACACGGGGGCTTGTTGCACCAGCGCCCGTGCTAGGAACACCCGCTGCTGCTGCCCGCCACTCAGTTGGTTGATCTGCCGGCGGGTGAAGTCGGTCAGCCCGACCCGTGCGAGGGCGTCGTGGGCGGCTTCCCTCTGCTTCGGGCCGGGCCGGCGGAACCACCCGAGTTGCCCGTAGGTGCCCATCAGCACCACGTCGAACGCGGTGGTCGGGAACTCCCAATCGACGCTCCGCCGCTGCGGCACATACGCCACCGCCTGCTTGTTCGCCGAGTACGGCTGGCCGTGGATGAGTACCCGACCCGACACCGGCTTGATGAGCCCGAGCATCGCCTTCAGCAATGTCGTCTTGCCCGCCCCGTTCGGCCCGACCACGCCCATCAGCACGCCCGGCGGGACGGTCAGGTCCACGTCCCACACGGCCGGCTTGTCGTGGTACGCGACGGTCAGGTCGTGGACGTCGATGGCGGGGAGCAAAGACATGGGAGTAGCAAGTAGCAGGTGAGGGGGAACAAGTGAAGACAGGGGTGGTTCTCTTTCCTTGCTACTTGCTCCTTGTCACTTGCTACTTGGCGCCCAGGTGTTTGACGATCACGTCGATGTTGTGGCGAACGGTGCCGGCGTAGGTTCCGCCGGGGGTGCCGGGTTCGCCGAGTGAGTCCGAGAACAGCGCCTGTTCGTCGCCCACCAACTTCACCTCCCACCCGTGCTGCTGGCGGACGGCGTCGAGCACCTGTTGCAACCCCCGCTCGGGGACCGACGTCTCGGTGAACAGCGCCGGCACCTTCCGCTCGGCGATGTAAGTGGCCAGCGCGGACACACGGGCGGTGCCCGACTCCGCACCGGTGCTCACCCCCTGCAGCCCTCGCACCTCGAAGCCGTACGCCCGGGCGAAGTACCCGAAGGCGTCGTGACTCGTGACCAGCACCCGCTTCTCTTCGGGCAGTCGGTTTGCCTTCTCCTTCACTTCCCGGTCGAGATCATCCAACTCCCGCAGGTACGCCGCGGCGTTCGCCCGGAAGGTGTCAGCGTGCTCGGGGAACTTGGCGCACAGCGCATCCCGAATGGTGCCGACGCACACCTTCCACAAGACCACGTCGAACCACACGTGCGGGTCGTGGGAATCGCCGTCGATGTCGGCGCTCAGCAGCCTCTCATGAGGGATGTCGCGGGTGACGCCCACCGCCCGCCCGCCGGGCGCGTGTTCGAGCTGTTCCGTCATCTTCCCTTCCAGGTGCAAGCCGTTGAACAGCACCAGCTTGGCGGACGACAGCCGCCCCAGGTCGGCGGCCGACGGCTGGTACTTGTGCGGGTCGGTGCCCGGACCCATGAGCACCTCGACCCGCACCTTCCCGCCGGCGATCCGTTCGGTCGCGTCGCCGATGATGCTGGTGGTGACCAGGACGTCGGCAGGCGGGCGAGACGGACCACAACCGGCCGACACGGTGAGGACGGCGGCGAGCACAGAAAGAGCGAAAGAGAGGCGGAGCATTGTGTCCTTCGGAGTGGCGAAATATTAGATTAGTCAAGGCTAACAAAGTCGCCTTCGGCCTGCAATCATTTCTCCGCAGAATCTCATCTGATTTCACTCGACACCCGAGTTGTGAAGCGGGTATTAGTGAGAGATCTCGCGGCCGCTCACCCTCGCTCTCCTCATTTCTTCCGGGCGGCACGCGGATCAATGGAGACTCTCCATGGTTCTCTCTCGCGTTCCCCGCCCCTCGGCCCGGGCCGGGTTCACCCTGATCGAGTTGCTGGTGGTGATCGCCATCATTGCGATCCTGATCGGCCTGCTCCTCCCGGCGGTGCAAAAAGTGCGGGAGGCGGCCGCCCGCATGTCGTGCAGCAACAACCTGAAGCAGATCGGCCTGGCCCTGCACAACCACCACGACGCCCTGGGGACACTACCGCCCGGTGCGGTCAACACGGGCGTGAACGGGACGGTGACGTACACGGGTTGGTCGATCGAGATCCTGCCGTACATCGAGCAGGAGAACCTGTTCCGCCAGTACCAGCAACTCCAGGTGAACACCAGCACCGCGAACAACACCGTCGGCCGGCAGCGGGTGAAGACTTACGAGTGCCCGTCGGACCCACTGGCCGGCAAACTGGAACAGCCGGCGAGCGGGCCCGGGAGTGGCCAGCAGTGGATGCACGGCAGCTACCGCGGGGTGACCAGCCGCATCCAGTTCGCCACCCAGTGGGGGACGTGGGACACGTTCGAGCCGCACTACTGGCCGAGCGGGCAGGCGTTCGCCACCCAGTACATCGGCCTGCTGCACGCCACCGGCACCAGCTACAACGGGGTGACCATTAACGGGGCGATCACCCGCGGCGGCAGCCCGAACGGCACCACCCCGCTGAGCAGCATGGGCGGGCCGGAGCGGCTGACCAACTGCACCGACGGCCTGTCGAACACCCTGATGGCCGGCGAGTGCACGTTCACCGACGTCACCCGCCGGGCCACCTTCTGGGGGTACACCTACGCCTCGTACATGCTGTCCGCCGTCGGCCCGCAGAACTTCCACCTGATGAACAAGTACGGGAACAACACCGCCGGCAGCGGGTGCTACACCCCGTCCACCATGCACGGCGACCAGATGTGCAAGCGGAACTTCAGTAGCGGACACACGAACGGCATCAACTTCGTCATGGGCGACGGGTCGGTGCGGTTCATCAGCACCAGCGTGAGCATGCCCCTACTGGGCAACATGGCGACCATGATGGGCGGCGAAGTGGCTCAGGTCAATTAGTCACCCCACCCACGGAGGTCGCACGATGAACCGCTCACTGCTCGCCGGGTTCGCCCTGCTGGCCGCCCTGCCCCTCGTCGGCTGTGGGGGGGGGCCGGAAGTGGTGCCCGTGTCGGGCGTGGTGACGCTCGACGGTAAGCCGTACCCGAACGCAGTGGTCGCCTTCCAGCCGCACGCCGGCCCCGGCAACGAGAACCCCGGCATGGGGTCGTCGGCCGTGACCGACGAGAACGGCCGGTACACCCTGTACACAATGGACGGGAAGACCGGGGCGGTGGTGGGCAGGCACCTCGTTCGCATCCAGACCAAGCGGGACGACCCGACCGCCTTCTTCGACCCGACCACCGGGAGCGAGGACAACCCGGACGCCGACCCGAAGAAATCGAAGGGGAAGATCGACCCGATCCCGCTCGACTGGTACTCGGACAAAGGCGGGAAGGAGTTCGCCGTGCCCGAGGGCGGGACCGACAAGGCCGACTTCGCCATCGAGTCGGTCAAGGTGCCGCCGAAGAAGAAGTGACCACGCTGTCGCCGGCCGCCGTGGGCCGGATCAGACCGGGCTGACGGAGGCCGGCGACAGACGGCACGTTGAACCCCGCCCCCCGACCCGTAGGATTTGGTCGGGGGGCGGTTCTTTTTTCCCGCCCCGTGCGGGACCAACATGAAAGTCAACGTTCTGGTGGTGGGGAAGGGTGGGCGGGAGCACGCCCTGGTGTGGAAACTGCGGCAGTCGCCGCGGGCCGGGGTGGTGTACTGCGCCCCCGGCAACGCCGGCACGGTCGCCGACGGGGTGAACGTGCCGTTCGACGGTACCGACTTCGACCGCATGGCCCGCTTCTGCAAGAAGGAGAACGTCGGGCTGGTGGTCATCGGCCCCGAAGACCCGCTGGCACTCGGCCTGTCCGACTACCTGCGGAAGCAGGGGATCGTCGTGTTCGGCCCGTCGAAGGACGCCGCCCGCATCGAGTCGAGCAAGGTGTTCAGCAAGGAGCTGATGCGGAACGCCGACGTGCCGACCGCCGACTTCCAGATCTTCGACCACCCGACCCACGCCCGCACCTACGTCGAGACCCGCGACTACCCGGTGGTGGTGAAGGCCGACGGGCTGGCCGCCGGCAAGGGCGTGATCGTGTGCAAGGACACGGCGTCGGCGATGAAGGCGGTCGATCGGATCATGGTGAAGGAGGAGTTCGGGGGGAAGGTGGGGCGGCAGATCGTGGTCGAGAAGCGGCTGGAGGGGGAGGAGTTGTCGCTGCTCGCACTGGTGGCCGGGCGGAGCGTGCTGATGCTCCCGCCGACCCAGGACCATAAGGCGGTGAACGACGGCGACCAGGGGCCGAACACCGGCGGAATGGGCACTTACTGCCCCGCCCCGGCCGCCACCCCGGAGCTGCTGGCCCTGGCCGAGAGCACCGTGTTCGTGCCGAACGTCCACGCGATGAAGCGGGGGCGGTTCCTGTTCAACGGGGTGCTGTTCGCCGGCCTCATGCTGACCCCCCAGGGGCACAAGGTGCTCGAGTTCAACGCCCGGTTCGGCGACCCCGAGACGCAAGTCATCCTCATGCGGTTGAAGTCGGACCTGCTCACGCTGTTGGAGGCGGTGGCGCTGGAGAAGCTCGGCGAGTTGCCCGACGGGGCCGTCGAGTGGGACCCGCGGCCGGCGGTGTGCGTGGTCATGTGCAGCGGCGGGTACCCCGGCAAGTACGACAACGGGAAGATGATCACCGGCCTGGACGAGGCGGCGAAGCTGCCTGACGTGAAGGTGTTCCACGCTGGCACGAAGGACGTGAACGGGCGGGTGCTGACCGACGGCGGGCGGGTGCTCGGCGTGACCGCACTGGGCGACGACCTGGCGGCCGCGAAGGCCCGCGCCTACGAGGCGGTCAAGCGGATCGCCTTCGCCGGCGCCCACTACCGCACGGACATCGCGGACAAGGCGCTCCGAAAGCGGTGAACCGGCGGCGTCAGCCGCCTGGGTCCGAACCACCCGCGGGTTGACACCCGCCGTTCACCAAGAGAAATCCCCATGCCCGATCACTTGCTCGCCCGTGCCGCCCGTGGGGAACCCGTCGAACGGGTGCCGGTGTGGGCCATGCGGCAGGCCGGGCGGTGGGACCCGGAGTTCCGCCGGGTGCGGGCGGGCGCCGAGTTCTTCGCCTTCTCCGAAGACGTGAAGAAAGCCGCCGAGGCGACCCTCTGCCCGCGGCGGTTCGGCGTCGATGCCATCATCCTCTTCTACGACATCACCACCCTGCCGCTGGCGATGGGCCTGCCGTTCGAGCTGAAGTCCGGCCGCGGGCCGATGCCGGATCGCCCGATCCACACCCCCGCCGACCTGGAGCGGCTGAACCCGCACCCGACCCCGCACAGTTACCAGCACATCCGCGACTTGCTCGCCGAAGTGAAATCACGGCTGGCGGGCGAACTGCCGGTCATCGCGTTCGCCGGGTCGCCGTTCACCGTGGCGACGTACTGCATCGGCACCGGCAAGGACATGACGGCGACGCGGAAGTTCATCGCCGAACAGCCGGTCGTGTGGGACCGCCTGCTGAAGACGCTGTCGCACGCCACAGCCGCCTTCCTCAACCAACTGGTGAGCGAAGGGGCCGACGTGGTGCAACTGTTCGACTCGTGGGCCGGCATGCTGACGGAGGAGGAGTACCGCCGGTTCGCCCAGCCGTTCCACACGCACATCCTCGGCGAAGTGAAGAACGTCCCCCGCATCCTGTTCGTGAAGGAGTGTCCGCACCTCGACCTGATGGCGAGCACCGGGGCGGACGTGGTCAGCCTGGGCGTGCAGCACGACCTGGCGGCGGCCCAGGCGGCCTATCCGAACCTGGTGTTCCAGGGGAACGTGGACGAGGAGGTGCTCCGCACCGGCACCCCCGAACAGGTGGGAGCGGCGGTGCGAAGATGCCTGACCGCCGGCGGCGGGCGGCGGCACATCCTGAACCTGAACCACGGGGTGGGTAAGGAGACGCCGGTGGCCAACTTCGAGGCGTACATCCGGGCGGCGAAGGGGTAACACACACTGGCTCCGCCCCTTCCTCCGCGGTACAGTTCTCTCATGAGCCGAACCGCCGCCATTCTCGTCGTCCTCCTCCCGCTCGCCGCCACCGCCGCCGACCCGAACGTGAAGGCGTTCGAGGAGCAAATCCAGAAGGTGGCCGACGCCGCCGCACCGTCGGTGGTGTCGGTGGTGGTGTCGCACAGCAAGCTGTACACCCCGTTGCGGAACCCCAAACCGGGTCAACTGGGTGTCCCCGACCAGAACGACCTGCTCTCCCCGGAGCGGTTCCGCCCGTTCGGCCCGCGGTGGCAGCAGACCGCCCCGCCGCCGCACCCGCTCGACCTGTCCGCCCCGGACAACGTGGCCGACCACCTGTTCGGTTCGGGCGTGGTGCTGGACGACCGCGACGGGCTGATCCTGGTGCCGTACCACCTGATCGACGGGGCGAAGAAGGTGTACGTCCGCGGGTCGGCCGGGAAGGGTAGTTACGCCGACATCCACGCCGCCGACGCCAAATCCGATCTGGCCGTGTTGAAACTCGTCGCCCCCGTGGCCGGGCTGAAGGCGGTGAGGATCGCCGACGTGCGGGTCAGCACCGGCTCGAACGGGGAGAAGGCGACGCTCAAAAAAGGGTCGATGGTGATCGCCCTCGGCCACCCCACAGCGGCCGCCGCGGGCGAGGGGTCGGCCAGCCTCGGGTGGGGGGTGCTGAGCAACGTCCGCCTGAAGTCGGCCCAGCCGCCGCCGGCCCTGTCCGGGGGGGCGAACGACCTGCTCCGCCAGCGGCCGCTGCACCAGCAGGGCGGGATGATCCAGATCGACGCCCGCGTCGCGCTGGCGAACACCGGGGCGGCGGTGTTCAACACCGACGGCGAGCTGGTCGGGCTGGGTTCGACGGTGGCGGCGGTGTACGGGTCGGAGGCGAACGGCGGGTACGCCATCCCGATGGACGCCGGCTACCGGCGGGTGGTCGCCACACTGAAGGAAGGCAAAGAGGTGGAGTACGGTTTCCTCGGGGTCAGCCCGGCGGAGGGGTCGGGCGGGGTGCGGGTGACGGGCGTGTCGGCCGGCTGCCCGGCGGCCATCGCCGGGTTGCAGCAGGAAGACCTGCTGACCGCCATCGACGGCAACACTCTCGCCACCCCGGACGACCTGCTGCTGTACGGCGGCGGTGCCCTGGCCGGGACCGAAGTGACGGTCGAGTACGTGCGGAACGGGAAGCCGGCCAAGGCGAAACTGACCCTGGCCAAGAACCTGAACCAACTGCCGTTCATTGCCACCGTCACCCCGCCGGCCACCTTCGGCATTCGCATCGACTACTACAGCCTGCGGGCGGCCGGTGGCGGCCCCCTCGACCGCTTCCAGGCGAACCCGCCGCCGGGGGTGCTGGTGCGGGACGTGGAACCGGGCAGCCCCGGCGAGCGGGCGATCAAGGACGCCGGTCAACCGGCCAAGGGGGCGTGGGTGGTCACGCACGTGGACGGCAAGCCGGTGACGAACCCGAAAGAGTTCTACGCCCTGGCGGCCGGCAAGAAGAGTCTGAAGTTGCACCTCGCCGACCCCGACCAGCCGACCACGAAGGTGGAAATCAGCCTGCCGTAAAGTGCTCTGCTCGCTCCGCGAGCGGTCCTTCCGAACCCGCTCGCGGAGCGAGCAGAACACGCATTCCCATGAACTACGCCATCTGCAACGAGACGTTCGACGGTTGGGACCACGCCCGCGTGTGTGCCCGCATCGCCGAACTCGGGTACACCGGCCTCGAAGTGGCCCCCTTCACCCTCGCCCCGCTTATCACCGACGTGTCCGCCGCACGCCGCAGGGAACTGCGACAGCAGGCCGAAACCGCCGGGGTGAAGATCATCGGCTTGCACTGGCTGCTCGCCAAGACGACCGGCTTTCACCTCACGTCACCCGACGCCGCGGTCCGCAAGAAGACCGGCGACTACCTCGCCGACCTCGCCCGCTGTGCCGCCGACCTGGGTGGCGACATCCTGGTGCTCGGTTCGCCCGCTCAACGGAAGATCCCGGACGGTCACACCCGCGAGCAGGCCGCCGACTTCGCACTCGATTCACTCTCGCACTGCCTGCCGGTCCTGGACGACACCGGCGTGAAGCTCTGCCTGGAGCCGCTGACGCCGAAGGAAACGGACTTCATGAACACGGCGGCGGAGGCGGCGGAGTTGATCCGCCGGCTGGGCCACCCGAACGTGAAGATCCACCTGGACGTGAAGGCGATGACGGCCGAGCCGAAGCCGGCCCCGGACACCATCCGCGAGTTCGCGGCGCACACCTACCACTTCCACGCCAACGACCCGAACCTGCGGGGGCCGGGCTTCGGTGACACCGATTTCAAACCGATCTTCGCGGCGCTGAAGGAGACGGGATATTCGGGCTGGGTGTCGGTGGAGGTGTTCGACTACTCGCCCGACCCGGACACGATTGCGAAGGAGAGCATCCGGTATATGAAGGAGTGCGAAGCGGCGATCGTGTAGGGCGGGCAAGCCTGGAGCCGCCGGCTGATGCGGACAAGTCGTCAGCATGTGCCAAGCGCAACACCTGTTAGCCCGACGCGCGACAACGTATTGCAAGGGTACCGCAAGTGGAGTGC
>CAYMHO010000275.1:7378-9704 GCA_964390195.1 uncultured Fimbriiglobus sp. | reverse complement strand
CGGAGCGAATGACGGCGACCGGCTTCCTCGTCATCGGCCCGAAGATGCTGGCCGAAGACGACCCGATGAAGATGCGGATGGACATCATCGACGAACAGGTGGATACGCTCGGGCAGGCGTTCCTCGGGCTGACGCTCGGCTGCGCCCGCTGCCACGACCACAAGTTCGACCCGCTGACGCAGGCCGACTACTACGCCCTCGCCGGCATGTTCTACTCGACCAAGAGCATGCAGAGCTACGGTGTGGTGGCGAAGTGGCACGAGCGGGCGGTCGGGTCGGCGGAGAGCGTGGCGAAATTGGCCGAGTTCGACAAGAAGCGGGCCGCCGTCAGCGAGGCGGTGAAGAAGCCGGAGAAGCAACTCCGCGACTCGGTGAAGGCCCGGCTCGAAGCGGAACGTAAGCGGGCGGGCGAGTACGCCGAGGCCGCGCGGGAGATCGCCAAACGCGGCGGGCCGCTCAAACTCGTCGTCGCAGACCCTGCGAAGGACAAGGTGAAGGGCGGGCTGGTGATCGAGGCCGAGGACTACACCCGTGGCAACACCCAGAAGTTGAAGGACGGGTACGGGGCTGGGATCGGCGTCATCATCAACGGCGGGAAGACGCCGAACGTCGCCGAGTACGACCTCGACATCCCCGCCGACGGGACGTACCAGATCGCCCTGCGGTACGCCGCCCAGACGGCACGCCCGACGGCCCTGTCGGTCGGTGGCAAAGAGGTGCGGAAGGACGCGGCCGGTCAGGTCACCGGGTCGTGGAACCCGGACGGGCAGAAGTGGTTCGCCGAGGCGGCGGTGCCGCTGAAGAAGGGGAAGACCACCATCCGCCTCGAATGCGGCGGGGCGATCCCGCACTTCGACAAGCTGGCCGTGCTGCCGCTGCCGCCGGAACAGGTCGAGGCGGGCCTTTCGCCCGAAGCGGTGGCGAAGGAGAAGAACTTCCTGCTCCCCGCCCTGCTCGCCTGGGTCAAACTGGCCGAAAAGTGGAAGGACAAGCTGCCGTCTGCGGAGGAGTTGGTGAAGATCGCCGCCGACGGGAATGGGCCGTTCAAGGGGACGCCGGAAATCGACGCCGCGGTGGAACCGACGCTCGCCGCGGAGGTGAAGAGGGCGAAGGACGAACTGACCGCCGTCGAGAAGGCGAAGCCGGCGATCGACGAGGCGATGGCGGTGGAGGAGGACGCCAAGACGCAAAACCTCCGCATTCACCTGCGGGGTAGTCACCTGACGCTCGGTGCCGAGGTGCCGCGGCGGTTCCCGGTCATCGTCGCCGGGGACAAGCAGACGCCGATCACGAAGGGGAGCGGGCGGCTGGAACTGGCCGAGTGGGTGGCGAGTAAGGACAACCCGCTGACCGCCCGCGTGATGGCCAACCGCATCTGGCTCGGGCACTTCGGCACCGGGCTGGTTCGCACGCCGGACAACTTCGGCCGGCTCGGCGAACGGCCGACGCACCCCGAATTGCTGGATTACCTGGCGTCGGAGTTCGTCGCGTCCGGGTGGAGCGTGAAGCACCTGCACCGGCTGATCGTGAAGTCGGCCGCATACCGGATGAGCACAGAGTTCGACGCCGACAAGTTCCGTACCGACCCGGATAACCGCTCGTACTGGCGGGGCAACCGCCGCCGGCTCGACGCCGAAGAGCTGCGAGACGGGATGCTCGCCGTCGCCGGCAATCTGGACCGCAAGGCCGGTGGTACGCTGCTCCCCACGAACAACCGCGGATACGTCAACAGCACCGGCGGCCGCGGGAGCATCGACTTCACCGCCCCGCGGCGGTCCGTGTACCTGCCGGTCATCCGCAGCGGGCTGTTCGACGTGTTCCAGGCGAACGACTTCCCCGACCCGTCCACCCCGTCCGGGATGCGACCGCAAACCACCGTGCCGGCGCAGGCACTGTTCCACCTGAACAGTGCCGTGGCCGACCAGAGTGCTGAGGCGTTCGCCAAGTCATTGCTGAACGTGAAGGGCGACGACGCGACACGCATCAACGAAGCATACCGCCGCGTGTACACCCGCCCGCCGACGACCGCCGAGACCGAACGGGTGTTGAAGTTCTTGGCCGAGTCGGACGTGTCCACCGACGCCAAGAAGCAGAAAGCGTGGCAGAGCCTCTGCCGGGTGCTGCTGTCGTCCGCCGAATTCGCCTTCGTGGAGTGACCGCCCGGGTGAGTGCCCCGCCCCGGAGGGGCCGTCGGATGTAGCCCAGGGCGGAAGCCGTGGGTTTGGGGGGTACGAAACGGCTCCGCCCCGGAGGGGCCGGCGTATTCGTTCGCCGGCCCCTCCGGGGCGGGACTGAATTCGGCCGGATTCCCAGGGCTTCCGCCCTG
>CAYMHO010000275.1:0-7368 GCA_964390195.1 uncultured Fimbriiglobus sp. | reverse complement strand
GGCACCGGCGGAACCGGAAGCCGCCGAAGGGGCGCGCGGGGCCGGCGTATTCGGCCGCCGCCCCCGCGGGGGCGGGACTGAATTCGGCCGGTTGCCCCGGGCTTCATCCCAGGGCTACATCCGCCGGCCCCTCCGGGGCGAAATCACCGCGTGGATAGCCTTGCCTGATACCCGTTGTCTGTGGAGTGACCGCCGATGTTCTCCCGCCGCGACATGCTCCGCTCCGCCGGCACCGGCTTCGGCCTGCTCGCGCTCGCCGACTTGCTGGCCGCGTCCGAGGACAAGCCGAAAGTTGACCCGCTCGCGCCGAAGACCCCGCACTTCCCGGCGAAGGCGAAGCGGGTGATCTTCCTGTTCATGCACGGCGGGCCGAGCCACGTGGACACGTTCGACCACAAGCCGAAGCTGACCGAGGACGACGGCAAACCGCTGCCGTTCCCCAAACCGCGGGTGGTGTCCGGCGAGACCGGCAACCTGCTCGGCTCGCCGTGGAAGTTCAAGCAGTACGGGCAGAGTGGGGCGACGGTGTCGGAGTTGTTCCCGCACCTCTCCACGGTGGTCGATGACCTGTGCTTCATCAAGTCGATGCACGGGTCGAACTCGCGGCACGGCGGCGCGCTGCTGGAACTGCACACCGGGTCGGACACGTTCGTCCGCCCGAGCATGGGCAGTTGGGTGACGTACGGCCTGGGCACCGAGAACCGCGACCTGCCGGGGTTCGTCACCATCTGCCCGTCGCTCTCGCACGGCGGGGTGAACAACTACTCGTCCGCGTTCCTGCCGGCCATTTACCAGGGCACGCCGCTGGGCAACGCCGGCATCTCGTCGGACAAGGCGACCGTGCCGTTCATCTCGGGCACCACCCCGCGGGACCAGCAGCGGCGGGAGCTTGACCTGCTCGGCGAGATGGACCGCGAGCGACTGGCCCACCTCGGCCCCGACCCGGCCCTCGAAGGCCGCATCCAGTCGTTCGAGATGGCGTTCCGCATGCAGGCCGCCGCCCCGGACGTGCAAGACCTGAGCAAGGAGACGAAGGAGACTAAGGCGCTGTACGGGCTGGACGACCCGACCACGGCCGGGTTCGGTCGGCAGTGCCTGATGGCCCGGCGGTTCGCCGAGGCCGGGGTGCGGTTCGTGCAGTGCTCGCACAGCTACCACTGGGACCAGCACGGCGACCTGCGGAAGGGGCACGGCAAGAACGCCCTGGAGGTGGACAAGCCGATCACCGGCCTGCTGACCGACCTGAAGAAGCGCGGGTTGCTGAAGGACACGCTGGTGGTGTGGGGCGGGGAGTTCGGCCGCACGCCGGTGGCCCAGGGGAAAGACGGCCGCGACCACCACCCGCACGCCTTCACCTACTGGCTGGCCGGCGGCGGGGTGAAGGCGGGCACCAGCTACGGCACCACCGACGAGTACGGGTTCTACGCGGCGACCGACAAGGTCCACTTCCACGACCTGCACGCCACCATCCTGCACCTGCTCGGGCTGGATCACAAGAAGCTGACGTACCGGCACGCCGGCCGCGACTTCCGCCTGACCGACGTGCACGGCGAGGTGGTGAAGGGCGTACTGGCCTGACGGCAGCCCGTTGTCTGTCAGCCCCGCCACGGCCCGGGGGACCCGCGGGCGGGTGCCGCGGTCAGTCGTCGCCGTCCGGCCCGATCTCGGTGCAGCAGATCAGGTTGGCGGTGTCGTTGAAGTACACCAGCACCTCCGTCCCGTCGGCATCCTTCCCGGCGTACACCCCGCCCCGGTGCTTGGCGAAGGTGACGTTCGCCGCCCGCCGGACGCCTTCCCCGAACAGCACCGCCGGGCTCAGGTCGGCCTTCGGGAACCTGGCCTTCAGTTCGCCCACCGCCTGCCGGTACGTCATCGCCCGCCCCCCTCCGAAAAAAACGGGAATCCGAAAAGGTAGGGGCGAACGACCCACCTGTCAAGCGAGACCGGCCTGCTCCCCCCTCGTCACGGTCATTGGCACGCCTCTTGCAATAACACTCCCGACCGGAGCCGGCCCGAGAACGCCGGCACGCGACACCAAACCTGTAGAGGATTCAACCGTGGCCGACACCATTCGCGGCAAACTGGCCGAAGCCGGGAACGCCGTTGCGGAAGCGACCAAGAAGGTGGTGAACAAGGTGGGCGAGAAGGTGGAGGAGGGCACCAACTGGGCGAAGGAGAAGGTGCACGAGGCCCAGAACCGGGCCGAGGAGGCGGCCGAAGAACGGGCGAACGCGGCCGAGGAGGCGAAAATCGATGCCGACGCCAAGGCCAAGGACGGGAACTGCGGTTGCGGTTGAGTGACTGGGGAATGACGAGGCCCGCCCCGATCCGGGGGCGGGCCTGTTCGTTTCACGAGGCCTCCGCCCCCACCGCGTCCGTCAGGTCGTCCAACCCGACGGCCGCGTCCGCCCCGCCCACCACCAGCCACACCTCGTTCCGCCGTACCTCCACCGTCACCCCGTCCGCCACCGCCTGGGCACCCGCCGGCCGCTCGCTGAGAACGGCGATGAGCGCATCGGCCGGCAGCACCGCTCGGCCCAACTCGACACCCCCGGAGCGGTCGGTGACCGACAGCGTCACGCCCGCCCCCGCGGCCTCGATGGCCACCACCCGCTCCGCCCCGCTGGTCTGGGAAACCCCGTCGATCGTCATGCCAGTCCTCCGCACGAAACGCTCATCGTACCCGCCCGGGCGGCGGCGTACACCCGAGTCGTGGCCCCACGCCGTCGGCCGTTCGCCCCGGCCCGCCGCATTTCGCCTGCCTCGCCCCGCACGACCGGCGCATCCGGCCTGACGGTTACGACCCGGCCGTCGCCCGGTGGGCGTGCGACAGGTGTGCCGGATGGGGTGGGCCGGGTCGGGAGTCCTTCCCGATACGAGAGGACGCCCCCGGAGCGGGGCGTGTCACCAGAAACCACGGAAGGGTTCCAATGCGCAAGCTCATCGTCTGCCTCGTCCTCGCCCTCGCCGCCGTCGCCGGTGCGTCCGGTTGCAAGACCTCCCAGGGCTGTTCCACCTGCGGCCAGTGACCGCGGCCTCTCCCCCGTTCGCTCGCCGTCGCCATTCGGTGCGGCGACTGTCACCTCCGGCGGGGTCCACCAGAAGGGCAGGCGATGGAACCGACCCGCGACGAGGTGGACCGCCTGACGGGGCCGGTGGTGCTGGAGTTCGGGGCCGAGTGGTGCCCGCACTGCCAGGCCATTCAGCCCGACATGGCCGACCGGCTCGCCGCTCATCCGGCCGTCCGGCACATCCGGGTGGAGGACGGGAAGGGCAAGCCGCTCGGCCGCTCGTTCCGGGTGAAACTGTGGCCCACTCTCGTGTTCCTCCGCGACGGGGCGGTGGTGGGCCAACTCGTCCGCCCGTCGGCCGAGGATATCGCGAAGGGGTTGGCCGACCTCGTCGGCTGACCCCTCACGCCGGGCCAGCTTCGAGTGCGGCCGGCAGCGGTACGCCGATCCGGGCTACTTGGCCCCGAGGGCGTCGGTGAAGAACTTCACCACCGGGGCGACGTCCTTCAGCCCGTGCGGGTGGTGGTCCTGGCCCGGTTTCACCACCCGCTCCACCGGTCCGCCCAGCTTCTTGTACCGCTCGAACACCACCTCCGAGTTCTCGGCGTGCGGGACCACCGTGTCCTTGTCGCCGTAGACCAGCAGCATGGGCAGCTTCGCCCTCGCCAGCGGTTCCAGGCGGTCTACCGGGTTCAGCTTGTAGGCGACGGCGTCGGCGTCCGTCTTGAATTCGTACGCTGCGAGCAGCTTCTTCCACTCGGCCTCCGACCCCTTGCCGGTGCCCAGCTTCTTCGGCTGCCCGCCCGGCCAACTCTTGAAGTCGCACACCGCGTTGTCCAGGTACACGGCCAGCGTCTTGTCCGGGTGGGCGGCCGCCCAGTTCATGCAGTACAGCCCGCCGCGGGACAGGCCGATCAGCCCCGGCTTGTCGTGCAGGCCGTACTCCGTCACCATCGCGGCGTAGAACCCCTCCCACTTCTTGACCGCCGCCGGCGAACCGAACAGGTCGGGCGCCTTGACGTACGCCAGGTGCCAGCCGGCCTTCACCAGGGCGACGTCGGCGTCCGCGAACGCCCCGAAGAACTCCCCCCGCCACACCCACGGCCGCCCCGGCAGCGGCTTGTCCGGCACCACCACCGTGGCGTCCAGTTCGCCCACCTTGAAGTCGTGTTTGGCGAACCCGTTCCACTTGGTCGGCGTGCCGGGGAACGCCTTCGGCTCGGCGGCGGTCGCCACCCCGGCGACCAGCAGGGCGAGAACGGCGGCGGTGGTGCGAGCGTGCAAGGCAGAACCTCCGAGGAGCGGTGCGGCTGTTCTACACGACACCCACCCTCGCGGTCGAACCACCCCGCCCAGGCGGTCGGGGGTGGTGGGGGGCCGTCACCCCTCCTCCCACACGCTGCCGTAAGCCCCGATCGCCTCCAGGTGGCCGACCATCCGCAAATAGAACGGGTCGTTCGACAAGGTCGCGCTGTCGCCGACCACCACCAGCGCCCGGCGGGCGCGGGTGAACGCTACGTTCGTCCGCCGGGTGTCGGCCAGGAAGCCGATGTTGCCCGCCGGGTTCGACCGCACCAGGGAAATCACGATCGCCTCGTTCTCCCGCCCCTGGAACCCGTCCACGCTGTCCACCTCCACCGCCGGCACGTCGGCCAGCCGCTCGCGGACCTTCCGCACCTGGGCGCGGTAAGGGGTGATGACGCCGATCGACTCCGCCGGTACCCCCGCCGCCAGCCAGCGGCGGACGACCCGCACCACGTGATCGGCCTCGCCCGGGCTGTGCCGGCTGCCGCTGTCCTCTTCCAGTTCCTCGTCGAACCCGGCACCGGCGGTGTCGATGAACCGCACCACCCGCTCGGTACTCGGCTCGGCCGTCACGCCGGGCAGATCGCACAGGCGGTGTCCGGCGACCGATTCGTCCGCCACCAACAGGCCGTCGTAGAACTCGGCGTTCGAGAAGCCCATCACGTCGGCGTGCATGCGGTACTGCACCGACAGCAGCCGCGAGACGGCCGGGCCGAACCGCTCGACCACGCGCTCCATCAGGCTGACCGACAGCCCCTGTTCGGCGGCTTCGGGCGAAATGACCGTGGCCGGCAACTGGCGGTGGTCCCCGGCCAGCACCAGCTTGTTCGCCCGCAGCACCGGCAGCCAACTGGCCGGCTCGGTGCTCTGCCCGGCCTCGTCGATCACCGCCAGGTCGTACTGGCGTGCCCCCAGCACGTCGCTCGTCAGCCCGGTGAGGGTGCCGCACACGATCCGCGCGTCGTCAAGAATCCGTGCCGCCGCCACCGCCTCGAACTTGCGGGCGTCGGCAAGCATCGCCCGCGCCTCCCGCCGCAGCGCCGCCTTCTCGCCGGGTTGCGGACGCTCCTTCGTCCACCTGTCCGCCTGCCCGAAGAGCGAGCGGGCCTCCTTCGCCAGCTTCCGCCCCTGTCGGGCGTCGGCGTGCTTCTGCACCAGGATGTCGAGTGCCCGCTCCCGCAGGGCCGGATCGACCCGCGCCGGGTGCCCCACCCGCACCGGCATCTCGCCGGCCGCCAGCAGCTTCTCCAGCAGGTTGTCCACCGCGTGGTTGCTCGCCGCCGTCGCCAGCACCCGCTCGCCCCGCGCCACCGCCTGCCGGATCAGCTCGACCACCGTGGTCGTCTTGCCGGTGCCCGGCGGGCCGTGGATGACGGCCACGTCCTTCGCCGCCAGTGCGAACCGCACCGCTTCCGCCTGCGAGGCGTTCAGCGAGGTGATCTGCACGTCCGAGAGTGGGTCGAATGCCGGCTCGCGATCGCCGAGCAGCACGTCTCGCAGTTCGGCGAGTCGGTCCCCCTTCGCCGCCGCCGCCCGGCGGAGTGCTTCTTGCTGTCGCACACGCGACACCTCGTCGGCGGACAGGTCGAGGCGGTAGGTGGCGTCGTCCGGCAGGTCGTCGTCGGGCGGCTCGATGGCCACACCGATGCTGGTGAAATCGCGGTCGTACACCACCCCGCGGTACGTCGGCCGGCGGCGGTGCGTGCCCGTCTGGCTGATGACCACCGGCGCGCCGGGCTGGAGGCGGTTCGGCGGGAACGGGTCGTTCCGCCCGTCGCGTGTGAAGGTGAGCAGCAATCGCCCGCCCAGGCCGAACTCCGACTCACGGAGCACCAGGCCGGCGAGCGCCGCCCCGTCGCGGGTGGCCGTCTCGGACTGCGCGGCCTTCCGCGCGGCTTCTTCCTCGGCTTCGGCTTCCAGATCGAGCAGTGCCGACAGGTGGGCGAAGTGGCCGCTCAATTCCGTCGCGTCGGCCACCCGAACCCGCAACGGACGGGCGTTGAATGTCGCCCCGTCGAGGACCGTCACCAGGGCGGCGGCCTTCTCGTCCGGCACCTCGACGACCGCCCCGCGGCCGAGCAGGGTGATCTTCCCGACCTGCTTCCGGTCCAGCTTGCCGGCGTCGCAGACGAACGCCAGCACCGCGCCGACGGGCGTCTTGAGCGGGAGCGGTTCGAGCTGAATCCGGGCCATGACGATCCGCCGGGGTGGGATCCGTTCAGGATACCGGGTAACGAGGTGGCAACACGGCGTGGACGGCGGTTGAACGACTGCGGACAGTAACGGGTGAGGTCTTCCCCTCCGAGGTTCCTGTCATGACTCTTCGCAAGTGGCTGTGGGCGGCCCCCGTGGTCGGGGCGGCCGGCGTCGGGTTCCTGGCCAACGCCCTGGTGCCGACGGCCGACGCCGCGGCGAAGGGCGAGGGCGACCCGAAGCAGGCGGTGTCGCTGCCGATCAAGCAGGTGGTGCTGTTCAACAGCGGGGTCGGGTACTTCGGCCGGACGGGCGAGGTGGACGGGGAGGCGCGAGTGGACCTGAGCTTCCCCGAAACGGACATCAACGACCTGTTGAAATCGATGACCCTGCAGGACTTCAACAACGGGCACATCTCGGCCGTCTCCTACGACAGCCACGAGCCGGTGGACCGCACCCTAGCCAGCTTCGCCATCGACCTGAACGGCCAGCCCACCCTGGCCAACATCCTCGGGCAGGCGCGGGGCGAGCAGGTGGAAGTGGTGATGAACACGACGGTGACGACGCAACCGGGCACCATCAAGGGGACGGTCATCGGCACCGAGATCCAGAAGGTGCCGGTCGGCCAGAGCCAACTGGACTGCGTGGTGCTGAACGTGAGTACCTCTGAAGGGTTCCGCAGCCTGAAGATGATGGACGTTCAGCGGGTGCGGTTTCTCAACCCGGTACTCGAAGCGGAACTGAAACGGGCGCTGGACACGCTGGCCCTGTCCCACGACTCGCAGAAGAAGTCGGTCAGCATCCAGTTCAGCGGGGAGGGGAAGCGGAAGGTGAAGGTGGGGTACGTGATCGAGGCGCC
>CAYMHO010000274.1:1663-9783 GCA_964390195.1 uncultured Fimbriiglobus sp. | reverse complement strand
TGCCGCCGATCTACCTCGACTACAACGCCACCACGCCGGTCGATCCGCGGGTGGCGGATGCCATCGCAATCGCCCTCCGCGAGCTGTGGGGCAACCCGAGCAGCGGGCACGAGTACGGCCAAGCCGCGAACGCGGCGATCAGCACTGCACGTCAACAAGTGGCGAACTTGCTCGGGGCCGAGGCGTCCGAGATCGTGTTCACCGGCGGCGGGTCGGAGGCCAGCAACTTGGCCATCAAGGGCGTGGCACCAAGCCCGTCGGATTTGCACGTCATCACATCCAGCATTGAACACCCCGCCACCGCCAAGCCCGTCGAGTGGTTGAAGAAGCACGGCGCGGGCGTCACCATTCTCCCCGTAGATGGCACCGGGCGCGTCGATCCGGATACGGTGCGGGATGCACTCCGGACAAGTACGGCGGCGGTCAAGTTGGTGTCGCTCATGCACTCGAACAACGAGGTCGGCACCCTCCAGCCGATCCGCGAGGTGGGCGAACTCAAGAAGCAGTTCGACTTCCTGTTCCACACCGACGCGGCGCAGTCGGTCGGCAAGCTGATGGTGAAGGTGAACGAACTGGGCGTCGATCTGCTGACGGTCGCGGGGCACAAGCTGTACGCCCCGAAGGGGGTCGGTGCGCTGTTCGTGCGGAACGGCGTGAAGTTGGACCCGCTGATTCACGGGGCGGGTCATGAGTCCGGGCGGCGGGCGGGTACGGAGAACACGCCGTACATCGTCGGGTTAGGGAAGGCGGCGGAACTGTGCGCGAAGGCACTGCCCGGCGAAACTGAGCGGCTGAAACGTCTCCGCGATCGGCTTCACCACCGCCTCGGGGATCGCGTCACGTTGAACGGCCACGCGGAGCTTCGCCTGCCGAACACGCTGAACGTCAGCTTCCGCGGGCACCTCGGGCCGAAGCTGCTGGCCGCCCTGCCCCGCCTCGCCGCGAGCGTCGGGTCGGCATGTCACGAAACCAAACCGGGGCACGAAGCCACCTTCAAGCCGTCCCCGGTGCTGACCGCGATGGGCTGCCCGGACGACGTGTGCCGCGGGGCGGTGCGGCTGTCGGTCGGGCGGTGGACGACGGAAACGGAGGTGGATGAGGCCGCCGCGTTACTCGCGTCCGTAAAATGACAGTCCCTCTCCCCTCCGACGCCCGTTGCCTTTGTTCGTAGGACCGTCATGCCTCGTGTGTTCATCGCCGACAAACTCGAAGCCTCCGGAGTGGACGCCCTGACCGCCGCCGGCATCGAAGTGGACAACCGCCCCGGCCTGAAGGACGACGCCCTGCGGGATGCCCTGCGCGCGGCCGACGCCGTCATCGTGCGGTCGGCCACCAAGATCACCGCCGAGTTGCTGAGCGACCCCGGCAAGCTGAAGGCGATCGCCCGCGCCGGGGCCGGGGTGGACACGATCGACGTGGAGGCGGCCACCCGCAAGGGCATCGTGGTGATGAACACCCCCGGCGGGAACACCATCTCGGCGGCCGAACACACCATCGCCCTGCTGTTCGCCGTCAGCCGGCATGTGGCCGCGGCCGACGCCACCATGCGGATGGGCAAGTGGGACCGCAACAAGTACATGGGCACGCAGTTGACCGGCAAGACGCTCGGGGTGATCGGCCTCGGGCGGATCGGCCGGGAGGTGGCCCAGCGGGCGCTCGGGCTGGGCATGACGGTCGTCGGGTTCGACCCGTTCGTCACCCCCGCGAAGGTGGCCGAGTGGGGCTACGAGCCGACCGGCGGGGTGGAGGAGATGTTGCCGAAGGTGGACTTCCTGACGGTTCACGTGCCGATGACCGGCGAGACGAAGGGGCTGATCGGGGCCGAGCAGTTGGCGAAGATGAAGCGGACGGCCCGCGTGCTGAACGTCTCCCGCGGGGGCATCTACGACGAGCAGGCCCTGGCCGATGCCCTGAAGGGCGGTGTCATCGCCGGGGCCGGCATTGACGTGTTCACCGCCGAGCCGCCGCCGCAGGACAACCCGCTGCTGACCGCCCCGAACATCGTGCTCACCCCGCACCTCGGGGCGAGCACCCTGGAGGCCCAGGAGACGGTGGCAGTCGAGGCCGCCCAGTTGCTCGCCGACTTCCTCCTGCGGGGGGTGGTGGCGAACGCCGTCAACATGGCCGCCCTGGATCGCACCGAACTGGAAGGCCTGCGGCAGTACGTCGAACTGGCCCACCGCCTGGGTCAACTCCAGGCACAAATGGCCCAGGGGGCGATCCGCCGGGCGACCCTGACGTACAAGGGCGAGCTGGCGTCAAAGAAGACCAAGCTGCTGACCGCCGCGTTCACCGTCGGGCTGCTGGAGAGCCGGCTGGCCCAGGGGGTGAACCTGGTGAACGCCGAGGTGGTGGCCCGCGACCGCGGCATTGAGATCGTCGAGAGCAGCAGCACCAAGAAGGGCGACTTCTCGTCGCTCGTGTCCACCGACGTGGAGACCGAGAAGCGGACGTACACCGCCGCCGCGACACTCTTCGGCGAGCAGTACCCGCGGCTGGTGCAACTCGGGCCGTACCGCCTGGAGAGCTACCTGGACGGGACGCTCTTCGTGTTCACCCACCGCGACGTGCCGGGGCTGATCGGGTTCGTCGGCAACATCTTCGGCAACCACAACGTGAACATCGCGGCGATGACGGTCGGGCGGGCGGGCATGGCCCCCGGCGGCGACGCCATCGGCGTGCTCAACCTGGACAGCGTGCCGCCGGAGGAGGCGGTGGGGGCGGTGAAGGGGCACCCGAACGTGTCCGGGGCGACGGTGGTGAAGCTGCCGCCGATGGGCGAATCCCCGAGTTGGCTGCGGTGGTAAAAAGTGCTCTGCTCGCTCCGCGAGCGGTCTTCTGAACCCGCTCGCGGAGCGAGCAGAGCTCGTCAAAACAAAAACCGCCCGGAGTGCGGGGAACACTCCGGGCGGCACTGGAGGGTCGCACCGCGAGCGGTGTGACTATTCATCAACCTACCTGCGTGATCGCCCGCGACCGGATGGCGGTTCACGTTTCGCCGGCCGACCGACGAACCTGCGTCGGTACAACCGTCACACCCGCGCCAACCCCACCCGCCTCCCATGAACGTGTTCGTCACCGGCGGCACCGGCCTGATCGGCCGCCGACTCGTCACCGCCCTCCTCGCCCGCGGTGACAGCGTCGTGTCACTGTCGCGGATGCCTGCCGAGCCACGGCCCGGGTTCACGCCGGTCGTCGGCGACCCGGCGAAGCCCGGCGACTGGTTGACCGAATTGGCCGAGTGCGACGCCGTCGTCCACCTGGCCGGCGAGCCGATCCTCGGCAAGCGGTGGACCGCCGAGGTGCTGGCCCGACTGCGGTCGAGCCGGGTGGACAGTACCCGGCTGATCGCCGAGACACTGGCGAAGGGCAACCCGAAGGTGTTCGTGAGCGGGTCGGCAGTCGGGTACTACGGGATGAACACCGGGGATGTGGAGGTCACGGAGTCTTCACCACCGGGGACCGACGTACTGGCCGCGATGTGTGTGGCGTGGGAAGCCGCCGCCGACCCGGCCCGCGCCTCCGGCGTGCGAGTCGTTCACCCGCGGACCGGCATCGTCCTCGACCCGGCCGGCGGGGCACTCCCGCAGATGGCGAAACCGTTCAAGCTGTTCGTCGGCGGGAAGGTCGGCAGCGGGAAGCAGCGGGTGCCGTGGGTTCACCACGCCGACATGACCGGCCTCCTCCTGTTCATGCTCGACACGCCGACGCTGTCCGGGCCGGTGAACGCCGTTTCCCCGCACTGCGTCACGAACGCCGAATTCAGTCGCGTGCTGGCAACTGTGCTGAAGCGGCCGAACCTGTTCCCGGTGCCGGTGTTCGCGCTCAAGTTGCTTTTCGGCGGGGTGGCGGAAGTGATCGCCGGCGGGCAACGGGCAGTGCCGAGCAAGTTGGAGGCGGCGGGGTTCCGTTGGCGGTTCGGAGAGGTGACGGAGGCGCTGGCGGACCTGTTGGGCGAGCGGCCCGCGTGAGCGGGCTGTTCACCCGAAACAGCGGGCTGACGCCCGCCGCTCGCCAAGACCGCTTCACCCTCTCAGGGCGATCGCCGTCGCCGTGGCGAACAGCCGCGAGTAGCTGAACGACACCATCACCCGCGTCACCCCGCGGGCCTTCATCCGCTCCTCGGTCGCCCCGCGGATGGTCACTTTGGGTTCGATCGCGCTCTCGCACTCGACGACCACGTCCCGCCAGTCGATCCCCCGCTTCCACTTCATGCCGAGCGAGCGGAACACGGCTTCCTTCGCCGCCCAGATGCCGGCGTAGAACTCTGTGCTGTGCGTGCGGGCGGCGCAGTACGCCGCCTCCTCCGGCGTGTACACCTCGCCGACGAACTTGTCGGCGTGCAGGTCGATGAGCTTTCGCACCCGCGGGCAGTCCATCACGTGCGTGCCGAGGCCGACGATGTCCATGAGCCGCCACCTGACACAGGGGGTGTGATCGTTTTACCCCCGCTCACCGGGTTTTCATCCCGCCGACTTGCGTCCGCCGAACGGCGTGCGAGAATCGGGGGAGGCGGTACTCGCCCGCCCACTCTCCCTCGTTCCGAGTGCCCACATGCCCTCCCACCCCCGAACCCGGTCCGGGTTCACGCTGATCGAGTTGCTCGTCGTCATCGCCATCATCGCCATCCTGATTGGCCTGCTCCTGCCGGCCGTGCAAAAGGTCCGCGAGGCGGCCGCCCGCATGACCTGCAGCAACAACCTCAAGCAGATCAGCCTGGCCACCCACGGGTACCAGGACGCCACCGGCCGGTTGCCGGAGATGTACCGCGAGCCGTCCCCCCGCGGGCCGCTGTTCTTCCTCATCCTGCCGTACATCGAGCAAGACAACCTGTTCCGGACGGCCAACAACGACGCCTACTTCCAGATCGCGTCCAGCCCCGGCCGCACCCGCATGGCCTGCACCTACCCGATCAAGACGTACTTCTGCCCGTCCGACGCGACCTGGCAGGACGCCGGCATCTGGCAGCCGGGGTGGGTGGGGAACGAGGACCCGGCCGGGCTGTGGATGCCGGGCAACTACGGGGCGAACTTCCAGGTGTTCGGCAACCCGAGCGCCGGGAACGTGGCGTACTCCAACCTGCAGACCACGCTCGACCTGGCCCGCATCGGGGACGGCACCTCGAACACCGTCTTCTTCGCCGAGAAGTTCCGCACCTGCAACCAGAGCTACTCCCCGCTGTGGGGGCACGGGTGGTGGAACGTCAGCTACATGCCCATCTTCGCCTACGGGTCGGCGAACGGGGCGACCGGGTACACCGCTCAGTCGGCCTACGCCGGGGTGGTCGGGTCGAACTCCAAGCCGCAGGTCATCCCCCAGCGGCAGTGGAGCACCCAGTGCAACCCGGCCCTCACCCAACAGATCCACACCGGCGGCACCCTGGTGGGCATGGGCGACGGGAGCGTGCGGTCGGTCAACCCGAGCGTGTCCGGCAACACCTGGTGGTTCGCCCTCACCCCGACCGGCGGCGAAGTGCTCGGCTCCGACTGGTAACACCCCTCCCACCCCCACGGAGGCGCCCATGCGCCGCCTGCTCGCCCTGTCGCCGGTCGTCGGTCTGCTCGTCGTCGTCGGCTGCGGGCCATCCCAGCCGACCGAGCACACCGGCCCGGCCATCACCCCCCTCACCGGCAAAGACGTACCCAAGGGGATGGGTCCGCCGGGCGAAGGTCCGGCCGAGGGCGGGCCGAAAGGCCCGCCCAAGCCGCCCGGCGTGCGTTGACCTCCCGTCGCCCTGTCGGTTCGCGGTACAATACCCCTTCCGCTCGGGTCAGCCGTTGGAAGGAGTCCCCATGTCATCGCCCGCCCCCGCCCGCGATCTGCTGTCCGACCTGACCCCGGAACAACGGGCGGCGGTCGAACACACCGACGGCCCGCTGCTCATCCTGGCCGGGGCCGGGTCGGGCAAGACCCGCGTCATCACCCGGCGGGTGGGGTACCTGCTGCAGTGCGGGGTGCGGGCCGGGAGCATCCTGGCGATCACGTTCACGAACAAAGCGGCCGGCGAGATGAAGCAGCGGGTGGAGGCCATCGCCCCCGGCAACAAGGTGTTCATCAGCACCTTCCACAGCCTCGGCGCGCGGCTGCTACGGCAGTACGCCGACAAGCTGAACATCGACCGCAACTTCACCATCTACGACGTGGACGACCGCAACAAGCTGGTGCAAGCCGCTCTCGACTCGGTGGGCATGGACAACAGCAAGTACACCCCGGACCGCCTGGCCGGTGCGATCAGCAAGGCGAAGAACGCCCTGCTGACGCCGAAACAGTACGAGCAGCAGGCCCGCGACTTCTTCACCCAGACCGTGGCGAAGGTGTACTTCGGTTACGAGAAGCGGTTACGGGCGGCGAACGGCATGGACTTCGACGACCTGCTGTACCTGCCGGCGATGGCGCTGAAGATGAACGAGGAGTTCCGGGCCGAACTGGACGCGCGGTTCAAGTACGTGCTCATCGACGAGTACCAGGACACCAACCAGGCGCAGTACGAGATCGCCCGCCGGCTGAGCATCCACCACCCGAACCTGTGCGTCGTCGGCGACCCCGACCAGAGCATTTACAAGTGGCGCGGCTCCGACATCCGCAACATCCTCGACTTCGAGCGGGACTTCCCGGCGGCGAAGGTCATCACCCTGGAGCAGAACTTCCGCAGCACGAAGACCATCCTGCACGCGGCCAGCACGGTCATCGACCACAACAAGCAGCGGAAGAAGAAGTCGCTCGTGACGGGCAACCCGGCCGGCGACCCGGTGCGGGTGCTGACGTACGACAGCGGGCTGGACGAGGCCGACGGGATCGTGATGCGGATCAAGCAGACGGTGGACGAGGGGAAGTTCCGCTACCGCGATCACGCCATCTTCCTGCGGATCAACGCCCTGTCACGGACGCTCGAATCGGCGTTCGTGAAGCACGCCGTGCCGTTCCAGATCGTGAAGGGTCTCGCCTTCTACGACCGCAAGGAGAACAAGGACATCCTCGCCTACCTGCGGCTGCTGGTGAACCCGAACGACACGGTAAGCTTCCTGCGGGCGGTGAACGAGCCGGCCCGCGGTGTCGGCAAGGTGTCGCTCGACCGACTCGTCAACTGGGCGAATGACAACGAGCTGTCACCGGCGCTGGCGTGCGCCCAGGTGGCCCGCATCCCCGAGATCAAGGGGAAGGCGGCGGCCGGCCTGCGGGGGTTCGCCCAACTGATGATCGACCTGCGGGCGAAGCTCGACCTGCCGCCGTACGAGATCATCCGCGAGGTGCTGGACAAGAGCGGCTACCGGCAGATGCTGGTGGACTCCACGGACGATGCCGACTACGACCGCCTGGCCAACATCGAGGAAATGATCACCGCCGCCAAGCAGTTCAGCGACGAGGACAACAGCCGCACGCTGTCCGACTTCCTCGAAACGATCACGCTCGCCTCCGACGTGGACGGGCACGACGAGCAGGCCGATCACGTGAGCGTGATGACGTTCCACGCGGCGAAGGGGTTGGAGTTCCCGGTGGTGTACATGCTGGCGTGCGAGCAGGGCATCCTGCCGCACAACCGCAGCATCGAGAGCGGCAAGGACGACGAGTTGGAAGAGGAACGCCGGCTGTGCTTCGTCGGCATGACCCGCGCGATGAAGCTGCTGCACCTGTGCCACGCCCGCATGCGGGAGTTCCGCGGGCAAACGACCTACGCCATCCCGAGCATGTTCCTGGACGAACTGCCGCCCGACGTCGAGCGGACCGACCTGAGCATGCAGAAGAACACCGCCCGCGGGGCGATCGAGGAGTGGCGGCGGGGGTACGCGGCCACCGCCGGCGGGTACAACCCGCGGTTCGTCGCCCCGGTCAAACCGAACGTGCCCGCGAACAGCGAGGACTTCACCGTCGGGCAGGTGGTGCAGCACGACGAGTACGGCATCGGGCAGGTGAGCGAGGTGAGCGGGGCCGGGGCGCTGCGGAAGGTGAAGGTGCGGTTCCCGGCCTACGGGGAGAAGACGTTCGCCGGCGACAAGGTGAAGCTGCGGGTGGTGAAGCGGAACCCCACCTGAGCGTCTTCGCGGGGGGGGGGGGGGGGGGGGGGCGCCCCGGCGCGCCCCCCACCCCCCCCCGCGCCCCCGCGGCGAGGCCGCGACGCCGGC
>CAYMHO010000274.1:0-1653 GCA_964390195.1 uncultured Fimbriiglobus sp. | reverse complement strand
CCCCCCCCCCGCGCCGGGGGCGGGGGGCCCCGCCCCCCCCCCCCCCCCCCCCCCCCCCCCCCCGCGAAGACGCTCACCCCTTGAACCGCTCGAAGTCCCACACGGTCACCGCCCCCAAGCCCTTCACCTCCACCTTCCGCGGACTCCCAACCGCCGCCGTCTTCACGTCATCCCAAGCGGTCTCGCTGAGCGTCACGCGGCCGGGGATGCCGTTCGACTCCATCCGGGCGGCGGCGTTCACCGCGTGCCCCCACACGTCGAAGCTGAACTGCGTCTGCCCCAACACCCCGCTCACCACCGGCCCGACGTTCACCCCCACCCGCACCTTCCACTTCGCCGGGTGGGCGGCGGCGTCGGCGATCAGGTCCAGCGCGCACCGCAGTAGTGAAAGCGCCGGGTTCGCGTCGCTCCCGTCCAACCCGGCTACCGCCATGAAGGCGTCGCCGATCGTCTTGATCTTCTGCACCCCGTGGCGGGCGGCCGACGCCTCGAACCGGGTGATCAGGTCCTGCAACGTGGCCACCACCTCCTCCGGGCGGTCTTGCCTGGCCTCGCACCACGCGGTGAACCCGGCGATGTCGGTGAACAGCACCCCCACCTTCTCGTGCCGCTTCGGGCGGATGGCCTCGTGCTGTCGCCACTCGGCCACCGCCGCCGGCGGGAACATGGCGTTCACCAGCCGGTCGATGCGACTCTGGTACTCCCGCTCGCGGTCCCGCAGCCGCTTCTTTTCCAGCCCGGCGGCGATCCGCACCCGCAGCAACTCCGGCCGCACCGGGCGGGTCAGGTAGTCTTCGGCCCCGGCCGCGATGCACGCCAGCACGCCCCCCTCGTCGCCGAGCGCGCTCACCATGATGACGGGCACCGCCCACAACTCCGGGTCGGCCTTCAGCCACCGCAGCAGGTCCAACCCGGTGACGCCCGGCATGAGCACGTCGCACAGCACCACGTCCGGCGGGTCGGACCGACCCAGCCGCTCCATCGCGGCCACCCCGCCGTCCACCGCCTCGACCGCGTGCCCCATGTCGCGGAGCACCTTCCCCACCAGGTCGCGGTTGAACTCGTTGTCGTCCACCAGCAGCACCCGCCCCGGCTGGGAGCGGTCGGCCCGGGCGGCGGCCACCGCCGCCGGCAGCTGGTTCAGCGTGTCCAGGATGGGCAGGGCGAACGAACTCTCTTCCGAGTTCGGATCGAGCGGGGCGAGTGAGCCGAGTTGGTCGAGCAGGCGGCGGGCGGCGGTGCGGGTGTCGGCGAGGGGCGAACCGAGGTCGGCGGCCTCTTCCTCCAGACTGTCGCACGCCGAGATGACATACCCGGCCGCCCCGCGGAGGTCGTGGCGGAGTGTCTTCAGTTCGGCATCAGTCGTCGGGGCGATCTCGGCGGCGGCCAGTTTGCGAACGGTCTCGGTCAGGTAGGCGGCGCGGTCGCGGATGCGGTCGGTCAACTTGCGGGCGTGCGGGTCGGCCGGAGACGCGGCGTCTAACTCCTCGGCGTGGCAGGACAACTCGGCGGCCGGGGCGGTCAGTTCCTGCACCAGGTACGCCAGCCACGCCCGCTGTCGGAGGGTCGGCGGTGGCGGCGGCGGGGGCATCCAACCATTGTAGCCGGGGTCTGTGACCCCGGTCCGGACCGGGGTCACAGACCCCGGCTACA
>CAYMHO010000273.1:0-9820 GCA_964390195.1 uncultured Fimbriiglobus sp. | reverse complement strand
AGACAGAGATGTTCTCCGCTCTGATCCGCGTTCCTCCGCGCGTGTCCGCGGCCTCCGCGTCCCGATTGATTGAAGGGGTTTACCCGCCGGTGAACAGGCTCTGGATGACGCTGCCGCGGTTGAGCTGCACCGGCCGATCCGTGCGGTCCTTCACCTCGGTGTCCGGATCGACGCCGAGCGTGTGGTACACCGTCGCCCCGAGGTCGTCCGGCGAGAACGGGGTGGTGCTCGGGTACGCCGCGGTCGCGTCCGACTTGCCGATCACCTGCCCGCCCTTCACCCCGCCGCCGAAAAACGCCCCGCAGAAGCACGCCGCCCAGTGGTCGCGGCCGGCGTTGTTCTTCGTGTCCACCTTCGGCGTGCGGCCGAACTCGCCCATCACGATCACCAGCACGTCGTCGATCAGCCCGGTCGCGGTCAGATCGTCCATCAGGGCCGACACACCCGTGTCGAGCGGCGGGAGCAGGTCCTTCTTCAGCCGCTTGAAGTTGTCCGAATGGCTGTCCCAGTTCTGCACCCGCCCCATGTTGGCTTGCACCACCGGCACCCCGGCCTGCACCAGCCGGCGGGCGAGCAGCAGCGATTGCCCGAACATGTGCCGGCCGTAGGTGTCGCGGGTCTTGTCGGTCTCCTGCGACATGTCGAACGCCTTCGCCACCGCCCCGCTCGTCAGCAGTGCCGCCGCCTTCGCCTGCTGTTCGGTCAGCTTGCCCGCATCGGCCGACGCCGCGAGCGCGGTTTGTTGCTTGTTCACCGCCGCCAGCAACGCCATGCGGTCGCTCAGTTGGTCGGCGTCCAGCCCCGGCGGGAGCTTCACGTTGTCGACCTTGAACTCCTTGCCGTTCGGGTCTTTGCTGATCTGCCACGGGTCGTACTTCGGCCCCAGGAAGCCGGCGTGCTGACCCGGCCACACCAGCGCCCCTTCGGCCAGGAACGTCGGCAGCGTCACACCGGCCGGCACACCGTCCTTCGGCGGATTGAGGAACGACACCCCGCCGGCGTAGCACGGCCAGTCGTCCCGCGACAGTGGCTTGTCGAACTTCACACCCGGTTGCAGGGTGCCGGTGATGATGTGGTGCGTGGCGGCGGTGTGGTTGTTGTCCTTGTGGGCGAAGGTGCGGACGATCGCCATCTTGTCGGCACGGGCGGCCAGCTTCGGCAGGTGTTCGCCGAACTTCACCCCCGGCACCTTCGTGTCGATCACCCCGAACTCGCCGCGGATTTCGACCGGCGCGTCCGGCTTCGGGTCGAACGTGTCGATGTGGCTCGGGGCACCCGTCTGGAACACCAGAATCACCGACTTCGGCTTCCGCTTGGGGGCGGCGAACGACACCGACGGCAGCAGCGAGGTCAGCCCGACGCCGAGCAGCCCGGAGTAACCCACTTGCAGTAGCTCACGGCGGTTGATTCCGACGGGCATTGGAACTGACCTCAAGTGCGGAGCGGAGAGGCTTCGCGGCGGGAATGAAATTAGAGCATGTGGCCGGGCGAAAGGCGAGTGGAAAGTGCGGCGGTTCGCCCCGATACCCCCTTCCCTTCGGCGTGCCGATCACGCATAGTAGGGGTCCCGCCGGTCTCGTTCGGAGACTCCCTCCCGATGCCCCGCCCCTCCCGCCGTGATGTCCTGCGTGTTGGCGCCGCCACCGCCCTCGGCCTCTCGCTTCCGCAGTTCCTACGAGCCGATTCCACCAAACCGCGGGCCACCGCCGACCACTGCATCCTCATCTTCCTGAACGGCGGGCCGAGCCACCACGACATGTGGGACATGAAGCCGGACGCCCCGGCCGAGATCCGCGGCGAGTTCAAACCGATTGCGTCCAGCCTGCCGGGATTGCAGATCAGCGAGCACCTGCCGCGGATGGGCAAGCTGATGCACCGCTCCACACTCGTGCGGAGCATGCACCACGGGGTGAACAACGCGCACGCGGCGGCGGTGTACTGCGGCATGACCGGGCACGACCGCGGCGAACTGGGCGGCGGGGCGAAGCCGACCGACCACCCGAGCATCGGATCAGTGACGGCCCAACTCCGCCCGCCGACGGCGAACGTGGTGCCGTACGTGTCGATGCCGTTCGTCACGCAGGAAGGGGCGGGCGGGCCGCCGCAGCCGGGGTTCTTCGGCGGTTGGCTGGGCAAACCCCGCGACCCGCTGTTCATCACCCGCAACCCGAACGCCGCCGACTTCCGCCTACCCGAACTGTCGCTGTCCTCCGACCTCGACCTCGCCCGGTTCGACGCCCGCCGCCAACTCGCGTCCAAACTCGGCACCGCCGGCAACAGCCCCGACCGCACCCTGGCCGACATGGACGGGTTCCGGGCGAAGGCGTTCGACCTGCTCACCTCGCCGGAAACGTCCCGCGCGTTCCAGCTCGACCGCGAGCCGCCGAAGGTGCGGGACGCCTACGGGCGGAACGTGTACGGACAGAGCGTGCTGCTCGCCCGCCGGCTGATCGAGGCCGGCACGCGGGTGGCGTGCGTCTCGTGGGCGCCCGACGCCAACGCCACCTGGGACACGCACGGCAACAACTTCGCCAAACTGAAGGGCGAACTGCTCCCGCAACTGGACGCGGCGTACTCGTCGCTGGTGAACGACCTGATCGACCGCGGGCTGTTCGACCGCACACTGATCTGCGTGATGGGCGAGTTCGGCCGCACGCCGAAGATCAACGGGGCCGCCGGCCGCGACCACTGGAACTTCTGCTACTCGCTGCTGCTCGCCGGCGGGGGGATGAAGGAGGGGTTGGTGTACGGGTCGAGCGACAAGATCGGGGCGAAGCCGAGCACCAACCCCACTTCGCCGGCCGACGTCATCGCCACCGTGTACCAGTGCCTCGGCATCCCGCCCGACACCGAACTCCGCGACCGCCTCGACCGCCCGCTCGCCGTGGTTCCTTGGGGCAAGCCGGTGAGTGAACTGATCGCGTGATGGCCGACGACACCACCCCACTCACCCGCGAGCTACCTCCCCAGCGCCAAATCGAGCACCCAGCAGCCGCGGCAGTGCGGGCCGGCGCCGCGCAGGTGTTTGAGCATCGCCGGATCGTCGCACCCGGCTTCTTCGAGCGCGTCCGCGAGGATGGGCAGGCGGTCGAAGGCGTGGTCGGCGTAAATCCCGGACGCGAGCGCCGTCACCGATTCGGTCCGCCACTTCTTGTTGAACTCCGGCTTCTTGAACGGGTTGCCGAACACGCACCGCAGCAGGTCGCACAGCACGCGATCACCTTTCGCCCCGTCGGCGATCGGCGTGGGCAACAGGGCGGTCATCACGAACGCGGCGTTGGACGCGCTCTCCCCGCAGGCGGCCACCGCCATGCCGACCGCCCGTGCCGCCCTCGCCGGCAGGCGGGGGAAATAGTCGTCGGCCTCCAGCGGACGCACCCGCTTCTCGGCGGCGAGCAACTTCGCCTTGTCCACCTCTTCGTCGGCGAACCGCTCGGCCACCTCCACCGCCTTCCGCAGCCGGTCGTCGGGCAACAACTCCCACACCCGCCGGCAGCACCCGACGGCGTACAACCGCAGCTTCCGCCGCCCGCCCTTCGACCGCTGCACGCCCAGTTCTTCCAGCGTGTCGGCCATGTACTGCGCCCGCCGCGTCTCGGCGTCCCACTGCTTCGCGTTCATCGGTTCGCTCCTGTCGGCCGGTCGGTTCGCGTGGTTGTACCCGATCACGCCGGGGGGTACACTCCGATTCGGGCTGCCTGAGTGAACGAATCGCACAGCCCGACCCCACCCCCGCCGGGGAACTGCGTTCCTTCGGCGACCCCTCCCCCGCGGGGAGGGGTGTTGTGGTCGGCTGACACGCTCAGGCGAAGTGCCCGGCCACGCCCGCCCCTCTCCGCGGGGGAGGGGTCGCCGTCCCGCGGAGCGCGGACGGCGGGGATGGGGTTCTGACGACCGATTTCACCGCTGACCGCACGAGCCATGCGTACCGCCCACCTGATCGTGTCAGGAACCGCGTTCGCCGTGTGGTTGGCGTCGTGTGTCGCGTTCTACGGACTGTGTCGCTGGGCGGTCACGGAGTATTGGTTTCCGTGCATCCCGGTCGCGGTGATGCCGTCCTTCTGGTGCCTCTTCGCCTGGTTCGCCTCCCGTCGGGCCTCTCCCGGCACCTCTCGGATGTTCACGATTCTGGCCTTGCCAGCCCTGCTGAGTGGGCTGGGTCTGGCGGCAGCCGTCGCGGAGACAGTCGCTCAGGGGCCACAGTTAGAACGATCCGCCGAAACGGGCCTACTGAACGCGCAGATAGTGAGGGTGTGCGGTTGGCCGATCTCCGCCGTGTGCGGGCTCATCAGTTTCGTCTGGGCGGTCGTCCTCCAGCTGAAAAGCCACTTTCAGCCGCCCGAAGCGAAAGAAGCAAACCCCGACACGGAGGCCTGACCGTGAGGGAGGGCGCCAGTGGAATAGGCGCCCTCCCTCACGGCTGACAGTCCGTCACATCTTTGGGGTTGACGCGGTCGGGGGAAGTGGTTCGGCTGTGGCTTTCCCGGACGGTCGGCCATGCCCTTGCTCCCCCCACCCGGCCAACTGGCCCACTCCCACTTCCCGGATCTGCACCTGGGCGACGCACGCCGCGACCGCCGGTTCGCCCGGGTGGTGGAGGCCCTGGCCACCGCGGGTGGAGCCTCCCTGCCCGCCCTCTTCCCCCGCCCGGCCGAGTCCGACGCCTGCCTGCGGCTGTTCGATGCCCCCACCGCCACCCACGAGCGGATCCTGGCCGCCCACCAGGTGGCCGTGCTCGACCGGCTGGAGGGCGTCGCCACCCCCCGTCCTGCTCCTCCACGACGCCACCCACCTGGACTTCTCCGGGCACGCCACCCTGGGCGACGACACCGGGCCGATCGGCATCGGCGGCGGCCGCGGGTGGGTCGCCCACCAGACGCTCGCCGTCCACCCGGCCGACCGCACCGCCTACGGGCTGGTCGCCCAACTCCTGCACACCCGCCCCGAGTCCACCCGCGGCGAACCGGTGGCGGTGCGTCGGGCTCGCCGGGACCGCGAGAGCCGCCTGTGGACGGACGCCCTCGACGAGATCGGCCCGGCCCCGGCCGGGGCCACCTGGATCGACGTGATGGACCGCGGGGCGGATGCGTTCGAGGTGCTGTGGGAACTGACCGCCCGCCGCCGCACGTTCATCGTCCGCTCGGCCCAGAACCGGGCGTTGGGCACCGGTCGCTCGGACCTCCCCGCCGAGCAGACACTGCACGACGCCGTCCGCGCGTGGCCGGCCGTCGCCCGGTGGGATCTGGGTATCCCGGCTCGGGGCGGAGGGCCACGGCGAACGGCCCGGTTGGCGGCGGTCGCCCTGGAGACGGTCCTGCAACCCTCGCGCGTGCGGACGGTGGTTTGATCTGGTGAAGGTGGCGGGGGATTCTCACCTGCGACCCCCGCACGTGCGGACTGGGGACTACCCGCGGGTGCCACTGCCGCTGACCGTGGTGTGGGAGGCGGACCCGCCGCCCGGGGTGGCCCCGCCCGAGTGGCTGTTGCTGACCAACCAGCCGGCCACCACCCCCGAGCAGATCCGCCAGGTGGGCGAGTACTACGCCTGCCGCTGGCAGATCGAGGAGTACCACAAGGTGCCGAAGACGGGCCTGCGGATCGAGGGGTGCCAGTTCCAGTCGGGTCGGAAGGTGCAGGCGTGGCTGGCCGTTCTGAGCGTGGTGGCGGTTCTGCTGCTGAACCTGCGACTGGCGGCGCGGGATGCGGCGCTCGCCACTCAACCGGCCACGGCGGTGCCGGCCAGTTGGGTGGCGATCCTCCCCCGCCTGCGGGTGCGGCCGGGACCGCTGGTGACGGTCCGGGACGTCTTCGCCCATCTGTCCTGGTTGGGCGGGTACACGAAGGACAACCCCGATCGCGACCCGCCCGGCTGGCAAACCGTCTGGCGAGGGTGGCTCCGGTTCCAGGCCATCCTCCAGTACGAACTGTCAACCCCAAAGACGTGAGGGACTGTCAGCCCTCACGGTCGGGCCTCTGTGTTCGCGCGTGCCGTTTGACTACGCCTTCATCAGCCGCCGCCGCAGTAGTACGGCCGGCAGCACCAGCAGGCCCAGGGCGAGCATGCCCGGTTCCGGCGTCGCGGTCAGCTCGGCGTTGAACGTCACCTGCACCAGTTGGTCCTGGAGGCCGTTGTTCGATATGACCGCCAGGTTGGCGAACCCGGAGTTCCAGTTGAGCGGGTTGACGAACTGGTCGAACAGGGACGGGTTGCCGGCGAGCAGGGACGGGTTGCCTGTCGGGTTCGGTACGGGGACGATGTCCGGGTGGGCGAGCAGGTGCCAGACGGCGTTCTGGAAGGCGGCCGCCTCGGCGGCGGTGTCGATGTCGTCGCGGTACTCGGCCCACATGGCGCGGAGGGCGTCGGCCGTGCCGGGGGCCATGTGCGGGCCGGGGTTCGGCCCCTGCTCCAGGGGACGCAGGGTGTACGGCTGGAAACTGGAGCTGGTGTACTCGGTCCGCTCGATGCAGAACGAGACGAAGCTGTTGGTGGCCGGGTCGGCGTACACCAGCCCGGAATAGGTGGTGCTCCCGCTCGTCCAGTTGTACATGCCGGCGCTGCCCTGGCCGGGGTGGACGCCGGTGAACTTGGCGTCGATGGTGCTGCCGAGGCCGACCGCGATCGGGTTGGCGAAAGCGGGGGCGGTGAAGCCCGCACAGAACACCACAACCCATGCCAGACGCGAACGGAAAATATTCACGGGCGAACCCTCGTGCCAAGGTTGCGGCCGGGCGAAGCCGCGGTCAAACTGAGCGGAGAGTAACGAATCTTCCACCTGTGCGACGCACTCTTCAACGCCACAGTTCGAAGATTCCGGCGAGAAAAGAGAGCTGTCGGAAAAGTCGCCGACACCGCGCCGGAAACGGTTACACCCGGTTGACACCCCGACACGAATTGAGACCCGGCCGGAAGAGAACCGGACGCTGTCTGCTCGCGTCGGGCGGAGCGAGTTGCTACCATCGGCCCTCATGGACTCCACCCCGCCCGCCCCGCCTGCTCCCCCGTCCCTCCCCCGTGTGCTCGGCCCGTGGCTGGCGGCGGCCATCGTCGTCGGCACGGTCATCGGCACCGGGGTGTTCAAGAAGGCGGCGGCGGTGGCCAAGCCGGACGCCGCCCCGGAGTTCGGCTTATCGGTGGCGGTGTGGGTCGGCGTCGGGGTGGTCACCCTGCTCGGGGCGTTGGCCTTCGCCGAGGTGGCGGTGCGGTTCCCGCGGGCCGGCGGGAACTACGTGTTCCTCCGCGAGGCGTTCGGCCGGCCGATGGCCTTCCTGTCCGGGTGGGTGGACTTCGGCATCAACCGCGGGGCGAGCATCGCGGCGCTCGCGTCCATGTTCACCGAGTCGCTGGCCAACCTGATCGCCGAGGTGCGGCCGGACGTGGCGGAGGGGTTCGGGTACTGGCCGCAGCGGGCGTTCACCGTCGGGCTGATCGCGGTACTGGCGGTCATCAACGCCCGCGGGACGCTGCTCGGGGCACGTTTGCAGTTCGTCGTCACCCTGATCAAAGTGGCGAGCATCGTGGCCATCGCCCTCCTCCCACTGGCGGTGCTGCTGTGGCCCGGCGCCCCGAGCCAGCCGACTACCGCGAACATGTCTCCGGCGTGGCCGACGGATTACCCGCTCGCCCGGCTGATCGGACTGGGGTCGGCGGCGGTGGCCGTGCTGTGGGCGTACCACGGGTGGATGAACCTGGGGCCGATGGCCGAGGAGGTCACCCGCCCGCAGCGGAACATCCCGCTCGCCCTGCTCGCCGGGGTCGGCTGCCTGATCGTGCTGTACGTGTCGGCGAACGTGGCCTACTACGCCGCCCTCAGCCCGGCCGACATGGTGAACTCGTCCGAGGGCACCACCGTCGCCCGCAACTTCTGCCGCACGCTCGTCGGCCCGGCCGGGGCGATGGCGGCCAGCCTGGCGGTGATGATGTCGGTGTTCGGGGCGGTGAACGGGAACATCCTGGTCGGCCCGCGGCTGCCGTACGCGATGGCCCAGGACGGCCTCGCCCCCGGCATCTTCGGCCGGTTGCACGCCCGCTTCCGCACGCCCACCTTCGCCACCGCCCTGCTCGCCGTCTGGTCGATCACGATGGTACTCGGCCTGGGGGTGCTGCTCCGAACCAATCGCGACCTCTTCAACCTGTGGGAGTTCAAGGAGGGCACTTGGCGGGTGGCGACGGACGCCAAGACGGGGGAAGCGAAGACGGACACGCCGTTCGACATGCTGACCGACTTCGTCATCTTCGGGTCGGTGGCGTTCGACACGCTGGCGGTGGTGGCGCTGTTCGTCCTGCGGTGGAAGCACGCCGACCGCACCGCCGCCCTGCCGTACAAGTGCTGGGGTTACCCGGTGGTGCCGGCGGTGTACGTGCTGGCGATGGCGGCGGTGATGGTGAGCATGTTCCTCGACCCGGAGAAGCGGTGGAAGGCGTGGGTCGGGCTGGGGTTCATCGGCGTCGGGGTGCTGGTGTACCTGCTGGCCGCCGGGCGGAAGGGCGGACGACCGGCCCCGGCCCCGTTACCCACACCGCCCGCGTAATCCGGTACACTGCCGGCGTCTCCCCCTCACCCCGGAGTCGCCATGAGACGCCTGCTCGCCATGGCGGCGGTGCTCGCCGCCGTCGCCCCCGCCCCGGCCATCTTCCTCCGCCCGGACCTGGAGAAGGTGCCCGTCGCCCGCCTGATCGAGAACCTGGAAAAAGAGGTGAAGGACAACCCGAAGAAGGCCGAATCGCTGCTCAACCTGGCCCGCGCGCACGCCATGGCCTACGCCAAGAAGGCGGAGGAACTGGAGACGAACAAGCGGGGCGGCGGGGTGTGGTTCGGGTTCGAGCCGCCGCTGGTGCCGTTCGGCAAGGTGGAGAAGACCGACGACAAAGAGGCGGCGGCCAAGGCCCAGGCCCACCTGGACGCGGCGGTGAAGCTGTACGCCCAGGCGGTCGAACTGAACGGCAAGGACCTGAAGGCCCGCATCGGGCAGGCGTGGGTGACGGCCCAGGCCGGCAAGAAGGACGACGCGGTGAAACTGTACCGCAAGTTGATCGGGGACGCCTGGGAGAAGGAAAAGGACCTGCAAGCGCTCGGCCTGGGCGGGCACACCGTCACCGGCGAGGCCGGCGGCTACCTGATCGCCCTGCTCGACACGGACAAGGACAAGGACGAGATCGCCGCCCTCAAGGAGAAGGCGGCCAAGCTGGCCAAGCTGCCGCGGCCGGTCACGCCGATCGCCGTGCCGCTGGCGGACGGGCTGACCGCCGCCGACCTGGAGGACCCCACCGCCGCGGTGGCGTTCGACGCCGACGGCACCGGGGTGAAGCGGAAGTGGACGTGGGTCACCCCGAAGGCGGGGTGGCTGGTGTACGACCCGAAGGGGAGCGGGAAGGTCGATTCCGCCTTGCAACTGTTCGGCAGCGTGACGTTCTGGATGTTCTGGGCCGACGGGTACGCGGCGCTGCGGGCGCTGGACGACGACCGCGACGGGCAACTGACCGGTGACGAGTTGAAGGGGCTGGCCCTGTGGCACGACGCGAACGGGAACGGCGTGTCCGACCCGGGCGAGGTGAAGCCGCTGGCCGAACACGGCGTCACGGCGGTCGGGTGCAAGGCGGAGGTGCTGAAAGGGCACCCGGACGGGATCCCGTACTGCCCGGCCGGGGTGACGTTCACCGGCGGCAAGACCCGCCCGACGTTCGACCTGACCCTGAAGGCGAAATGACCACGGCCCGCCCGGGGGACGCGCGACCGGGTCGCGCGTCCCCCGGGCGGGCCGGCGGGTACCAGCGGCCGAGGCCGGGTAGTACATGTCGTCGTACCCGCCGCCGCCCTGCTTC